>DASYCT010000249.1:0-4753 GCA_036500065.1 Chitinophagaceae bacterium | reverse complement strand
TCACACTTTCACATTTCCACATTCTTCACACTTTCACATTTACCACATTCCTCACACTTTCACATTTCCACATTCTTCACACTTTCGCATTTACCACATTTCCACATTATTTAATTATTCTCTTTATTTTATTCGCGCTCTCGATGAGTTCCTGTAAATATTCGACGTTCTCTTTTTCGAGACAGGCTTTGAATTTGCGTAATTGGGTGATGTGCTCGTTCAATACGTCCAGCACATGCTCCCGGTTTTGCATAAATACCGGCACCCACATGGCCGGGCTGCTTTTTGCCAGCCGTACCGTGCTTTCAAAACCACCACCCGCCAGTTCGAATATGGCGTCTTCTTCCTTTTCCTTTTCCAGTACGGTATTGGCCAGTGCAAAAGAAGTGATATGCGCGATATGACTTACATAAGCCGCGTGCATATCATGGCTGTCGGCATTCATATACACGAGGTGCATGCCGATAGTTCGGTACAATTGCTCCATCGTCTCTACGGCATCCTTACCTGATTTTTCCTTTTCGCAAATCACGCAGGCGCGACCGGCAAACGCGTCATGTACCGCTGCCTCCGGCCCACTGTATTCGGTCCCCCACATCGGGTGCGTGGCTACAAAGCGGCCGCGCATCGGGTGATCGGCCAGCATGCTGCACAACGCATGTTTCGTGGAACCGGCATCGGCCACTATTTGTTTGTCGGTTATCAAATCCATAATGGTTTGCATCACCGGCAACGTGGCGTCTACGGGTATCGCCACATAAATAAGATCGCTTTGCAGCACCGCTTCTTTGAGCGGCAATGCTTCATCAATCAAACCCAGTTCCAGTGCTTTCTTCGCACTGGCTTCCGAACGGCTTACGCCGATTACTTTTTTTACCAGCCCCTTGTCTTTCAGCGCCAGGCTGAAAGACCCGCTGATAAGACCGACGCCAACGATGGTAACCGTATTAAACATGGAACCTGTGTTCGTTTATTTTTTTAAAAAGGTTTTTACCCGGTCGATGCTCTCCTGCAACTTTGTTTCCGTGCTGCACAGGCTCACCCGTATATAATCATCCCCGGCACTGCCGAAAATGCCGCCGGGAGTAATAAATACCGCTGCATTGTATAATATATCATCGCTCAACGCATACCCGCTTTTATAGTTCGACGGTATCTTCGCCCACATGAACATGCCCGCCTGCTCCGTAGAAAAACGGCAATCCAGCAATTGCAATAACTCCACCACTTTATCCCTTCGCTTCCGGGACACGGCATTCACGCTGTCATACCAGTCTTTCCCCGCGGCGAGTGCTTTTGCCGCCGCCAGTTGCACCGGCAGGAACATACCGCTGTCCATATTGCTTTTAAACCGTAGTATCTCGTCGATACGATCTTTGGCCCCGCACAGCATGCCCACACGCCAACCCGCCATATTCTGCGATTTGCTCAAGGAGTTCAGCTCTATTACTACCTCCTTTGCCCCGGCTACCGACAACAGGCTCGCCGGCGAATCATTGAGGATAAAACTGTAAGGATTATCATGACAGATCAGTATATCGTGTTTCTTTCCAAACGCCACCAGCTTTTCAAATAAGGCCGTGCTGGGCAACTGCCCGGTAGGCATCTGCGGGTAGTTCACCCACATCAGTTTTACCCTGTCCAATCCGCGTTGCTCCAAAGCGGCAAAATCAGGTTCCCAGTTGTTCTTTTCCGTAAGTACATAGGGCACCGGAACACCCCCGGCCAGTTTTACGGCGCTGGTATAAGTAGGGTAACCGGGATTGGGAATCAACACCTCATCGCCTTCATTGAGATAGGTCATGCAAATATGCATAATGCCTTCCTTGCTGCCGATCAGCGGCAGGATTTCGGTATCGGGATTCAGGTCCACCTTGTACCATGTCTTGTACCAGTTGCTAATGGCCCCGCGCAATATGGGCGAACCCTTATAACCCTGGTAAGCATGCACGTTAGGTTTGGCGCTTTCTTCCTGCAATACCTTTATCACCTCCGGTTGCGGGGGCAAATCGGGACTGCCAATACCCAGGTTGATAATGTTCTTCCCCTGTTTATTAAGCTCCTCTATTTCCCGCAGCTTGGTCGAGAAATAATATTCGCCGATACCTTCCAGTCGTTTTGCTGTTTGCATGTTTGTTTTTATAAGCTGTTATACCGTCTTCCCCTTCTTATACACCCCGTACACCTTCAATTCCTCCGTCAGCGGTGTTATCTCTTTTATTACTTTATTAAATTGTTCTACGCCCTCAAATTCCATATCTGCATGAAAACTGTATTTCCAGTCGCTGCCCGGTATCGGGAAGCTCTGCAGTTTGCTCAGGTTGATGCCACCCTCGGCAATCCTGCTCAGCACTCTTGCCAGGCTGCCCCTTGAATGATCGGTTTGAAAATTAACGGAAGCCTTGTCTGCACCGGCCACTTGTACCGCACCTTCTTCGCGTTGCAACACGAGGAAGCGTGTATAGTTATGTTTCATGGTCTGGATATTCGGCCCTATCACGTTCAGGTCGAACAGTTCGGCCGCACGCCGGCTGGCGATAGCGGCAATATGCTTGCTGCGGTGCTGGTGAACGTGTTTGGCGCTGAGTGCCGTGTCCTCCGTTTCTATTAGTTTCCAGTCATATTTGTCGAGATATTCCAGGCATTGCTGGATGGCCATCGGGTGCGAATGCACTTCGCGGATATCTTCCAGTTTCACCCCTTTATTGACCAGCAGGTTTTGACTGATGTGGAGATAAATTTCGCCGGTCACGCGGAGATTGCTTTTCTGCAGGAGATTGTAATTGGGAAGGATGCTGCCGGCGATGGAATTTTCAATAGCCATTACACCGCCCTCGCTTTCTTTTTTACTACCGGCAATACGTATTACCTCCCTGAACGTGGCACAGCAAATCACCTTCACATCGTCGCCGAAAAACTGTTCCGCCGCTACCTGGTGAAAACTCCCCTCGTATCCCTGGATGGAAACCCTGGCGCCGCCGTCTTTTGTCCTGTTGCTGTTCATATAAACTGTTTGTTCCGTTCCTGCAGACCAGGTAAAAAAAAATCCCGGTCGTTTGACCGGGATTCTCTATGTTGTTTTACAAGTGTCTGTTTACTTTGCATTCAACAAAAGCAATCCCGGCCTGCCGGTAAAATAAAAGTAAAAATAAAACCAACGATATGCTTTTGTGATTGCCATGATGGATCAAAAGTAACAACTAATTGGAATTCGTCCAAAAGATTTTTTGCTGTGTTGCCCTGGCTAACGGTCGTTAATCGAGCCGCTGCATGATATCGCCGTCGATCTTCTTGAATAAATGAAAGGGCTTGTAGGTGCGCCAATTAGTCATTTCCATCAATTCAAGGTAACGGTTCAGCCGGGCCTTTCTAAAATCATGCTGCGTTTGTTCCGGCATGTTGAGGATGACTACCCAACCATTTTCGTCGGTTACTTCTTCAAACCATTCTTCGTAATAATCGCGGCCGTCGCTGTGGAAATTGAGCACGTTTTCCGCGATAAGGATGTACCTGGTAATGCCTTCCGCGAAGAACTTATCGATCACTTCGCGCTTGAGTTCCATAATATCGTTTTCGATCGCGTCGTTCCATTCGCCAATCAGTTCCATCACCAGGTAATGCTCTTCATAATCCGCCATCAGCACTTTCAGGTACAGCGTCCTCGAACCGAAATCATCCCATTGGGGATGTATGTAATAGTTGTAAATGGTCTGGGAAAATTCAAATTCCGAATACACGCGCCCGTAGAAGGGGGAGCGCTCGTCTTCCTCGCTGATATAGATATGACGCCAGTTATAAAATGGTTCGATGTCCTGCATAAAAATAGGCTGTAGCAATTTACAGCCTTCGTTGTGCCTTGTCCAAATATTTTTTATTGCATGCGGAAGCGTTAAAATCTGCCCGCCGAATCCACTGCTTTTTTCACACTTCCAAACTGCAGCAGCAGCGTTCTTGCTTTTTCATAATCGGTGATGTTCAGCTTTTCCATCACCATTTTCGTGCCGCGGTCCACCAGTTTTTCATTGCTGAGTTGCATGTTGACCATCTTATTATCCTCTACCCTTCCTATCTGTATCATCACGGCGGTAGACATCATATTCAATACCAGTTTCTGGGCCGTTCCGCTTTTCATCCGCGTGCTGCCGGTCACGAATTCCGGGCCTACCACTACTTCCACCGGGTATTCCGCCGCATCGGCCAGCGGGCTGCCCGGGTTGCAGGTGATACAGCCGGTAATAATGCCCCGCTTGCGGCTTTCTTCCAGTGCGCCGATCACATAAGGGGTCGTACCACTGGCCGCAATGCCGATAACCACGTCTTTTTGACTTACCGCGTGCATTTCCAGGTCTTCCCAGCCCTGCTCCTTGCTGTCTTCCGCCTTTTCCACTGGTTTTTGAATGGCTTCGTCGCCACCGGCAATCAGGCCGATAACCAGCCCGAAAGGCAGTCCATAGGTAGGGGGAATTTCACTGGCGTCCAGTATGCCCAGCCGCCCGCTGGTTCCGGCGCCTACATAAAACAGGCGGCCGCCGGCCAGCATCTTGTCCGCAATAACGCCTACCAGCTTTTCCATCTGGGGGATCGCCTTTTCCACGGCATAGGGTACAGTTTTATCCTCTTCATTAATATGGTGAAGAATTTCCGCCACGCCCATCTTATCAAGGAAACGATATTTACTGGTTTGTTCAGTAAACTTTTCAAACGACATAACAACCTGTTTAGCGATGATAATCAATTAAGCCTTCCATCGGGT
>DASYCT010000248.1:0-9361 GCA_036500065.1 Chitinophagaceae bacterium | reverse complement strand
ACTTGTGAGCTACGGACAGCAGCCAAGGTGTAAAATTGACCATTACACTACCGAAGACGGCCTGTCGAGTGATCGGGTAACGAGCATTCTCAAGGACAGCGAAGGTTTTATGTGGTTTGGCACCTGGGATGGCATCAACCGCTTTGACGGGCATGATTTTGTGCGATATAAGTCGTACCCGGGCGAATTGTCCAAGCTGAAAAACGACCGGATTGATGAAATAGAGGAAGATAAAACCTCCTACCTATGGCTGAAGGATTATGACAGGCAGATATACCGGTTTGACAAAAGAACGGAACAGTTCCTGCCTATGTCGGACATTATTAAGGAGGCTTCCCAACAAAAGCTGAGCTTTGATCATATTGTTTCAAACGATAAGGGTACTGTCTGGTTATTGACGCGCAGCCAGGGTATTTTTTTTATTCCCAACACCAGTTTGCCCGATGGTCGCTATATAAGGTATGCTGTCAACCTCGACAAAGGCAGCTCTTTGCCTTCCAACCTAATCAATTTTTTTTACGAAGACCATGTGGGCCAGGTCTGGATAGCGACGCCTAAAGGGCTTGTGCGACTCGTGAAAGATAAAACCGGCGGCTATGTCAACAGCGGAATGGCGGTTGATTGCGTCGCCGATAACACCCTCAGCTTTGCGGCCGTGGCGGAAGACGCGCAAAACGTCTATTTCGGTACAACGGACGGTTTTTTTGTCGTGTACAACAAAGTCACAAAAACATCCAGGCACAGGCAGTTGCCTGTTGAAAAGCTGAACAATTTATGCGTGTCGGAAAAAAGTCCCGTCATTTATTGTTCTACGGGTAGGGGCCAGGTGCTTCGGATTGCTATTACCGACCTGTCGGTGACGCCAACGGGGTTTAAGACCGGCGAACCGGTGTACGCCATGTATGAAGATCGAACGGGCTGTTTGTGGGTGGAGCCATCAGTAGAAGGCATTATCCGGTTTGATCCTTCGGACGGATCATTGCATAAGTACATGCAGCAAAAAGATGCGCTGTATATGTACAAGTCCGGGCGCGGAAAGGTGTACGAAGACAGTAAGGGGATTGTTTGGGTGGTGATGAAGAACCTGGGGTTCGGCTATTATAACAATGCTACGCATTCCTTCGAATATTTTTATGACGGACCCGACCAGGAAACGCACCGGTTTTCGAATATGATCAACAGTTACTATTACGACAAATCGGGCATATTGTGGCTAAGTACCGATATGTCGGGTCTCGAAAAGGTCATTTTTCCCGACAACTATTTTGATCATCACCTGCTGGTGAACAATACATCCTTCAGGTCCGACAATGAAGTACGTGGCATGTGTACCGACCGCAGGAACAGGTTATGGGTTGGTACCAAAACGGGCGGGTTGTATGTAAGCAAAGACGGGAAAGAGGTTGCCATCCGGTTCGTTGACAAACCACACGAAGGATTTGGCCCGGTATATTCCATATTGCAGGATCGCAACGGAGTGATCTGGCTTGGAACCAAACAGAACGGCCTGTTCAGGGCCGAACCTGCCGACAGCAGCGGGCAAACCTATAAAATAAGCCATTATAAAGCGGACGAAAATGATGTAAACAGTATCAGCGGAAACGATATCTATACCCTGTTCGAAGACAAACAGGGGCGTCTCTGGGCAGGCACCTTCGGCGAAGGGCTGAACGAGGTGGTTACGGTCAATCATCGTACCAGCTTTATCAGTACAAAAAATTCATTTCGCCAATACCCGAAAAATTCGTTTAGTAAGATCAGGCATATCGCCTCCGATGAAAGCGGTAATCTCTGGATAGGCACTACCTCGGGATTGCTGGTGATGGAAGGGGGCAATAGTAAAGATCCCGCCAACAACCGCTTTGTGACCTATTGTAAAATACCGGGCGACAGGGAAAGCCTGGGAAACAACGACGTGCAGTTTGTGTTTAGGGATCGCCATCATAGTATGTGGCTGTTAACCTCCGGCGGAGGGCTTTGCCGGTGTTTGAGCAATGATATTTTCAAAGGCCTGCGGTGCAGGAATTATATTACCAGCGATGGTCTGCCGAGCGATTATCTCATGAGCTGCGTGGAAGACAAGCAGGACAATTTGTGGTTGTCTACCCAAAAAGGTATTGTCCGGTTTAACACGATCACAGGGCAGATCCGGAACTATGATTCGGACGACGGGTTGCCCAAATCGCGGTATGCTGAAGCATCGTGCACCAAACTGGAGGACGGCACGCTGCTGTTTGGTACCGTCAACGGTTACCTGTCGTTTAACCCGGAAAAGATAATCGATAATAAAATCGATACACGGATAGCGCTGACCAACCTGCAGGTAAACAATCAAAACAGGATTTCGGGCGACAGGGATTCGATCCTTCCATTTAATATCAATTACACAGGCGCTTTACAGCTCAGGTACAACCAGAACAATATCAGCATCGACTACATGCTGCTGGATTACCGCACCGTAAATAAACAGGAATATGTTTACCGGTTGAAAGGCTTTGACACTGTGTGGCACAGTAATCAATCGCAGCGAAGGGCCACTTACAATAATCTGGCCCCGGGCAACTATACGTTTGAAGTAAAAAGCCAGAACAATGAACGATACCTGCACGAGCCGGTAAAGAGCCTTGCCCTCACTATCCTGCCGCCACCATGGCGAACGTGGTGGGCCTATATGTTATATATTTTGATCGGCGCGATAATCCTCGAAGTGGTAAGACGAACGGGCGTGGCCATGCTTCGCCTGAGACAACGCATTGCCATTGAACAAAAGATGACGGAGCTGAAGCTGAATTTCTTTACGAATGTTTCGCACGAGCTGCGTACGCCATTGACCCTCATATTGAACCCGATACAACAAATTGCCAGCGGGGAAAACCTTTCGCAACAGGGCAAAGCGTACATCGATATTGTACAGAGAAACGCGGGCCGCATGGTGCGTTTTATCAACCAGCTGCTGGATCTGCGCAAGGTGCAAAGCGGGAAAGCGACGATGAAGCTGTCGCGGGTGGATATTGTGTCGTTTGTAAAACGTATTGGTGAATATTTTTCGGATACAGCCCGTGAGAAAAGTATTGGTCTCGATATTGTGGCGGACGTGGATGAGCTGTATATTTTTATAGACGCCGAAAAGATAGATATTGTTGTCTATAACCTGCTGGCCAACGCCTTTAAGTTTTCGCCGCGGGGCAGGCAGATACAGGTGAGCATTGCGCATTCGGTGGAAAAGGGAACTGCCACGATTACGGTCAGCGATGAGGGAACGGGTGTGCCGGAGAAAATGCTGGAAGATATTTTTGAACTCTATTTCGAGGAAGGGCATTCTAATGGTAACAATATGAAAGGTTCGGGTATTGGCCTTGCGCTGTCGAGGGAAATGGTGGCGCTTCACCACGGCAAAATATGGGCTGAAAACAACAGTGCTCACGGGCTGTCGGTGATGATTGAACTGCTGCTAAGCAAGGCGCATTTTTCTGCCGGTGAGTGCCAATCGGTCGATTTACCTGAAACATGCGCCCCGGTATTGGATGAAGCAGACTCGTTCGGTGTCTTTTTGCAAAATGCCAGTGCCGGCGAACAGGCCGCCGCGCTGCCCCTTGTTTTACTGGTGGAAGATAATTTCGAATTACAGGCCTTTTTAAGAAGCCAGCTGAGCGCTATTTTCCGTGTTGAAGTGGCCGGTAATGGTGAAGAGGGTTGGCAGAAGGCGCTGGTGCTTGTGCCCGATCTTATTTTAAGCGATGTGATGATGCCAAAGATGGATGGCATCACCATGCTCGGCCACCTGAAAAATAATGCTACTACCAGTCATATCCCGGTTGTATTGCTTTCGGCGAAGTCGTCGGTCGAAAACCAGGTGGAAGGTTTGCAATGTGGAGCGGACCTGTATATGACCAAGCCGTTTAATAATGATTTGCTGATGGCGTCGCTGACCAACCTGCTGAACCGGCGGAAGAAATTGTTTGAAACGCTTTCGACCGCCGAAACAGCTACGGTCGAGCTGAGTGCACGGGCTATTTCGATTACATCGGGTGACGAGCTTTTTTTGAAAGGGGTGATAGATATTGTCGAGAACGGCATGGAAGACCCGGATTTCAATATTGACCTCATGGCGGAATCGATGAACATGGCGCGCAGCACTTTTTATAAAAAGTTCAAAAGCCTTACCAATATGACCCTCGTGGAATTTATCCGGGATATGCGCCTGCAGCGAAGCAAACAATACCTGGACGCGGGTGAAACCAATATTGCAGGTATTGCTTATTCGGTAGGATTCAACGACGCCAAATATTTCAGCACCTGTTTCAGGGAAAAATTCCATCTTACTCCGACCGAATACCTGAAGTCCAGGATAAAACAGCTTGACTGATAGTTTTTTCCCCGCTATTTTGTTTGATCGCCTATTTTTACGCCAAATAAAAACTATGTCTTATTGTGAGGTCATCACCCGGATGGAAAAGGGAAATGTGCATATTCATTACCACGATAAGGAATATGGCTATCCCATTCACGACGATAACCAGCTTTTTGCCCGGCTGGTCCTCGAAATTAACCAGGCAGGTCTGAGCTGGACCACCATCCTGAATAAAAAGGAGAATTTTTTCAAGGCCTTTGACCAGTTCGATATCGACAAAGTGGCCCGTTACAATGAAAAGAAGATTGAAAAACTGCTGCAGGATGCGGGCATCATCCGGAACCGCCTGAAGATTGAATCGGTGATCGACAATGCCAAACGTATAAGAGCAATCCAAAAGGAATACGGCTCATTTGAGAACTGGCTGAACCACCACCATCCCAAAAGCAAAGAAGAATGGGTGAAGTTGTTCAAAACTACCTTCCGGTTTACCGGCGGTGAAATCGTCAACGAATTCCTGATGAGCACCGGTTACCTGCCCGGCGCGCATACGGAAGACTGCCCGGTGTACAAAAAAGTATTGAAACAAAAACCGCGCTGGCATGCGGTCAAATAAGTTAAAGCGGTTTTTCCGTGACACATGGCCAGGCCGTATAACCGCCCTGCTGCTGCTATGGCTGCTGCTGCATATTGGTTATATCACCATCGACGGGCTTATCGATCGGAATGACAGGGGCGACGTAGCTATCATACTGGGCAATGCTGTGCATCCCGATGGCAGTCTTTCGCCCTGGCTGGAAGGCCGGGTCGATGTGGCCCTCAAACTATACAGGGACGGAAAGGTGAAGAAAATCTTCGCCAGCGGCGGTATTGCGATGGATAGCACGGAGGGCGGATACCCCGAAGGAGACGCCATGAAAAAATACCTGGTGGAACATGGCGTGCCGGACAGCAACGTGATAGCCGATAATTACGGGCGAAATACCTACCTGACGGCAAAGAATTTTATCGCCTGGAACCGGCAGTACCATTATTCATCGGCGGTAGTAGTATCGCAGTTTTATCATATTACACGATCGAAATATATTCTCCGCAAGCTGGGATTTCGGCAGGTGGGGAATGCCAGTTCACGCCGCTATTCTTTTATGGATATTGAAAGCACGCTGAGAGAGGTGCCGGCATTTTATAAATATATGTTCGCTTATTAGGTGAGTGATGAGTTGACTACTCACTAATTTAGTTGCACATGCGGCAGGCGGTAGGTGAGGCCATCCAGCACATACAGCTCATCGATTTCATAGATCCAGTATTTGAAGAGGGGGGAGTGGGACAGGTATTCGTCAACCGCTTCCTTGCTTTCAGCATTCAGGGTAATCCATATACGTTTGCTTTCGAGGCTTACGGCGTAATGATCGATTACCTCCTGGTTGATCAACGTGCTGATGTAGGTACGGTGCTCAGGAACTAGGGGTCGGTGGTCATCGTCAAGCTCAAAACTGATAGTAACCTGGTATTTCTTCTTCTCCTCCATTACACAAATCTCCTTTTATTTAAAACGAAAAACGGGCGAAAAAAGTCTCCTGGTCAAATGCTAATTGTCCACATTTATAACGTCCAGTCCATCACTTTGTTCACCCATTCGGGGCGGTAAGGAGCCGTCACACGGATATAATTATCCGAATATCCTTCCATCATACTGCTCTTTGCGCTCTTCTCAAATAATACCTTACGTGTATTTCCCTGCTGCTGTTGGGTAAAGTATTGCATTTTCATGTAAGAAAGATTGCGGAAGATTTTATTGCGCTCGTTGCGTATGTGCATGGGGACGGAGGGTTTTATGTCCAGCGCCCGGGTATTGTCCCGTTCAGAGTAGGTAAACACATGGAGATAGGAAATATCCAGTGAGTGGAGAAAATCAAAGGTTTCACGGAAATCTTCTTCGGTTTCGTCGGGAAAACCAACGATTACGTCGACGCCTATGGCACAATGCGGCATAAGCGACTTGATAAGTTGTACCCGGTCGGCATACAATTCCCGTTGGTAACGCCTTCGCATCAGCTTCAGTATTTTATTACTTCCGCTTTGAAGGGGAATATGGAAATGAGGCATAAAACGGGCGCTGCGGGACACCTGTTCGATGACGGCATTCGTGAGCAGGTTGGGCTCGATGGATGAAATGCGGTATCGCTGAGGCCCTTTGCAGGTTTCGAGTGCTTTTACCAGCTCCAGGAAGCTTTCCTGCCGCTGAGATCCTCCCGTGGGCAGGCCGTTTCCCGGAACGGGAGAAATGCCGAAATCGCCCAGGTTGACGCCTGTAAGCACGATTTCCTGTATGCCGCGGTCAGCGAGCTGTTCCGCATTGCGGACCACGTTGGCGATGGTATCGCTCCTGCTTTTGCCCCTTGCCAGGGGGATGGTGCAGAAAGAGCAGCTATAATCACAACCGTCCTGCACTTTTAAAAAGGTGCGGGTGCGGTCGTCGATGGAGAAGGAGGAATTAAACTCCTGCACGGTATCGATATCGCAGCTACAGATTTTGGCGAAATCGCCCTTGCTCAACTCGCGGAGATGATGGGCGATATTAAACTTCTCCGAAGCGCCCAACACGAGGTCTACGCCCGGGATGCCGGCAATCTCGGCCGGTTTCAGTTGGGCATAACAGCCCGTAATCACGACCATGCTGGCGGGGGCCCGGCGCTGGATGCGGCGCACCAGGTGGCGGCATTCTTTGTCGGCATTGTCGGTCACAGAGCAGGTATTGATGACATACACATCGGCCTGGTCGTCGAATTCCTTTTTCTCAAAACCCTCGTTTTCAAGAAGTCTTGAAATAGCCGAGGTCTCGGAAAAATTCAGTTTACAACCCAGGGTGTGAAACGCTACTGTTCTTGCTGCTGCCATAAGAGCGGCAAAGATACACTATACCGGACTTTCTCACCCAACCATCCATCGTCCCATCGGGACGCCTGGTAGGTAGAGAAAACCAATAGGCGTCCATCGTCCCATCGGGACGCCTGGTGGGTAGAGAAAATCAATAGGCGTCTATCGTCCCATCGGGACGCCTGGTGGGTAGAGAAAACCAATAGGCATCCATCGTCCCATCGGGACGTCTGGTGGGTAGAGAAAACCAATAGGCGTCCATCGTCCCGTAGGGACGTCTGGTGGGTGGGTTTTGTGGTATATTTGGCGCCATGAACAGAACCGGGCTTATTATTTTGATTCTGGGGCTGGGACTCCTGCTGGCGATCGTGCGTCCCCTGCACCGGGGGCCCGCGCCGGTCAGTCACCCCCGGCAACCGTCTCCCCAGGTCGTAGAGCCACCCCGCAGCGGGTTCAACCGCAGCGTGCCCCATCTTGACTATACGCGCCACGCGCAGTGCCGCATGGACTGCCGGCATATCACGCCGGAAGAAGTACAGGATATCCTGCAGTATGGAGAGATTAATTACCGGAAAACGGAACTTGACGGCAAACCCTGCCCGGCCTATGCGCTGGAAGGATATACACAACAGGAGCACCAGCACCTGCGCATCGTGTTTGCTCAATGCGATAATGATACGAAAGTGGTGACCTGTATCGATCTCGACCATGATTTTGAATGCCATTGCCCCGGCGATGAACACAAACACGACAATTGAAAGCAGTCATCAAAGGGATACAGGTTGTTTATGTTGCATACGCGTTCCTGCTGTTTACGCTGTTGCTCCTGCTGATATTTCCATTGGTATTGCTGGTTTCGCTGGCGGGCAGGATACGGGGCGGCACCCTTATTTACCTTATATCGGGCTATTGGGCGGATATATGGCTTTTTATGGTGGGCATACGGGTAAAAAAGATGGCTACGGAACTGTACCGCCGGGAAGGCGTATACATTTTTGTCGCCAATCATATTTCGTATATAGATGTGCCCATGTTCGTAAAGATCCTCCGCCGGCCGGTAAGGGCGCTGGCCAATGCAGAGATGGGGCGGCTGCCGGTATTTGGATTTTTGTACCGAAGGGCGGCCGTGCTCGTGGATCGCAGCAATGCGGAAAACAGGGCGCGCAGTGTAAAAGTGTTAAAATCGGTGCTGAGGAAAGGGATTTCCATCTTTATCTTCCCGGAAGGAATGTTAAATACAACCGGGCAGCCACTAAAAACGTTTTATGACGGGGCCTTTCGTATCGCCATAGAAACACAAACGCCCTTGCAGCCGGTTATTTTTCCCGATACGGTGAAACGCCTGCATTACAGCAGCCTGTTTTCTCTGGCCCCGGGAAAGAGCCGGGCGGTATTCCTTCCCGTGGTGAGCGTGGAGGGGCTGCAGGTGGCCGATTCGGAGGAGTTGAAAGACCGGGTTTATAAGATGATGGAGGATGCATTAAGGAAGTATAAAAAAGAAGATTGAAAGAACAAACACATACAAGCGAAGTATTATTTTATACGGCCCCTGCCTGCTATGCAGAGGTGCTGGTACCGCTTGCCCTGCCGAAAAACTATACCTGGGCGGTCCCGGAGCGGCTGGCCAATAAGGTGGTGACGGGGGCAAGGGTGGAAGTGGTATTGAAAAACAAGAAATATGCCGGCCTGGTAAAGAAACTGCACAGCAATGCGCCTACGGCATTCGAGCCCCGGGAAATATTGAATGTACTGGACCTCGAACCGATTGTGTACCCGCAGCAATTGCAGCTTTGGGAATGGATGGCCGGTTACTACCTGTGCAGCGAAGGCGAAGTGATGCAGGCGGCGCTGCCCACACATTTTAAGCTAAGCAGTGAAACCATTTTACTCTATAACGAGGAAAGGGGAGATGATTTTACGGATTTGGACAACGACGAATTCGTGGTGGCGGAGGCGCTGCTATTAAAAAAGGAGCTGAGGCTGGTAGAAGTACAGCAGTTGCTCGACGTGTCGCACGTATATCCCGTGATCAAACGACTGCTGGATAAACGCGTATGTTTTGTATGGGAGGAACTGAGAAGAACATATAAAGAAAAGAAGGAGAATTTTATATTGCTCCACCCGAAATAT
>DASYCT010000247.1:0-4932 GCA_036500065.1 Chitinophagaceae bacterium | reverse complement strand
TTTCACGGGTTTCGCTATGTGCAAATCAGCAATTATCCCGGTACTCCTGCCGTGGATGATTTTGAAGGAGACGTTGTTTACGATAAGATGGCCACCATCGGGCAGTTCAGTTGTTCCGATTCCACCATCAACCATATCTACCGCAATACATGGTGGGGGATTGCCTCCAACTACAAAGGAATGCCCATCGATTGCCCGCAACGCAACGAGCGTATGCCCTGGCTCGGCGATCGCGCCGTGGGCTCGCGTGGCGAGAGTTTCCTGTTTGACAATGAAAACCTCTATGCCAAATGGCTGGACGATATTGAACAATCCCAGACCCCCGAAGGCTCGATCCCCGATGTAGCCCCGGCATTCTGGAATTACTACAGCGACAACATGACCTGGCCCGGCACCTATATCATTATCGCCGATATGCTCTATCACCAGTTCGGCGACCGCCGCCCGGTGGAAAAGCATTACGCCTCCATGAAAAAATGGCTGGCGTATATGCAACAGCGGTACATGAAGGATTATATCGTGACCAAAGACAAATACGGCGACTGGTGCGTGCCTCCCGAATCAAAGGAACTGATCCATGCCAAAGATTCTTCCCGGCTCACGGATGGGATACTGATCGCCACGGCGTATTACTACCGCATGCTGTATTATATGGAGGGTTTTGCAAAACTGCTGAACAAACCCGAAGATGAAAAAGCCTTCGCAGCCCTGTCCTCGAATATAAAGACCGCGTTCAACCGGCGTTTCTTTCATGCAAAGGAAAACAGCTACAGTAATAATACCGTCACCGCCAACCTGCTGCCCCTGTATTTTGGCATGGTGCCCGAAGGCACGGAGGAAGCCGTATTCGGCCGCATTGCCGAAAAGATACGTATCGCGGGCAAGGGACATATCAGCACCGGGCTTATCGGCACGGAATGGCTGATGCGCGGGCTGACCGATTACCAGCGTTCCGATATCGCCTACACGCTTGCTACCAATCGCACGTATCCCTCCTGGGGTTATATGGTCGACAATGGGGCCAGCACCATCTGGGAACTCTGGAACGGCAATACCGCCGCGCCGCAGATGAATTCCGGCAATCATGTGATGCTGCTCGGCGATCTGATCAGTTGGCTGTACGAGGACCTGGCCGCCATCAAAAGCGACGATGCCGCGCCTGCGTTTAAAAAACTAGTCATGCAACCGGCGGTAGTGGATGGATTGAACGAGGTGACCGCATCCTACCAGTCGCGCTACGGTCTTATCAAAAGCGAATGGAAAAAGACCATCGGCCGTTTCGACTGGCATATCACGCTGCCGGCCAATACAACGGCTGTTATATACATCCCCGCGACATCGCAACAGGATATAACGGAAAACGGCGGGCCGCTAAACGGCGATGTTAAATTCATAAAGATGGATGGCAAGAATGCCGTCCTGGAAATAGGTTCCGGCGATTATACCTTCGTATCCTCTTTCCAATGGAAAAAAGGGATAGTAAAGGACGAGTTTATTTTTACCCGCGCTTCTTTCCCGGAGAGCCATGCTTCCACGATTGCGGAAACGCCGAAGGGATTGGTGGCCGCCTGGTTTGGCGGAACAAAAGAAGGATACCCCGATGTATGTATCTGGGTAAGCAGGAAAGTCAACGACCGCTGGACCGAACCGGCGCTGGCCGCCGACGGCATCCAGAACGATACGCTGCGCTATGCCTGTTATAATCCCGTATTGTACCAGGTGCCCGGCGGCGACCTGCTGTTGTTTTATAAAGTAGGACCAAAGGTGGCCGCCTGGAAAGGATATATGAAGCGATCGCATGACAACGGCGTTAGCTGGTCGCCCGCGGAAGCCCTGCCCACCGGCTTTCTCGGCCCCGTAAAAAATAAGCCTGTAGTCCTCAACGGTAGCTTGTTCTGTCCTTCCAGCACCGAAACCGATGGCTGGAAAGTGCATTTTGAAATAACCAGCGATACCGGCCATACCTGGAAATGGATTGGACCAATCAACGACGGCAAGACCATGAATGCCATCCAGCCATCGGTATTATTTTATCCCGGTGGCCGCCTGCAGGTACTTTGCCGCAGCCGCAACCGCGCGGTGGTCACTTCCTGGTCCGACGATAACGGAAAGACCTGGTCGCCGATGGAGAAAACCTCCCTGCCCAATAACAATTCGGGTACCGATGCGGTAACGTTGAAAGACGGCCGCCAGTTGCTGGTCTACAACCACGTACTGCCGCCCGGCGACCTCGCCAAAGGCGCGCGCACCCCGCTCAACGTGGCGCTGTCGAAAGACGGTAAGACCTGGTATGCTTCGCTGGTATTGGAAGATTCGCCGGTGGGCCAGTATTCCTATCCATCGGTGATTCAATCGGCCGACGGCATGGTACATATTGTGTACACCTGGCGGCGTGAACGGATAAAATACGTAGAAATCGATCCTGCCCAACTGGAAATGAAAGAGATCATCAATGGTCAATGGCCGGGCGGGCTGCCAACAGTAAAACTTTCCGGTAACAACGATTAAATCAATGCGTGTATGAAGATGTATAAAAGTTTGATAGTGCTTTTCCTGCTGATGCCCGCACTTCGTGGGATTGCGCAGCAGGATTCCGACAGTATGTACCAGAAACCCCTGAAACAGGTATTGGCGGAAGTGGAACAACGGTTTGGGGTAAAAATAAAATACCCAGACTCGATGGTGCGGAACAAAACGGTACCCTATGCCGACTGGCGTTATCGCACCGATGCCGATGCCACGCTGGATAATATCCTGCGCCCGCTGGACATGAAAGTCAACAAGGAAGCCCCCGGCAGCTATAAACTCAAATATTACGAATACTATCGCTGGCCGGTGGAAGAGGGAAAGGCAAAGCTCGATTATCTTTCGACGCTCTACCACGATGTGCCTTCCTGGGAAAGAAGAAAGCGGGACCTGAAACAATGCCTGGCCGAGGCGCTGCGTCTTTCGCCCTTACCAGCCAAACCGGCTTCGGCTCCCATTATCACCGGCCGGAGAAAGATGGGCGATTATACCATCGAAAACATCGCCATCGAAACCCTGCCCGGTTTGTATGTGAGCGGCTCTATTTACCGTCCCGCTAAATTCAAGGGAAAGATACCCGTGATTTTATGCCCCGACGGCCACTGGGAGAAATGCCGCTACCGGCCCGACTGCCAGTACCGCTGCGCCACGCTGGCGCGCCTTGGCTGCATGGCCGTGAGCTATGACCTGTTTGCCTGGGGGGAATCCTTATTACAGTTTAAAGACGAAGACCATCGCCGCAGCCTGGCCCAGACCATCCAGGCGCTGGATGCTATCCGTATACTGGACTATATGCTGACGCTCAAAGAAGCCGATACCAGCCGCGTGGCCATCAGCGGCGGCTCGGGCGGCGGCAGCCAGACGATCCTGATAACGGCACTGGACGACCGTATCAAATTGAGCGCGCCGATTGTTTCACTCTCCTGCTATATGTATGGCGGCTGTCCCTGCGAAAGCGGTATGCCCATCCATTTTTGCGGCGGCGGCACCGACAACCCCGAAATCGCGGCGATGGCGGCTCCCCGTCCCATGCTGGTTGTAAGCGATGGCAAGGACTGGACCGACCATGTGCCGGAAATAGAGTTGCCCTATCTCAAAAAAATGTATGGCTATTACGGTCAGCCGGACAATGTAAAAGACGTACACCTGCCCAACGAGGGACATGACTTCGGGATTAATAAACGTACCCCCCTGTATGAGTTCATCGCAGCGCATTTCCATCTTAACATCAAATCCATCGAAAATGCATCCGGTAAAATTGATGAAACACCGGTGACCATCGAAGAAGAATCGGCCATGTATGTATTTGGTAAAAAAGGGGAGAACCTCCCGGCCAATGCGATTCACGGGTTTGATAAGCTCGAGAAGCTATTTGATTCGATCACCAGACGCTAATGACGCGAATTAATGCGAATGAGCGCCAATTGGGGCTGATAAATAGTAACAATGATTCAATGAAATATAAAATAGAATATATGATAAAGACATTGGTTGGATTCCTTTTTTTGTCGCAGGCCTGCTTTTTATCGGTGGGTGTTAAAGCGCAAACCGCCTCTTCCACGCAGCGCTACAAAGTAGCTGTCGTGGACCTTATGATCCTCAAACGGCAAAAGCTCGGCGCTTTCCAGCTCACCAAAACCATTGGGGCCGATGGGGTAGAAGTGGATATGGGTGGCATGGGGCCTCGCCCGACGTTCGACAATAAGCTGGCGATAGACAGCATCCGCCAGCAGTTTCTCGACAAGGCCAAAGAACTCAATCTTGAAATCAGTTCCCTGGCCATGACCGGTTTTTATGCACAGTCCTTTGCCACGCGCGAAACAGCGGTGAAGGCCACCGAGGACTGTATCAACACCATGAAGCAGATGAATGTGAAAGTAGCTTTCCTGCCGCTGGGTGTGGGCGCCGACCTTGTCAAGAACCCCGAACTGCGCCCCGTGGTGGTGGAGAGACTCAAAGAAGTGGGTAAGTATGCCCGGGAAGCAGGGGTTGTCATCGCCATCGAAACCTCGCTGCCAGCCGCCGACGAAGTAAAACTGCTCAGGGACATCGGTTCACCTGCCATCAAGATCTGTT
The DNA here is from genome assembly GCA_036500065.1 of Chitinophagaceae bacterium. Classification (GTDB taxonomy): domain Bacteria; phylum Bacteroidota; class Bacteroidia; order Chitinophagales; family Chitinophagaceae; genus JACMLD01. The sequence continues at coordinate 330 of DASYCT010000247.1, read as the reverse complement.
TCAACTTCTCCAATCCGCTGGCGGCTGGCCGTGATCTCTACAAAGAGCTTACCATCCTCGGCAGGGATCGCATCGCGGAAATACATTGCACCAATAAGGACGGGGTCTGGCTGCAAAACGACCCGCAGATAGATATGAAAAAAATAAAAGAACTACTCGATAAAATGAAATGGAGCGGCTGGCTGGTCATCGAGCGTTCGCGCGATGCCAGCGACGCAAAGAACGTCAAGAAGAATTTCGGGGCCAATACCGCGTATGTCAAATCCATTTTTCAACCGGCCACTAACTAAGCTGTATAAATAAAGAATCAGGTATAATCACCACACGGAT
>DASYCT010000246.1:0-4245 GCA_036500065.1 Chitinophagaceae bacterium | reverse complement strand
CCACCTGCACGTTTATACCACGATATTCCAGCAGGCTCTTCCATTGCCGCAGCAGGGATAGATCGGGCAGCAAGGTAGATGAAAATTTATCCGAATATCCGTTGCCGATATCCACGCGGTACAGGCTATCGGTGCGGCCATTGGTTTGTGCAATGATTTCATTATGGCCGTAAAAATTACTCACATTGAATCGTAGCTCGCCGTTTACACCGGAAGTGGCGGTAGCAAGCACAAAATCCAGGCCGGGCACCGAAAGCCAGCCCATCGTATTGCTGACCGGTAGCCCTGTGCGGCGATCGGTAATACGCGCGTTGATGACAGCACCTTCCTTTTCGGGAGCAAATTCAAAATAAGGGTGTTTCCCCTGCAACAGGTCTTCCCAGCGAAATCTTCGCCATCCCTGTGTAAGCATCAGCAAATCGGCAGCGGCAGCGCGATCCGGGCCGGCATTTTCAAAATAATAACCGGGGTCTTCTATGGTTCCTTTTAAATCAGATACCAGCAAGAGGTAACTGGCAATATCGGTGTATTGCGGCGCCTGCAGGGAATCCAGCAGGAATACCGCCATCGAAAGGCCGGCATCCACGGGATTACCAGGCTTCACTTCTGTTTGCAAAGATACCGTTGCTTTTTTTCGGGTGTTGTATTCCGGCTGATCGATCGATGCCTGTATATGCAATTGTTCCTCCGGCCGTTTAAAATACAGGCGCTCGCATACCGGTTGCCGGGCGGAATTGAAAACGGTGAAATGGGAAATGCCATCGCCCAGGCTGTTCTTATCGATTATAAATGTAGCCTTCCCGGCAGCTACCGGGTTGCTTTGAATAGTTTTTAACAGTTGTCGCGTATGTACCAGCAGGTAAACAAGCCCCGCCTCGAGCGTGTTGGTGAAAACGCTTATCGCTATCCTGCCGCTGCCCGCTTCTGCAAGGGTCATGGTATATCCCTGTGTATAGACAGCCGGGAGTCGTTGTACCAACACAGTGTCGTCCACTGTAATGACGGCATTGTATTCATCTCCTTTTCGGGGCTCCAATAAAAAACTGCCCATACCGGCATGGAGCGTTTCAAATTGCGCAAGGGTATCCCTGCGTTGTGAAATAAGCACTCCTTTGGCGGCCACTCCTTCACCGCGGCGATTGGTGACCTTAAAGGCAATCTTCGACGGAAGCCCTTCCACCAGGTTACCGCCTTCGGGAAAGAACCGGACGCTGTAAGCGGCAGGGACAGGTTTGGGCGGCGGGGGCGGCTCTTTTAGCGTATTGATGATGGTAAGCGGCTGTTCAAAATAAAACGCCGGGTCGAAATTTTTCATCCAGCCGGTATAGGCGCGCAGGAGGTAATGCCCGGTGGGCATCGACGAGGGTATCATCAGCGAGCCGTAGCCACAGCCGGCGGTCATGGGCAGTTTTGCCTGCAAAACGGAATGCTGTTCTTTATTGATCAATTCCACGTAGCAGATACCGCTGATCGTGGAAGGCCGGTGCCGGTAAGCGTCTACATTGTATACTTTAAACCAGGCAATCTCTCCCACCAGGTAAACCGTTTTATTGGTATGCACAAACACTTTTTCCTGCCAGGCATTCAATTGATACTGTACGAACCGCTGTTGCAGGCTGTCCGTTTCCCGCGTTTGGGCAAACACGCCCAAAGCCGGTAACAGCCAGCCTAACAAGCAACTTATCCGTTTATTAATACTGACTGGATGAAACATACCAATGCTAAAATTTAATATTATACGTCACAAAAGGGATAAGGGTGCCGAAAATCGACAACTGGTAACCTTTTATCTTCCCGTTTTCCTGGACAAAATAAACGGAATAGGCATTCTGCCTGCCCGTTATATTGTAAATGCCAAATGACCATGAATTGTGGGCCTTTTGTTTTACTTTATGATTGCCTTCCATCGTAAACGACACATCCGCGCGGAAATAATCCGGTATCCGGTACTGGTTGCGGTCGGAATACAGCAGGGAGTTGGAACCGCCCAGCGTAAACACGGCCACGGGCAGCGTAATGGGCCGGCCGGTGCTGTAGAGCATATTCACCGAGAGGCTGTAGCGATGAGAGAACCGGTAATTGACAATCAGGTTGGCATTGTGAGGCTTATCAAAGCTCGCAGGATACCAGGCGCCGTGGTTGATGGACTCGCCTGCAATGGGATCGTCCTGCTGCAAAAAGGTTCGTGAATACGTGTAGCTTACCCAGCCGTTTATTTTGCCCGTTGTTTTCTTCACCAGCAATTCGATGCCATAGGCTTTGCCTCTTGTATTGATGACATCCGTTTCGATATGCGGGTTCAGCAATAGCTGGGCGCCGCTTTTATAATCGAGGAAGTTCAGCATCTCCTTATAATAGACTTCCACCGAGGTCTCGATGGTATTGGACCGGAAGTTTTTGTAATAGCCCAGTGAAAGCTGGCCCCCCTGCTGTGGTTTTATATTCGGGTCACTTAGTTTCCATACATCCGTGGGCGATACGGACACGGTATTGGAAAGCATGTGAATGTATTGTTGCAGGGTGTTGAAGCTGAGTTTAACCGAAGCACTGTCGGAAAAGGCATAGCGGAGCGAGAAGCGTATCTCGGGCGCACTGTAGGTACTGATGACCTGTCCGGCACGATAATGGGCCGTGTCCTTAATAGTACCTATCTCTCTCGGCAGGCCGGGCACATAATTGTATACATCGTGCTGCCCGAGGTAATTGTATACCGAATACCGCAATCCCGCACTGACGGAAAACTTTGGCGTGATCGCAAACTGGTCGCCCAGGTAAAGTGCGCTTTCCAGCGCCTGTTCATTGGGCAGTATATTGGGCACTACCAGTGATTTTGCACCCGAGGGCGTATAGGAGCCCGGTTGCAAGAGGTAGTGCACGGTATTGAATCCATAGCTGATTACATGACGGGCATTGGCCGAGTAGCTGAAATCGGCCCTGAAATAATCCTGGTTGATCTTAAACGCGAGATCAAAGGAGGTGATAGGGTTCTGGTGGCCGGCCACGGAATACTGGTAGCGGTCAATGCCGGTAGTAAAAAGGGCGTAATGGCGGTTGTTGAAATTATGCTTCCATTTGATATTGGCGTTGTGGTTGCTGTAATTGTAGGTCGTGTCGTTGTCCAGGTTGAAATGATCGCCGCTGGTATAGCCGGTCAGGTAAAGCGAATTCTTTGCATTGATGGTATGGCTGATGTGGAGGTTGGCATCATAAAAATTGGCCCGGCTGTTTTTGTACGCGCCATTCGGCACCGCGCTCAGCAGCCAGTCGGAATAGGTTGTGCGCACGGCGGCGATAAAGGTAGTGGTTTCTTTTCTAATGGGTCCTTCGATGCTGAACTTGCTGGTGAGCGGCCCGATGCCGGCGTTGCCGGTCCACTGTTTGCTGTTGCCATCGCGGGCGGTCACGTCAAGGACGGACGATAACCTGCCGCCGTATTTTTCAGGGATGGCGCTTTTATACAATTCAATGCCTTTTACCACATCGGGGTTAAAGGCCGTAAAGAAACCAAAGAGGTGAGAAGGATTATAAATAGTCGCATCGCTGAACAGGATCAGGTTTTGATCAGTGGAGCCTCCCCGCACGTTGAAGCCATTGCCCGCCTCTCCCACCGAAGTGACCCCGGGCAGGGTAAGCACCACTTTCAATATATCGGCCTCGCCGAACACGACCGGGACCTGTTTGATGGTTTTGATCGTGAGCCGGCTCACCCCCATTTGCAGGCTTTTGGTATTGGACGCTTTTTCGGCGGAAACGATCACCGCTTTCAGGCTGGACACAAATTCCTGCATTTCGATGACCAGTTTTCCGTCGGAGTACACGACGACCTGGCGTTTGGTGTCTTTCATGCCGGCGCTGCTTATTTTGAGCAGGTGACGCCCACGGGGCAGGGTAAGCGCATAATAACCGAACTGGTCGGTGATGACCCCGATGGAAGGCGTATCGATGTAGACGGAAGCACCGATGATGGGCTCGCCGCTTTTGGCATCGCGTACATAGCCGGCCAGGGTGGCTTTTCCCTGGGTATGCTGACCCCGGGCGCCTATTTCATAGAGTTTGTTTTCGGGTGACACTTTCAGTTTTGTTTGTTCCGGCGTTTCTTCTTCATCAGGCAGCATCGCCTTGCTGCTATCGGCGGCAACGGTCGCGGAAGGGGCAAAAAAACCGGCGGGCAGCCGGGTATTGATCACAAAACGATGGGTAATAAAAACACGGCCGGTCGAATCGATGGCATAATGAAAAAGCGTT
>DASYCT010000245.1:0-2959 GCA_036500065.1 Chitinophagaceae bacterium | reverse complement strand
TTGATGATTACCCTCTGGATGGAATTGCCTTTGGAAAAATCAATTGTTTTCAGGGTGGCGGAGCGCATGCTGTTCATGGTGTCGGGCTGAAGGCCGCTTCCACGAATGATGCTGTCCTTGTTGATCAACGAAAGATAATCTTTCGATAGGATGGGGCTGACTTCCTGGGCGGCAAGGCAAACGGGCAGCAGCAGGAATAATAGCAGTAGTTTCATTACAACCTGGTTTTGTGTGGAGATTTTTACTAATCCTGTAGAGTGGATGCGCAGCCCGGAAAGATTACATAAGCAGCAGGAATAATCTTTGGAAGGCTCCCGGGGAGCGGAAGGGGGTTTTTCCCATAAAAACCGGTAAGACAGACAATTGAGGTTAATACTCGGTAGATATTCTTTATGCCGGCAGCCCCGGAAATAGGATATTAGCCTGCTAAATAATCAATCTCCCAAATGATGAAATCCTTCAATTTATTTACCTGCTGCGGGCTGTTTTTTGTCGTTACGACTCCTGTTTTGCAAATGCCCGGGCAATCCTTCCTGCCTGCCGGGCCGCCGAAAGAAGTGAAAAGCAAATGGGTATATTATGATCAAAAGGGAATACTTGCCTATAAAACCCTGGAACAGGGAGATAAAATAATGGACTTCTCTTATGCAGGGTATATGGGCGGCGGGGTAAGCCTGCCTTCCGTACCCGTAAAGATGGAACTGGATGCCAAAGAAGGCGATAATACGGCGGCCATTCAAAACGCTATTAATACGGTGGCGGAAATGCCGCTTGTAAATGGGTTCCGGGGAACAGTATTGCTTCATGCCGGCGAATGGGCCTGCGAGGGTACTATCACTATCAGCGCAAGCGGAGTGGTATTGCGCGGTGCAGGTTCGGGAAAGAACGGCACGGTGATCAGGATGACCGGCAAGCCCCATGCCTGTATCAGGATGATCGGCGCGGCCGTGATAACAACAACGGGCAGCCCTGTAACGATTTCCGATGCTTATGTTCCTTCGGGCAGCCGGGTGTTTTCACTTTCCAATCCTTCCGGCTTCGCGGCCGGCGACACCATACGCATTAGCCGCCCGGTGACGCAGGGCTGGCTGGCATTTATGGGGATGGACCAACTCGTGCGCGACGGGAAAAAACAGACCTGGGTCAGTGGCGAGATTACTACCGAAAGAGTGATCCGTCAACTTGCCGGTCCTGCCGTTACGGTGGATATGCCCCTTACCGATAGTTATGATAGCCGGTACACCGCTCCTTCGGGGGTTGCGGTGCAAAAGGTCAGTAGCCGGGGTGTATTGTCACAGGTCGGGGTAGAAAACCTGCGGATCGTTTCACCGCCGCAGGCAGTCACCATCAATGACGGGCATAACAGCGCACTGTCTATGAACGGCGTAGCCGATGCCTGGGTCCGCAATCTTGAAATCTTCAATACGGTGAACAGCATCAGTATAACGGCAAGGCGCGTTACCATCGATAATATCAGTATCATCCACGAGCAACCCACCGTCGGCGCGGCGAAGCCGGCCGATTTGAATGGCAGCGGTCCGCAGCTATTATTCAACCGTTGTACGATTACCGGCGATAACCTGTTTTTCTTTGCCACGGGTGCTAAAGTCACCGGGCCGATCGTATTGCTGAATTGTATGTTTCGTGGAAACGGGTGGATACAACCGCACCAGCGCTGGGCGACCGGCCTGCTGGTGGACGGTTGCCAGGTGCCCGATGGAGGCATCGACTTTATGAACCGGGGAGCGATGGGATCGGGGCATGGATGGGCTATCGGTTGGGCGGTCGCATGGAACTGTACCGCGAAAAGCTTTCTTAACCAGCAACCGCCCGGGTCGGCCAACTGGGTGATCGGCTGCAAGGGAGAGCCGCAGAAAAAAGCCGCCCCGTTTAACCAGGAACCGCTTTTGCCCGAAGGTATTTATGATGCGCATGGCACGCCGGTTGTTCCCCGCAGCCTTTACCTGGCGCAGTTGTCTGAGCGATTGGGAAAACAAGCGCTTACAAATGCCGGTTATTGATCTTCCCTTTTATTGAATTATTCTTATAACCAGTATAAAAAAACGATTTGCATGTCTGACAACAAACCTTTATCCCGGCGCAGTTGGCTGGGATTTGCTACCACGGCTTCCATTGGTTCCGCATTGCTGGCCGCCGGTTCAAAAGTATCAGGCGCTCCATTGCCGGGTCCGGGCAAGGGCGATAAGGATACGGGGACGCGCGTATATAATATCCGTGATTTTGGGGCTAAGGGAGATGGGAAAGCATTGGACACGGCCGCCGTACAGGCGGCCATCGACGCCTGCACCAGGGACCAGGGCGGAACGGTGCTGGTGCCCGCGGGTGTGTTTGTGATCGGAACGATAGAAATGAAAAGTAATGTGACCCTCCATATTGCGGCGCAGGGCAAATTGCTCGGCAGCGCCGATGGCAAACAATATCATGCGGCCGATGCCATTCCGCTTAGCGGGGATACAACCCTTAATGATGGGAACGTTGGATTGATCTTTGCCGTCAGGGCCGACAATATTACCATCGAAGGGCAGGGCACTATCGACGGGCAGGGCGCGCAATTCCGCAGCCCGTCCAAAGGAGTGGAGCCGCCGGCCGGTATCAGCGGCCCGCATCGCCCGTACCACCTGCTTTTTTATCAATGCAGGAACCTTACGGTACGCGATATCTTTTTGCTCAAAAGCGCCTTTCATTCCATCCGGGTGATACAATGTGAATTTGTAAAGATGGAAGGCTTGCATATTCACAGCCGGGTGATTCATAACAACGATGGGTTTCATTTTATCAGCAGCAGGTACGTGCATATCAGCAATTGCGATGTGCAATGCCAGGACGACGCCTGTGCATTGTTTGGAAGCTGCCAGTTTATAACGGTCACCAATTGCAGTTTCAGTACACGCTGGTCGGTGTTTCGCTTTGGCGGCGGAGAGGCGGTAAATATCACCGT
>DASYCT010000244.1:0-23367 GCA_036500065.1 Chitinophagaceae bacterium | reverse complement strand
AATTAGGTATTTGTATGTAGAAGAAGGTTTTATTTCTTCAACAGCAACTGGTCCAGCAGCAAATAACGGTCGCGGTGCTTCTCGGTTTCTTCTCTTGTATTGACATCGATGAACATGACCTGTGCGGGGCCGCTGCTTTTTACGGGGTGCCATACGGGTATGCCGGGCCCGTTGGGATTGCCTGTTTTGATAAAGTTGGCGAAATACGATTGCATGAGTTCGGATACCTTATAATCTTCCGGCTGCCAGGCATACACGGGGTTGGTAGACAGGTTGCCCATTGCATATTCAATCTCGGCCGAATGGACTGCACCGGCGGGGGGTGGGATCGCGGTGACGAGATCGCTGTTCGTCCTTGGCCGGGGATGACAATACATATAGCGGTACACGGGTTTGCCGCCGGTAAGGCTTTGTATATCCGACCATTTCCAGGTGGCAAAACCGATAAAGCGATCGCCGGCAAGATAAGTGGCGACCTGTTTCACGTCGGCATCGGCAGCGGCAGCGTATACTTTCAACACATCGGCCGCTTTATCGCCGTACAGTCGCTGTACCGCTTTGGTATAATTGTCGACGGTAGCTATTTCGTTTCCCAGTATGGAGCGGTAATCGTTTTCCTGTGAGTTCCAGCCAACGAGCAGGGGCACCTGCGCCTGCTGGCCGGCTGCATAAATATCCTGCGGGGAAGTGGGAAAGAAATAGCCGTCGACATCGGTGGTAAAAATTTCCCGTTCATGATTAGTTGCTATTTGTTGCAATTTCTCCGCGGGTATTCTCCGCAGTTCCAACAGCGAATGCACATCCGCCAGTTCCTGCAGGCGCAGGCCTTTTTGTTCGGCTTCGGCCAGCGGAGTGAGCGTGGGCGAGCCCAACAGGGAGCCGCTTTCACCGATAGCGCCACTGATAAGCGTACGCGACAAAGGAGAAGCCATGAGCGCACTCACGGAGGACGAACCGGCAGACTCACCGGCGATGGTAATCTTATTGGGGTCGCCGCCGAAGGCGGCGATATTCTTTTTTACCCATTGCAGCGCGGCTGCCTGGTCCATATAACCATAGTTGCCGGAAGCATGGTGCGGCGATTCTTTGGTCAATTCAGGATGGGCCATAAACCCAAAGATGCCGAGGCGGTAGTTGACGGTAAGGGCAACGATGCCTTTGCGGGCCATGTTTTCGCCGTCATAGCGGTATTCCGATCCGTCGCCGGCCATCAGTCCGCCGCCGTAGAAATACACGAGCACGGGCAGGCGTTCCTCCGCCGAATGGGCGGGCGTCCATACATTGAGGTAGAGACAATCTTCGCCCACGCCATCGGAGCGGAACATCATATCACTGTAGATAGGTCGTTGCATGGCGCGGGGGCCAAACTTATCGGCCTTACGTATTCCTTTCCAGGGCTGCACCGGCTGCGGTTCCTTCCATCGCAGCAGGGCTATCGGCGGAGCGGCAAAGGGAATGCCTTTAAAAATGGACAGGCCGGGAGCATTCACTCCTTCGAGGATACCGTCGGCTGTCCTGACCTGGGGGGCGGTGTCCCCACTGCTGAGCTGGGCCATAGAACCCGTGCAGGTGAATAGAAGGCATAAGGTTGAAAGCAATCTCATAATAAAACTTTTGATGGAATACGTAAAATTATAGGATATATTTATACTATAACACACATTTTATATGGATTGGATAACGGTGTCCGGGTTGATAGCGGCTTTTTGTACGACGGCTTCTTTTCTGCCGCAAGCTATAAAAACGATCAAAACAAAAGATACTTCTTCTATATCACTGGCTATGTACGTGCTGTTCACCTTCGGCACGCTGATGTGGCTTATTTACGGGGTGCTGAGCAACAATTTCCCGGTTATGCTCGCCAACGGTATTACCCTCGTGCTTGCTTCCATTATTCTTTTTTATAAGATACGGCATGGCCAACAATAAACCCCCTGCCTGTTAGTGGCGGGGGGCTTACATTCCTTTTGCTTCAACCGTGTTTTACACTTTGGAGGCGAGGATAGCGCCTGCTTTGAATTTGGCTACTTTCTTTGCCTTGATTTTAATGGCGGCGCCTGTTTGTGGATTGCGGCCCATGCGGGCAGCACGTTTTGACACCGAGAAAGTGCCAAAGCCCACCAGGGTTACCTTGTCTCCTTTTTTGAGGGTCTTACCAACAGCTTCCGTGAAGGAATCGAGGGCTGAGGAGGCCTGCTTTTTGGATATATCGGCATCTCCTGCAATTTTTTCAATTAATTCGGCTTTGTTCATGTTATAACATTTAATGGTTTGATCAATCGGGAATAAATGTACGTTTTTCCGGGGTTATTGCCCGTCCCATCGGGACGACCGGTAGGTAGAAAAAAAATCCATCCTAAACGGTATGAGTCTTTTACCTTATTTTTTAATTCCATGCGACAAATTCCTATAGTCTCGGGACTGGCGGTTTGATCGGTGTTTGAAATGGATTGGTTCCCTGCGCCTTCAGCTTACGGCGATATACCTTGCCCTGGCTGGTCACATACAATATATTGAAGCCGGCCCCTCCGAACACACAATTGGAAGGCTGTCCCGAGGGAACGGGAATGATGGCATTGACACGCCCGGCCTGGTCCAATATCTGTATGCCCATGCGCGTTGTGACATAGACCCGGCCGGCCCGGTCGCAGCGAAGCCCATCAGGCCACGCATTCTCTTCGGTGTCGGGCACATGCAGCCATCCGTAGCGTTGTTTATTCGCCAGCGTGCCATCGGGACGGATAGTATACAGCCATACCCAATGGGAGGCGGATTCGGTCACATACAATTGGGTTTGATCGGGCGTCAGGGCGATGCCATTGGGAAATTTTATCCCTTTGTCTACTTCCAGCTTTTCCCCGTTGGGCCGTATAAGATATAATTTTCCGGGGTGTTCGCTGCCATCGGGTGAAGTCACATAAATATTTCCATTATTGGCTACCACCAGGTCATTGCCCGAAATACTATCTGCAACGACTGTTTCTTTTTCATGGGCGTCGTAGCTGATAACCTGTTTGGTGGCGCCGGCGGCTACATAACGTTTTCCGTCAGGGCCAAAAGCGGTGCCGCTGCTTTTCTTTGCATTGACGGGCAGGGTGGTCAGTTTGCCGTCGAGTCCTGCTTTATAAGTTTTTGAATTGGGGATGTCCTGGAAGAATACTTCACCGGCGGCATTGACAGCGGTCCCTTCGGAAAAACCCAATCCCTGGGTGACCAGTTCCCAGTCTTCTCCCGGAAGCAGGATATCGCTTAGCACCTGGTTTTTGGAGTTGCCTGCTTTGACAGGTTGCGGCCAGTCTTTCCAGAGCCAGCGCATAGCATCGGGGAAAACAGCGGTTCCCTGTGTACCGTTGTGGGTGCCTTCTCCCCATACATGCCGGACTTCATAACCAGCAAACACCAGTGCGCGTTCCTTCATTTCATTGGCCTTGAACCAGTCGCCGCCATAGATATTCTGATCATTGGCGCCGTCCTGGAGAAATACGCGGATCGATTTGGGTTCGTATTTACGGATAAGCGTGGAATAACGTTCGCCGCCACGCAGTCCCACATAGGTGCCGATGGCGCTGAACACGCGGGTGAATTCGTTCGGGCGCTCCCATGCAGCAGTAAAGGCACAGATGGCCCCGCTGCTGGAGCCACCGATGGCGCGGTCATTACCATTGTGCGACAAGCGTATCGGGCGGCCGTTGCCGGTTTTTTGTTTTTCTACCTCGGGCAGCAGCTCTTCGAGAATAAAACGCGCATAGGCATCTCCCAACCCGTCATACTCCAGGCTCCGGTTGAAACGGTCGAGAGCTGTGGCCGTATCGGCAGTGGGTATCCTGCCCGGCACTACAAACACACCGATGGTGATCGGCATTTCCTTGTTATAAATAAGGTTATCGAATACGGTGGGCGCTTTCCACTGGATGCCGTCCTGGTTTACGTACACGCAGGCCGGTGTTTCGGGGCGGTACTGCGCGGGCACGTACACCCAATAGTTCTGAACGCTCCCGGGAAAGATGGCTGAACCGGAAAAAGTAAATTTTAATACTTCACCTTTGGGCACACCCGCATGTTCGACGGAAGCGGAATCTACGGGATAGTGTTCGGCGGGTTGCTGGGCACGGGCATAGCCCTGCGACAGGATAATCAGGAGGATAATTGTTTTTTTCATGCTGGCAATTAAGACAGCAAAGATGCAGGAATATTTTTAAAGGGTTATTTTTGCCTGATGTACACGATACCATTTCAAACCATTAACTGGGAATCCATCGAAAAAACGGAACACAAAGGGGAAACCGGTAGCGCCTGGTGGCGGACGATACATCAGGATGGCTTGCGCATCCGCAGGGTGGAATATTCCCCGGGATACCTGGCTGATCACTGGTGCCAGAAGGGGCATATTGTGCATTGTCTCGAAGGAGAATTTGTAAGTGAAATGGAAAACGGGGAGGTGTTTACGCTGTCAAAGGGAATGTCCTATGTTGTTTCCGACGGTCTTAGTTCGCATCGCTCCATAACAAAGGATGGAGCAACGTTGTTGATCATAGATGGCGGCTTTTTGAACCCACCGGGGAAATAAACCGGCAGGACGCAAAAAAACAAACCATTCTTCTCAATACCCTGCATTCCGCCACGACCCGTTTATTCCAATCATTACTTCTGCCGACAACGCATTCCCATCCAATGGCGTGCCCCCGGTGTTGCAATAATTAATGATGTTGTACTTAGTGGCGATACCTATATAACAATTGGGCGTAAAGAAATAATTGGCGCGTATTCCCAGGTTGGCATTGAATGAATTGATGTCGAGGGGTTTAAGATTGTCGTTGTCGTGATAGTACTCTGAACCGGTAGCAATATCTAACCCGTCATAGCCCAAACCTGCTATGATCCCGGATTCAAAATGATAACTGTGAATTAAATAGCGGGTGTACTCCGTGCCGATATATCCACTCAGAAAATAATTCCGGTCATAAAGATTGCCCTGGCGCAATATGGTATAATCGTTGGCCGCACGCAGGAAACGGAATGAGAAGGCAAGGTCGAGCTGGTTGAGCTTATTGCGTATGCCAACAACCGGGAAACTGATGGAAGGATGTACACCGAGCGTGCTGAGTTTTCCGTTGGGTATCCAAATTCCTGCCCCGAATGAGCAGTTAACCGCGCGACCAGCCCTGTTCATGAAACCATTTTTTTTAAGCAGGGAGTCCATCGTTGCATACCGGGCCGGTTCCTTTTTTACCACCGCATTCGGATGACGGATATCACCTGCCAGCACATGGCATACAAACGATTCGAGGCTATCAAGCTGCCGGGTATCGAGCAAATGCTTTGCCCACCCGGTAGTGGTAAAAAAAATATTATTATCGTAAAGAGAAGCATGGAAGTAGCGGGAAGAATGATAGCTGTCCCTGTTATTTCCATTCAGCTTATGGACGACATCGGCATAATCATCCAGCATATTGTAAAAATCCACGCCTGCAAGCATGTCTTTTGTGAAGCTGCCCTGCTCTATCGCCAGCAACAACCTGATACTATAAATGTCGATATCGGGTCCGCAGTCCCGTTCCCGCATGCTATTGTAATATTGAATGGAATCGAACTGCTGTCGTTGATAGAATCCCGGCAGGGCCAGGGATGATGTTATAAACAGGTCACGACAGGACATGCCGTTGGCTGGCTGTCGCTGTTTAATGGTTTGGCAAAAACCGGCGCTCCCGGTCAGCAGGAGCAGGGCGATTAGCATCGGTGCTTTCATACAATCAGCGGTTAACCAAATATAAAAAGTCTTTTTGGTACAGGTTGTTATCCAATTACTAACTAATGGGTTTTTAATGCTGGCGAATGGTTAATGCACCGTCAGGGACAAACGGCCGGGTTTTTGGCAATACAGAAATCATTGAACCTGACCTGTTCGTCGCGCAGGTAGGAACTGTTGTCCAGGCTGCGGTAGATGCCCCATTTGGGGCGGCAGAAGCTGGTGCTGTCGCGCCAGAGGTCGATACCGTCTTTGCTGTAAGACAGCAGCGTGGCGCCATCGCTGATCCGTTTGATCGTAATGCTGTAGGACCCATTGGTTTTGTACGTGAGTTTTTCTTCTACCTGCACCCAGGCGCCTTTGAAGGGCGTCAGGTCAACCGATGCCACGGTGCCCAGGCTGGTAGCGGAGGAAGAACCGGTATGAATGATTTGCAGCTTGTCGGGGCTTCCATAGCGGGGGGTCAGGGTGATAAGCGGTGCGCCATCGTCGCCGTCGCCAGCTTTGATTTGATGGATATGTGTAAAACTGGGAGAAGGTTTAAAACCGGTATCCAGCCGGAACTTCCAGTGATAGGTAACGGTATCGTTGAGGAATGCTTTCAGTGCGTTGGGCGAAGGGCCGTAAGTTTTGATTTCATTGCGCTGGCGGTCGAAATTGACGCAGCGGTCGTTGTCGGGTGTGACATGAATAAAAAAGGCGAACACGTATCTTTTGAGGGTGCTGTCATACACTTCGCTGATGTGTCGTCCGAAGGCGGGGTGCGAGCAATCGGGCGTTTCTTCAGCCGCACCACCCAATACACTATCGATCAGTTCGTACGTATTTCCCGGTCCATTGGCAGAAAGCACGGTGCCATATTGCACAACGGGTTTGCCGGGCTCTTTCGGATTATCTCCTTTTTTGCAGGTAATGATGAGAAGGGAAAGCACAACGGCCGCCAGGCAGGTGCCTGTTTTCTTTAGCAGGTTCAATCGCATAAAATAAGGCTTTAAAGTAAATGTAATGAATAGACCATTATTTAAAACGCAAAGGAACTGCCATTTTATTGAAAATGCTCATTTAGGATATGGAAAGGATAAAAACCGGTAATTAAAACTGGACACGATACAAAATATCAGGGAAAAAGCGGATTTGATAAACGGGTACGGCAACGCCTTTTGCTTCATTGTACTGGATGAGAAAAATATTTTTACGGTTCGTTACATTCTGCAAATCGAGGTAAAAGGTCTGGCTGAGCTTTCTTTTTTTGCTGTTGGTGCGGAAACCGAATTTGGTATCCAGCCGCAGGTAAGCATCCAGTTGCTGTGCGTTGTAATGCAGGGTGTCGTCTATCTCATAACCGGCCCGCACGGAAGCAGGCAGGTTGACGGGGGTCGTATACCTCCCGCCGATAGTAGACAACCTGGCATCGAATGTAAAGGCGTTCGTGCCTTTGCTGCCAAGCGGCCATTCCCTTCCGGCAAGCACATTAAACACATATTTGGAATTAAACGCGGTATTGCGTTCTATGCCATCACTGCCCTTGTACTTCGAATCAAAAAGGGAGGTGGTAAACAACACATAATAACCATGGCTCAGGAATTTTTCCAATGTCAGCTCAATGCCTTTATTGCTGCCGGTGCCTTTATTGACCAGTCCCACTTTATCGGGAAATCCAAAATCGGCCCCGGCATTGAGCATGGAGAAACCGCCGGGATAGCGGGTCACGGGTACATCAAAAATATACTGGTAATACAATTCTGTTTTCAGTCGCCAGTCAGGCAGGAAGCGCCATTCATAACCGGCCACCACGTGATGCGCACGGGTAAAGCCAAGGGAACGATTGGAAGGATCACGTATCCCGTTCAGTTCATCGAACGACTGGAAGTAGACCGGCAGGGGTTGTAACTGGCTGTGCATGCCATAGCTCAGGTAGACCGACTGGCCGCCGGGAAGCTGGTAAGAAAAAGACAGCCTCGGCTCAAAGGCCGTACTCCCGTTTACATTGAACCAGGAGCCATGCACACCGCCGGTGATGCTAAACTGTTCGCTGACACGGTACCTCGCTTCTGCAAAAGCCTGTCCTAAAAACGGTGTTCCCTTATAATTACTGACGGTGTCGAAGGGTGCGGTAGGCGGCCGGGCAATTTTGTTGAGCAGCAATATGTTCAACCCCAGTTCTTCACCGCTCACTCCTGCCCGCCAGGAAAAGCGGCTGTTTTGTTTGCGGTTGACAAAAGAAGAAAACCTGAGCGTGGACGTGCTGTTATGCGAGGAGTATTGCAACCAGCGATCCTTGTAGGGCGGCACGGGATCGGGATAACGGTATTGATCATACCCGTCGAGCGTATGGGCATAGGAAACCACGGTGCGCAGGTAGGTACGGCTGTCGAGATCAATCGTATGCTTTATACCAAAAAGCGAGAAATTACTTTTATCATAAGCATCCTGGTCGGTCTGTGCATAAAAATCGGTGGAGTCCAACTGGCTGCCGATAAAGTTGATATGGCTCCAGCCGCCCATGCCAAAAAAGGAAAACCGCCCGGCTTTGCTTTTTCCGGTACTGATATTAAATACCCAGTCCTGGTAATTGGGCGTTGCTTTGGTGCCGATATTGACACCGGCGGCAACGGCAAACTGTGCAAAAGAATAGCGGTAGCTGGCGAGGTAGGCCGCACCGTTATTTTTATTGTTGAGCGGACCTTCTATCGTTGCTTCCAGCCCGCTGAAGGCGTTCACCTGGAAGGTTTGCTCGTGGCGGCTGCTGTTGCCGTTTCGCAGGTTGATGTCAAACACGGCAGCGAGGGCATTGCCATATTCGGCAGGAAAAGCGCCGGTAAGGAAATCAGACGTTTTCAACGCATTGGTGTTGAGTGCGCTTACAGGACCACCGGTAGTGCCGAGGGTAGAAAAGTGATTGGGGCTTGGCGAGGGAATGCCTTCGATGCGCCACAACACACCCGTCGGTGAATTGCCGCGCACGACGATGTCGTTGCGGGCATCACTGTTGGCTGTCACGCCGGCATAATTGCTTACCAGCTTGGAAGGATCATTTCTTCCGCCCGCATAGCGCGTTACCTCGTCAAGGCTGAACGAACGGGCGCTGCCGGCAGTGAATTCATTGGCAGCCGCTCCTTTTTTGGCGGTATGCGCCAGGACTTCAACATTATGGAGTTCCACCAGCTTTTGTTCCAGCGCCACATCCAGTATCACCTCTTTACCC
Source organism: Chitinophagaceae bacterium (assembly GCA_036500065.1). Classification (GTDB taxonomy): domain Bacteria; phylum Bacteroidota; class Bacteroidia; order Chitinophagales; family Chitinophagaceae; genus JACMLD01. The sequence continues at coordinate 14,416 of DASYCT010000244.1, read as the reverse complement.
GATGTGACCAGTACTTCGGGTACGGTGGCGGGTTGATAACCGATGCTTCTAAAGGAAAATTGCTGCCGCCCCAGTGGAACGGCCTGCAGTGTGTATCGGCCTTCCTCATCCGTAACGGCGCCTATTTCGGGTGCATGACCCGACAGGATCACCGTGACGCCTGCCAGGGGGTTTTCAGATGTTTTATCCGTTACGATACCCCGGACCACTTGTGTAAGATGGGTTTGGGCGATGGCTGCAGGGGCTGCTCCAACGATAACGGCCAACACGATCCACTTTTTCATACAATTAGTTTTATAATTTGAAATATCCCAGGTAAAAGTGCTTTTGCCCCGTAATATTACCGGCATCCCCCCGCAACGGCAATCGAAAAGGAATGAGCTGTTGAAAAACCGGTGTGAGCCGGGATGATTTATGCCAGCCGTACTGTTTTGAATCTGTACTTTTATATATGCGTTGGGTCAATAGCAAAGTAGGATTTGATGATCGTTGGGTAATGATAGCAGGCATCCTCCTGTTTCCTGTTTTTATTCCCGTCATCTTCTTCGGGCTGCGGTTCGGGCGGGAGCCTTATTATGACTGGAATACTTATTTCACTACCCTGGCGAATACTGCCGCCATCTGGATAGGCAGCCGCTATATTATGATATGGGCGCGCGACCGGTATCCCTCGTTTGAGGAGGTAAAAAAAAGATTGCTGGTACAGCTGGGGGTCATCCTTGTTTATACCGTGGTCCTGAACAACACCCTGACGTATCTTTTAAGAGATTTCTGCTTCTCGCGGGCGCACGGTGCTTATCCGCCACCAACGCTGAGTGATTTATTTATCGGTTCCAATTCGGCCGCCATCTTTTGTACAATGCTGGTCGTGGCCATTTACGAGAGTATCTATTTTATGAACGAGCTCCGCAAATCGGTGCAGGACCAGGAATTGCTGAAGAGGGAAAGCCTTGAAGCGCAACTGAACGCACTGAAGACACAGGTAAACCCGCATTTCCTGTTCAACAATCTGAACACACTCAGCGCAGTGATTTCGGAGAATCCCGGGCAGGCCATTGATTTCGTGCAACAGTTATCGAAAGTGTACCGGCATATCCTTGAAGTAAGGGATGAAGAAAGTATTTTATTAAAGGAGGAACTGGACGTGCTGAAAGCCTACGTATTCCTGCTAAAGACGCGTTTCGGCAACAACCTCGACATTTCCATTCACGTGGAGGAGGAAAAACTGCAACAAAAAATAGCCCCGCTGTCGCTGCAGATTTTGATGGAGAATGCCATCAAGCATAATATCGTTTCTTCCGCCAGGCCGTTGCGGATAGATGTGTTTGCCGACCAGGGCAAGCTGGTCGTACGGAACAACCTGCAAAAGAAACAGCAGTTGACGGAATCCACCGGCCTGGGGCTGGACAATATTCGCAATCGCTACCGCCTGCTGGGCAACCGGCAGGTGGAAGTGGAGGAAGGTCCGTCGAGTTTTACGGTGTCCATTCCCCTGATCGGGCTGGCATAACCGCAAACCGTCCTTCCTGCAAAACCACCAATGAAGTACTATTTAATATGCGCGTAGTTGTTATAGAAGATGAAATCCCGGCAGCCAACCGCCTTACGCGGATGTTGCAAAACATCGATACGGGTATCGAAGTGATAAAGAAACTGGACAGCGTGGAGTCCTCGGTCAGGTATTTGTCCTGCACGGATAATATCGATCTTATTTTTATGGACATTCAACTGGCCGATGGGCCGAGCTTTAATATTTTTGGAGAAATCAGCCTGAGCACGCCGGTTATCTTTACCACCGCATTCGACCAGTACACCCTGAAGGCATTTAAAGTAAACAGCGTGGACTACCTGCTCAAGCCGATCGGTGAAGCCGAATTGTACCAGGCCGTGGAAAAGTACCGGCAACTGTATCCCCGTTCGGATAAGGGCTTGTCGGATAAGATGGAGAAATTGATGAGAGAAATGGGCGGTACTCCCTACAAGGAGCGCCTGTTGATAAAAAGGGGCCAGCAACTGCACTACCTGAAAACCGAAGCCGTTGCTTACTATTATGCCGATGGCAAACTCTGTTATGCCGTCGATTTTAACGGTCAGAGTCACCTGCTGGATTATAACCTGCAGCAACTTGAAGAACAACTCACACCCCGGCAGTTTTACCGCATAAACCGGCAATTGCTGGTAAACATTGAATCCATAAAAAAGATTCATACCTGGCTGGGCGGGCGGCTCAAACTGGAACTTCATCCCTCCACACAGACCGACACGGTAGTCAGCCGGGAACGGGTAAGCGGGTTTAAGGAATGGATGGGACGATAGCCTGATATTATAACAGCGCGTTTTAATATTTAGACTAACTTAGCAGGAGTGGGAAAACTATAGAAAAAACGGGCCGGGTTCCATGAACATCCAACTCGATATAACAAACCTGCAACAAAAGATTGCTTATGAACGCGATGAACAGGCATACAAGCAACTCTTTATGTTCTTTTACAAAGATTTGTACGGGTTTGCACATAGCCTGACAAGATCACCCGAAAGCACGGAAGAAATTGTATCGGACGTGATGATGAAACTTTGGTCGATGAAAGACCGGCTGGCCGAAATCAATCACCTGCGCGTTTACCTTTTCACCGCTATACGAAATGCCTCCCTGAACTATTTATCCCAACACCGCAATTACACCAGCTGGGATCTCGATCATCTTGAGCCCGAACACAATATAGCGCTTTACAACCCCGAGGAAATCCTGCTGCAGGATGAACTAAGACAGCAGATAGCCCTGGTCATCAAATCCCTGTCTCCCAAATGCCAGATGGCGTATAAGCTCGTCCGTGAAGAAGGATTCTCTTATAAAGAGGTGTCCCACATCATGGGCATTTCGGAAAATACGGTCGATCGTCACCTCAACATCGCTTTTCATAAGCTCAGCGAACTGGTCAGGCACTACCTGCATTCAGGCCGTTAGAAGCAGTTAGGCCCCGAGCCTGGTGGGAGAAAAGTACGTTTGTCTCAAAAAAAAGTACGATTCCATTGGGGAGTCGGTTTTATTTACCTGTCTTACAGGCATGGGCCCTGCCGCCGGCAGTGGCGCACCCAGTACTATGCCTGAAAAAATAGTTTATTTAATAGCCCGAAAGCTTTCCAACCAGGCCAGCACCGCCGAGTTGGAAGAGTTATCCCGGTTACTGCAGGAACAACCCGAATGGAACGACATCTATAAAACGCTTTTTTCAACGGTTAAACCTCCGCCGGACAAGGCCGACCAGTTGGCAGCCCAACAGGCTTATGCCGCTCATTTTGTAAAAATGCAACTGGCGGGGGAATTTGAGGAAGGCGGAAAGCGGCCTCCCGTGCCGGGACACAGAGTAAAATGGTATGGGATCGCCGTGCCGGCAATGGTTTTATTGCTGGCCGCGGGATTTTGGATGTATAACAGGGAGAAGCAACCACCGCAGAATAAACCCCCTGTTGCCAAAAATGAAATCACTACCCGCAAAGGTTCCAAATCGCGTGTAGAGCTTCCCGATGGCACACAGGTTTGGCTAAATGCGGATAGCAGGATCAGCTATCCCGATAATTTTAAAGGCCCGGTACGTGAAGTACGGCTGATTGGAGAGGCTTTTTTTGAGGTAACGAAGGATGCGGCCCACCCGTTTGTCATACATGCCGGCGCCGTTACCATAAAAGTATTGGGCACTGTTTTTAACGTACGCTCCTACCCTATCGAGAAAAAGGTGGAAACATCCCTGCTGCGGGGTTCTGTGGAAGTAACGCTTCCCGGTGCAGATGCAAAAAAGATCGTTCTCAAACCCAATGAAAAGCTCATCGTCGAAAGCGACAGCCCGGGCTCCGTTGCCTTACCTACCCTTCCTTCAAAGCCCTCCGTCACCCTTGGCAAGGTACATTTTGAGCCCCGTGATAGCAGCAGCAGCATCGAGACGCTGTGGGTAGAAAACAAACTGGCGTTTGAAGCGGAGCCTTTCGACATAGTGGCGGCGGATATAGAACGCTGGTACAATGTAGAAGTCATCGTAAAAGATGAACGGGTACGCACGCTCCGGTTTACCGGTGTGTTCGACAACAGCAGCCTGGAGGAAGTAATGGAAGCGCTGCAACTGACAGGAAGGTTTCAATATACGATCAATGGCAACAGGCAGGTGATCGTTTACTGATCTATACAACGATTGTTAAACCCAAAATAATTGCTTATGAAACGAATAACCTAATCATCTATCCCTGCTATAACAAAAGCGGGAAATGCTGTAACATTCCCCGCACTTGTTAATTCAAAGTTCATCACCCCGCGAAGGGCAAACTCATCTTTTAACAATTAAATCAAAGCTATGAAAAAATTGACAGGTGGCATATCATGCCCCGGTGTCCTGCTATTCATTAAATGCCTGCTTATGACTAAAGTGACCATTATCCTTATCTGCATCTTTTCGATGCCGTCATTCGCCAATAAGGGTTTGTCGCAACAAACCATCAGTCTCAGCTTAAAAAATGCCTCTTACAAAAAAGCGTTCAAAGAGATCGAGCGGCAGGCGGCGATTCATTTTGTGTACAACGACGATATTATTCCCGAAAAAAAACTCAGCATCGAGGTGTACCATCAATCCTTGCAGGATGTAATGACGCTTTTGTTCAGCAATACTTCGCTGAATTATAAGTTACTGGATAAAAAGCTGATCATCGTTTATGAAAAACCCGGCTTGCCGGTATCCGACAATGCTTTTAGTGTAAAAGGGAAAGTGCTCAATGATGTCAATGAGCCAATGGCCAATGTAAGCGTACAGGAAAAGGGACGCCGCAATGGAACGGTGACAGACGAAACGGGCGCTTTTTCGCTTACTGTATCGAATGTAAACGCGGTATTGGAATTTACCTATGTCGGCTACACCCGGCTGGAGGTCGCAATAGACGGAAAGAACTCCCTGAACATCGTACTGCACGAAGACAGCAAACAGGTATTGAACGATGTCGTTGTAATTGGATATGGCACTATCCGTAAAGGAGACCTGACCGGGGCCGTGGCTTCCGTGAAAGCGGAAGATATAAAAACGGCGGGCGTCAGTTCGGTAGACAAGGCATTGCAGGGCCGGCTGGCGGGGGTTGAAATAGAATCCGCGGGCGGGGACCCCGGTTCGGGCATGCGTATATTGGTACGGGGCGTCGGAACATTCAATTATACCGACCCGCTGTATATCGTTGACGGGGTATATGTAGCCAGCATCAGCAACCTGGCGCCCGGAGACATTGCGACCATTTCGGTGTTGAAAGATGCATCGGCCGCGGCTATTTATGGTTCAAGGGCGGCCAACGGGGTGGTGATCATCACTACCCGGTCGGGCATTTCCGGCAAGACCAGCGTTTCGTTCAACGCGTATGCAGGCAGCCAGGGCATTGCAAAAAAACTAAGCGTACTGAATGCGCAACAATGGGCCACCGTCAGCAACGCGGCGCATGACGCGGCGGGTCTTCCCCGTCTTGCCATCGCCTCCAATCCTGATTCGCTGGGCGCCGGCACCAACTGGCAGAACGCCATCTACCGCAGCGCGCCGATACAAAATTATGAACTCAACGTAAGCGGGGGAAGCAAGGGCAGCGTGTACAGTGTTTCGGGTGCTTATATCAATCAATCGGGCGTAGTAGATAAAACAGGTTATTACCGGTACAATCTCCGTGCGAAGTCAGAGACGACCAAGGGTCGTTTCAAGTTTGGTGAAACGATGCTGTTCTCGCAGGAAAACTGGAACCAGCTACCCGGCAGTTGGGGCGGGCAGGGTGGTAACCCGGTAGGGTCGGCTCCCAAATCCATCCCGGTTTTCAAGATATACGATTCCACCGATATAGGCGGTTATGGGGGACCGTATGGCCCCGTGGTGAATGTGGAGAATCCCGTCGCTCAATTGAACCTGGAGACCGTGAAGCAGGATGCCGTTAACGTGCTGCTGAACGGCTATGCCGAGGTAGAACTGATAAAAGGACTGTCCTACAAATTCAATATCGGCTATACCAACAATGCGGTGCATAATTCCAATTATACTGAACGCTACCAGACAGGTGCATTGTTTTCCAACCCTACCAACAATATTACCGATACGCGGAGCGTGGATAAGGTATTGCTGGTGGAACACACGCTGAACTTCAACCGCCAGTTCGGCAAGCACAGTATACAGGCGCTTGCGGGATACACCTACCAGGACGAAACCTACCAGTGGTTGTCGGCCACCGCCAACGGTCTGCCGGACGGCATACAGGAAATCGATGCCGCCGCGGGCGCACGCAGCAATGCAGGCAATGGAAAGGAGAATACGCTTCTTTCTACCCTGGCAAGGGTAGTGTATTCGTACGATCAGCGCTACCTGCTGACCGCCAGTTTCCGGCGGGATGGTTCATCCCGCTTCGCTCCTGTCAACCGCTATGGCAATTTTCCTTCCGTGGCAGCGGGGTGGAATATCTCCAACGAAGGGTTTTTCAAAAACCTTAAAACGGTTATCACGTCCCTGAAAATCCGGGGTAGCTATGGCGTATTGGGCAACCAGGAGATCGGCGATTACCAGTATCTCGCGGCCATTACGTCCAACGTGGATTATGTAGCCGGCGACCCTGCGGTAAAATGGACAGGTGCCATTCAACAGGCATTTGCCGACCCCAATATCAAATGGGAGACCTCCAAGACCTCGGACATTGGTGCGGATATGACCTTCCTGCAAAACCGTATCAGCTTCACCGCCGACTATTACTATAAGAAAACGTCCGACCTGTTGCTGCAGGTACCCATACCCGGTTCGGCCGGCTCCAGTTCCAATCCCTATGTAAATGCCGGCGCTATCAGCAACAAGGGCATTGAAATGGCTTTATCGTATTCGGGCGGGAGTCATGATTTCAAATACAATGTATTCGGCACTTTTTCGACCAACAAGAATAAAGTGCTTGCGCTCGGCACCGGTACGCAGCAAATCATCGGCGGCCAGCCGACGCTTCACGGGGAAGGCACCACCACTACCCAGGTCGGTGGCGAAGTAGGCGCCTTCTATCTTATCAAAACGGCCGGCATTTTTAATTCACAGCAGGAAATCAACGCGTATGTCGATAAAAATGGCAAGCTGATACAACCCAATGCGCAGCCGGGCGATATCAAATTCGTCGACGCCAATGGGGATGGGGTTATTTCCGATGCCGACAAGGTATATGCCGGAAGCCCCAATCCGAAATTTGTTGCGGGGCTCGGCTTTAATGCTGCGTGGAAAGGATTCGACTGTTCCGTTTATTTCCAGGGCACCTACGGCAATAAGATCTACAATGGCTTTAGAATGGACCTGGACGGAATGAATCTTGAAATGAACTATTCGACCGCTACGCTCAATGCCTGGACGGCCACCCGTCACACTGATTTTCCGCGGGCGGTGATAGACGACCCCAACTACAACGGGCGGGTATCGGACCGGTTTCTTGAAAATGGTTCTTACCTGCGGTGCAAGACCCTGCAAATCGGGTACACGTTCAACGCCAAAATACTGGAAAAGATATCCGTCAACACGCTGCGCCTGTACGCCAGCGCCGACAACGTGTTTACCAGTACCAAATACAGCGGCTTTAATCCTGACCTGGGAAGATCCGGCAATATCCTCAACAACACGGGGTCTATTCTTAACCGGGGAGTTGATTTCAGCTTTGTCAATTATCCACTGTCCCGTACGGTTACTTTTGGCGTACAACTTTCTTTTTAGTATGATTTAAAATTATCACTATGCAAAAAATATTCATTATAGCAGCTTCCCTTCTCCTGTTGGAAGGATGCTCCAAATCGAGCTTAAACCTGCAAAATCCGAACCAGATAACGACAGGCACTTTCTGGAAAACGGAAAACGATGTGCTGTCGGCCCTTGCTTCTACCTATAATTACCTCAAAAGCACCAACTACACGGGTATATGGTCAGTCAGGGGCGCGGAGCTCACCAATGGAAGGGGCGACGACTTCTTTATCCGCAACGACGTGGCCGACCTGTATAAGCTATCGACGTTTACCAACGCACCCGATAATGGTGTGGTAAGCGGTTTCTGGAATACCTGCTACCAGGGTATATTCGCCGCCAACCAGGTCATCGCGCTGACGCCCGGCGTAACCATGGACGCAACCACACAGGGGCAGTTGATTGCAGAAGCTAAATTCCTCCGTGGGGTGTTTTATTTCAACCTCGTCATTAATTTCGGAGATGTACCGCTCCATTTGACGTTGGAGCAAACGCAGGCGGATTATTATCTTCCCAAAACGCCGCAGGCGCAGGTATGGCAACAGGTGGTAAAAGATTTCACCGATGCCGCTGCCCTGCTGCCTGTCTCCTATCCTTCGCAATGGGTAGGCAGGGCCACTCATGGCGCCGCCATCGCCTACCTGGGCAAGTCATATCTCTACCAGAAGGATTACCCCAACGCCGAGGCGCAATTGAAACTACTCATGCAGGGGCAATACAGCCTGGTGCCTGATTTCTCTTCTAATTTCGATGCGACGCACCGGAACAATGCAGAATCGGTTTTTGAGATTCAAATCGCCGATGTGGGCGGCACCAATCCATGGACATCCGGCGCCAACGAGTCGTTGGGTGTCACTACAGCGCAGGAATTTGCCCCCTCGCAGGTATCGGGCTGGTTTGAATTGTATCCCACCAATAAATTGCTGACGGCATTCCAGCAGGAAAAAACCACTACGGGCAATTATGACCCCCGGCTGGTCGCCAGCCTCGTATGGAGCGGGGAAGATGGAACCCTTGGAAGCGTCACGACATTTTATACAGAGCCCATCGCCAGTTTCTTCCCGACGGAATTTGGTTTCAACGCACGGATAAAGAAATACCAGAATTATAACCAGGCCAATGAAGTAACGGGCAGCAACGGGGGCAACTATACATCCAGTATCAACGAACGGGCTTTCCGGTATGCGGATGTGCTGTTATTGCATGCGGAAGCAGTGACCATGCAAAGCCGGCCGCAGGATGCATACGCAGACGTAAACGCCATACGCCAAAGGGCGCAACTGGCCGCTTTACCGCCGGGCTATACACAGGACCAGATGATGGCGGAGATTCGTCACCAGCGGATGATCGAGTTCTCCCGTGAGGGGTTTCGTTTTTACGATCTGAGAAGATGGGGGCTTTTACAGCAGGAGCTGACCAGCAGCGATAAGCCCGGCAATCAATACTATGTGAGCGGAAAATTTGACTATTTCCCAATACCGCAGTCGGAACTGGATGCAAATCCCAAGATGGTGCAGAATCCCAACTGGTAGGCATATCATACCGGGGAATACCAATAACTATTAATTTACAAGGCCTGCTAATAAGTTATTAGCAGGCCTTGTAAATCAGATGGAAGGTACCCCAACGGCTAAATGTTTTTCGAATCACTTTTTTCACGACCTAATGATAATCAATACGCTGCCAATCTCTAAAGTATTCATTAGCAGGATTTTAAAACCTCATACAAATTCATTATCTTCACGTAATGCGAACGATAACTCTCAATATGCCTGATTCTCTTTCTATGGAAAATAAAGACGTAGCTATGCTTGTTGCCAGCCGTTTATATGAACAGGGAAGACTTTCGCTTGGACAAGCAGCTGAAGTTGCCGGGCTGAGCAAGAGGACTTTTGCCGAATTACTTGGTTACTACAACGTCTCCATCTTCAATTATCCTGCTTCCGATTTGTCAAGGGATGTAGCGAATGCCTAAAACCATTATTTCCGATACCAGCTGTTTTATCATTTTAACCAATATTGGAGAACTCGACCTGCTTCGCAAGGTCTACGGGTCAATCTTCACAACCGTTGATATTGCCTTAGAATTTGGGGAGCAACTTCCGGATTGGGTCATTATTGAAAAGGTGGCCGACAAATACAGGCAGCAATTGTTGGAAATGCAAATTGACAAAGGCGAATCCAGCGCAATAGCACTTGCACTTGAGACGCCCGATAGTACCGTTATCCTCGATGACAACAGAGCCAGGAAAATAGCCGAACAGCTTGGCATCAATTATACCGGCACCATTGGTGTTATTATCAAAGCGAAGATCAATGGTGTTATTCCTTCCATTAAACCCATACTGGCTAAGATTAAAGAGACTGACTTTCGACTGTCTATTGATCTTGAGCGACTAGCTTTGCTTGCAGCCGGCGAAATTTAGCCAAGCCCCTCTCCGGATTCGAACTCTTACCAGAACTCCCAAAAAGCCCCGCTCAGTACCGGCATGTTATGGAATTATAAGGGGCCCGCGTCTACTTTATATCCAAACATGCTGCTCCATGACACCTGGCCTCAAATTTCCGCTCGTTATTCTATTAAGCATCCTCTTTCTTTCAGCCTGCCGGACAGGAGTAGGACCCACGTATGCCATCAGGGACTTCAGGCCTGCCCTGCAGCCAGCGCTGGTAACAATTGTTTCCAACTGTATCCTGGATGATTATGATTCGGCCTCCAAATTCATAATCAATCATGCTTCCAATGAAGAATTGAAACAACTGTCGGCTTCGGAGCACCCGCTTCTGCGTGCCCTGGCATTAAAAGCCATGCTTGGAAAACCAGGTTTTGACTCTTACCGGGTGATGATGGAGCATCTCGATGATACGGCCGTAGTGGCGGAAGACATGGGCGAATTTGGCAGCCAGTATATAAAAGTTTCCGATTTCCTGATCCAGCAAGGCACCTGGAAAAGCCATGCAGACAAAGAGAAAACGGTGGCCGAGGTGCTTTTACATCATAACTACCTGGACGCTGCTTATACTATTTCGGACAAAATACCGGCGCAGGAAAGGTATTATTCATCCATCCGGGCGATGGCGCAGCGCGACGAACGTTTTGATATGCTCGAGCATGCGCTGTATAGTCTTGCACAATTCAAAAAGCTGACGGACACCGGGCTTATCAAAACAAAACTGATGGAAAATACCTGGAGAATGAGCGAGCCTTCTTTCAGGCTCATGCGGGATTATCCCAACGATACTTACCTGGATGTATTGGAAAAATACTATCGGCCGTTTTATCGCAATATCAGTTGGGCCAAGGGGGGAATGACAGAAAATGGGGGGTACTATTTTGATGCCCTCGCTTCTTACAAAGAGCAAAGAAGCGCCGTAGTGCTGGAACGCATTTTAAACCGGAAGCCATTTTGCAATGGCCCGGTGGATACTGTTTCTTTGAAATACCATCTCAGGGACGCTATCTGGAGCAATCCCTGCCCTGCCTATGCGAAACTACGGGAACAGATAAAACAGCAGGTGGCAAAAGATAAAAAAGATAACATTGAAATTCCGGTGGAACCGCTCATCGATACCTTCCCGGAAATTATCCGGTGGTGGTACTAGCAGGATCATTTCGGGTTGCCGGTAGAAAAATACTGCCGTCGTAAACACCCCAATGGGAAATAAATGCTCCCGGCACAGCTATTGCTATCCCATTCCAAACCAAAATCGGCGCTTTACGGGTATATTTGAAATATGAAGAAATCCACGGAGCTTTCTGTACGCATAAAGGAAATGGCCCGTGTATTGGGCCCTGGCCTGATAACCGGAGCGAGCGACGATGACCCTTCGGGTATCGTAACCTATACACAGGCGGGAGCGGCTTTCGGGCTGGCGACGCTCTGGACCGCTGTCATTACCTTTCCGCTCATGGCGGCCATACAGGGCATGTGCGCCCGCATCGGGATTGTCACCAAGGCCGGGCTCACCGGTACGCTCAAAAAGCATTACCCCCGGTCCATCCTCTATTTTATGTTGGTATTGAGTTTCCCCGCCATCGTGCTGAACATCGGGGCGGATATAGAAGGCATGGGCGCGGTATCGAATTTGCTAATCCCCCAGGTACCGGGTTATATGTTCAGCATTTTCTTTACGGTACTGCTGATGTATGTCATTATCAAATACTCTTACCAAAAACTTGCCCGGATATTAAAATGGCTGTGCATAACGGTGTTATTGTATATCATCGTGCCCTTTTTGATACACCCCAACTGGGGACTGGTCTTGAAAAAAACAGTCATTCCCACCATCCACCTGGATAAGACATTCCTTTCTATACTGGTGGCGATACTGGGCACCACTATTTCGCCTTATTTGTTTTTCTGGCAGGCTACCATGGAAGCGGAAGATTTCAGCCACGACCCCAAAAAAGTAGTGGTCAACAAACGCATTCTTACCAATATGCGAAAGGATGTGAATCTCGGCATGTTTTTTTCTAACCTCGTTATGTATTTCATTATTCTGACTGCCGGCGTGGTGTTTTATAATGCGGGCATTCATAATATTGATACGGTGGAACAGGCGGCAAAGGGGCTGGAACCGCTGGCCGGAAAGTTTGCCTATCTTCTTTTTGCGGTCGGCGTGCTGGGCACGGGTTTCCTGGCGATACCGGTGCTGGGCGGTTCGCTCTCCTATATCGTGGCGGAAACCTTCAACTGGGAGGAAGGGCTTGATAAGCATTTTGCGCAGGCAAAACCGTTTTATTTGACGATCATCATTTCACTGTCGGTTGGCCTGCTACTCAATTTTATCGGCATCAGCCCTATGAAGGCATTATTGTACACCGCCATTTTGTACGGATTAACGGCGCCGGTAATGATTGCCGTCATCCTGCATATTTGTAACAATAAAAAGATAATGGATAAATACACCAATAGCCGCATACAAAACATCTTTGGTTTTGTCACCCTGGTTTTAATGACGGTGGCGGCGATGGCCCTGTTATATTTTCAATTTAAATAACCGTTCACTATGGCCCCCCGGCGACCCGACGCACAGCAAAAAACAAGAGAGACGTTAAACAAGCTAACGTTCCGGGACCGGCTTTCTGCCTTCAGCAACCTGCCGCGGTTTTTCAGGCTGGCCTGGGATACCAATAAGTGGATGACCATCATGAACGTGGTATTGCGCATCACCCGTTCGGCCATACCCGTACTGACACTTTATATCGCCAAGCTAATCATTGATGAAGTTATCAAGGTAAGGAGTTCGCACGGCAGTCTTTCACACAGTCATTTGTGGAGACTGGTGGCGTTTGAATTCGGGCTGGTCCTGCTCTCGGATGCGCTCAACCGGGCCATCACGCTGGTGGATTCCCTGCTGGGTGATCTTTTCTCGTATTATACTTCTGTAAAAATAATGACGCATGCGGCTTCGCTGGACCTCGACCAGTTTGAAGATTCCAGTTTCTATGACAAACTGGAACGCGCGCGGCAGCAGACAACGGGTCGCACCATATTACTGTCGCAGGTGATGAGCCAGGTACAGGATTTCATCACGATGGGATTCCTGGCAGCGGGGCTGCTGGCTTTTAACCCCTGGCTTATCCTGTTGCTGCTGGTGGCCATCATCCCTGCTTTCCTCGGGGAAAATTATTTTAATGACAGGGCGTATGCGCTTACCCGGGGGCAGACACCCGATCAGCGGGAACTGGATTATACCCGCTACCTCGGGGCCAGTGATGAAACGGCCAAAGAGGTGAAGCTGTTTAATTTATCGGGGTTTATTATCGGCCGCTTTAAGCTATTGTCCAACCGTTTTTATATCGCCAATCGTCGCCTTGCCGTTACCCGCTCCGCCTGGGGCACACTGTTTGCCTTACTGGGCAGCGCGGGATACTACGGGGCTTACGTGGTAATCATTTCCCAAACCATCCAGGGACGCCTGACCATCGGCACTCTTACCTTCCTGGCCGGTTCGTTTGGACAAATGAGAACGCTGCTGGAAGGAATACTTACCCGGTTCAATAATGTTTCACTCGGCGCTATTTTTCTCCGGGACTATTTTGATTTCTTCGAGATAAAATCACGGATGGCAGCAGTTGCTCACCCAAGACCTTTTCCCCATCCCATTAAAACAGGCTTCACCTTTGAAGATGTCGGTTTTCAATACAGCAACTCGGAGCGCTGGGCCAACCGTCATCTTAATTTCACCCTGCGTTCGGGGGAAAAGCTGGCGCTGGTAGGTGAAAACGGGGCAGGAAAGACCACGCTGGTGAAACTACTGGCCCGCCTGTACGACCCTACCGAGGGCCGCATCCTGCTGGACGGCATTGACCTGAAAGAATACGATATAGGCGATCTCCGTATGCATATCGGGGTTATTTTCCAGGACTTCCTCCGCTACCAGATGACATTCGCACAAAATATCGGTGTCGGCAATATAAAGGAACTGACCAACAGGTCCCTTGTTATAAATGCTGCGCAAAAAAGCCTGGCCGATGAACTGGCGGCACGGTTGCCTAACAGCTACGACCAGGCGCTTGGCCGCCGCTTCAACGAGGGCATCGAGCTATCGGGCGGCGAATGGCAAAAGGTGGCGCTGGCAAGGGCATATATGAAAGAAACGCAATTGCTCATATTGGACGAGCCCACTGCCGCGCTGGATGCCCGGGCCGAGTA
>DASYCT010000243.1:0-4998 GCA_036500065.1 Chitinophagaceae bacterium | reverse complement strand
CGTCGCACGCGTTCTGGCGGAGCGTGCTCTTCAGCAAAAAGCCGACGAACTTGCCCTTGCGGGAAAGGAGATCCTGTTGCTCAAACAGCAAAGCATAACCGGGCCGGAACAAAACGAGCTGGTTGCCTTTGTCAGCGGGATGGCGACGGAAGGGCCTGCTTTGCCGCATGAGAAAATGTTGAAACTCTGGACTACGCTGGAAAAGATAGGGGACAATGTCTGGGAACACGATTTCAGGACCGGCAAAACCTATTTCTCTCAAAAGGAATTTGAACTGCTCGGTTATTCCCTCGAAGAACTGGAAGATCCGCCCGCCCTCTGGTGGAGCAGGATATATAAAGACGACTTCTGGATTTTAGAGGAAAACGACCACAAATACCGGGAAGGCAGTATCTATCATCATTCCAACGAATACAGGATGCTCCACCGCGATGGTAGCATCAAATGGGTGCTGGACCGGGGGGTCGTGGTGGAAGCCGCTGCCGATGGCAAGCCCCTTAAGATAATCGGCACCCATGCCGATATTACCTTTTTAAAAGACATGGAAGAAGAGCGCGAGAAAAGCGAGAAGCGCTACCGCGATCTCTTCAATTACAGCCAGGCGCTGATATGCACACACGATCTTACCGGCATTCTTTTATCCGTTAATCCCGCCATTCAATCCGCCCTGCAATACAGCGCGGAGGAAATGGTGGGAAAGAATATTGCGGATTTCGTTCCAAAGGAAATGCGGCCCCTTTTTGCCAGCAATTACCTGGATATTATCATCAAAAATGGCCGGGCGGAGGGCGTGTTCAGCGTGATTAGCAAAGCCGGGAAAAAACTGTACCTGCTGTACCAGAATTACAAAGTGGAAGAGCCCGGCAACGATCCATATATTATCGGGTTCTCGCAGGATATCACCGAGCGCATCCTGGCGGAACAGGAACTGATGCACACCAAGCGGCTCACCGAAGAAGCATCCAAAGCCAAGGAAACCTTCCTTGCCAATATGAGCCATGAAATACGCACGCCCATGAACGGTATCATGGGCATTGCCGGGCTGATGGCCAAAACGGCGCTTGACACGCAGCAGCGCAACTACCTGCAGCTTATACAGGATTCTGCCCAGAACCTGCTGCGCATCGTCAATGATATTCTCGATTTGGAAAAGATAGAGGCGGGAAAAATAGAACTGGAAGAAATCCCGTTCAGCGTTTCAGAAAAAATAACCGACACCATCCAGTCCTTTACGTATAAAGCCGAAGAAAAAGACATCCGCTTATCCTACCATAATCAGTTACCACCCGATTTGCACGTAATCGGCGATCCCTATCGCCTGGTGCAGGTACTCAATAATTTCCTGGGCAACGCGCTCAAGTTTACCGAAAAAGGTCTTGTGCACATGACCTCGGGCGTTAAGTTCGACAAAGGAGAATGGGTGGCCATCGAGTTTGCCATCGAAGACAGCGGCATCGGCATTTCGGAAGAAAAGATAAACATCATTTTCAATCCCTTCGTACAGGCCAATACGGATACTACCCGTAAATACGGGGGCACCGGGCTGGGGCTGTCCATCTGCAAAAACCTGATTGAAATGCAGGGCGGCGAACTCTGGGTGGAAAGCGAGCTGGGCAAGGGCACCCTTTTTCGGTTTATTATTCCTTACAAACATTGCCAGTCCGACCTCGTGGCCCCGGCCCCGCCGGCGGTGATCAACTATACCAGTTTGGGAGCCAAACGCATCCTGGTAGCCGAAGACGTGGAGCTGAACCAGTTTCTCGCCCGGCATATTATGGAATCATGGGGCTTCCGGGTAGTGGTAGTCGACAACGGGCGAAAGGCCTTGCAGGCGCTGCAACAGGAAGATTTTGATTTGATATTAATGGACATACAGATGCCCGAAATGGATGGCATCGAAGCCACGCGGCATATTCGCAGGCTGGGCGATGCCCGCAAAGCATCCATCCCCATTATCGCCCTTACGGCCAATGCGCTCAAGGGAGACAGTGAAAAATACATGCGGGCGGGAATGAACGATTACCTGTCAAAGCCATTTTCCGAGGAACAACTTTTTACCGTAATACAACGAAACCTACAATCAGTCAACATGGAAAACAATACTGAATCATTGACCGTCGGCAACCCCGCCCCGGGAAATGCCACCCCCACCCGCTTATATGATCTTGGCATGGTCCGCTCCGTATCGGGCGGCGATGAAGGATTTATAAAAAAAATGGTAGAGCTTTTTATCGAAACAGTACCCCCGGGATTGGAGGAACTGCGACAGGCCGTGCGGGACCAGCAATGGGAGCGTGTCGGTAAACTGGCCCATAAGCTGAAATCGACCGTCGATTCCATGGGCATTGCCAGCCTGAAAGATGATATACGTACGGTCGAGCAGAACGGCAAACAGCAGCAGGATACCGCCGCGCTGGCCCCCCTGGTACAAAAAATCAGCGAGGTCATAGCCGCCTGTATGGAAGAGCTGAAAGTCGATTTTTCCTTATAATCATTCCCGCCGCGGGACGGGTTTTTCCACCGTTGGGAGCAGGAAACAGGGCCAGCCAGGGATTTGCATTGATTGACAAGTTTTTACAATATGATTCTCTCTGGCAACGTTATTGTGTTAGTCTCTATTCAATCTTGAAGTCTCATGTACACCGCACAACCCAAAATATTCCTCGTAGAAGATAACCCCGTTTACCAAACGCTTATCCTGAAGCAACTGGAAAGCATCAGCCAGGATATACAGGTCTTTAGCAAAGGCGAAAGCTTTCTTTCCGAATTGTCCGGTTTGACGATACAGCCTGATCTCGTGATACTGGATTATCACCTGGAAGGCGTCATCAACGGCTATGATATATTGAAGCATTTGAAACAAATGCCCAGCCCCCCTCCCGTTATTTTCTTTTCCAGCAACCTCGAACTTACCATCACTTCCTCTATATTGAAACTCGGTATCGTCGAGTACATCGAGAAAACCATTTTCTCTCTTTCCCGCCTCAAGGAAAGCACCAACGGTGTGCTAAAGGATTTCCCCGGCAGGATTTCCGCCTCCCCAATGTGAAGTTTATAATATGCCCGGTTAGTGGTATAGGAACCCTTACTCCCCCTGCCTAACTTTAGAAGGATAATAGTGTGGCTATTCCCGCTATTGACTTCTCTAATCATTAAATCTTAAACTGTTATGGCAAAGAGTTATTCACTCGGGTGGTTACCCGATTTACCCGATGCAAGGGATTTCCTGTATGCAGCCCCGCTAAAAGTGCTGCGATCATTACCGGCCAGTGTCGATTTGCGGAGCGGTTGCCCGCCGGTATATGACCAGGGTGACCTCGGTAGTTGCACCGCCAATGCCCTCGGTGGCGCCTTTGAATTTGGGCAGATAAAACAAAAGATAAAGGATTTTATGCCCTCGCGTCTTTTCATTTACTACAATGAACGGGTCATATTAAAGACCGTCAATTCCGATAGCGGCGCCCAGATACGCGACGGTATCAAGACGCTTAACAAACAAGGTGTATGTACGGAGAAAACATGGCCTTACAATACCGCCCAGTACACCAAAAAACCGGCGGCCGCTGCTTACACTGAAGCACTGAAAAACCAGATCACTTCTTACCAGCGTCTTACCAATGCACTTACTATTTTAAAAGGCTGCCTGGGTGAGGGCTACCCGTTTGTGTTCGGTTTTACGGTGTATGAAAGCTTTATGACTGCCGCAGTAGCCAAAAGCGGTGTTATGCCGATGCCGGCCGCTTCCGAGAAGACAGTCGGCGGCCATGCCGTGATGGGAGTCGGGTACGATGATAAAAAACAGGCGTTTCTCATACGCAATTCATGGGGACCAGGCTGGGGTGTTAAAGGTTATTTCTGGATGCCCTATGCCTATATCACCAATTCCAGCCTTTGCGATGATTTCTGGACCATACGCAATGTAGAATAATGTGCTATTGCCCGGGGCGGGATATTTCCCCGGGTATGGTTTTTTATGGGCGTACCTTTACTTTATAGTAAAATCAACGCCAGTGGTTACCAACCCGATGGAAATAGTGAAATTGAAACAGGGCGACCAGCATGTGGTCCGGCTCCGGGGGCTTGCTACGGCCGGTTATGAATGGATATATGAAAACAGCGATCAGAAAACGGCCAACGTAGAAAAAGCAATGGCCGAAGAACCTGTTGCCGGCGGTAACCTGGGCGGCAGCAGCATGGAACAGTTTACCGTAACTGCTTTGAAGAAGGGTGAAGCCATCCTTCGGTTTAGCCATGTCCGGCAATGGGAAAATAAAGCCCCCCGTGAAGAAAAGCTGGTAAAGCTGGTGATTGAATAGGTCTTACCCCGGTATACGTGTGATATACTTTTCTACTTCTTTGATCTGGGCGACTATCTGCGGGGTGGTAGCTTTTAGCGCTTTTGCCTTGCGGAAAAAATCTTTAGCTGCCCGGAACTCCCGTTTTGTCATCATGATGCTACACATCTGCAGGTAGGCCGCCGCCTGGTTTTCTTTATCCGGCAGTCCCTTTTGGAGGGCCGAGCGAATGTATTTTTCTGCCTGGCGGATATCGTTCTTTTGCATGTTCAGCATGCCCATTTGCAACAGGCTGGCGCCTTCGGCTTCCTTCATCGGCATGCCCAGGTCGAGGCCTTTTTTCATATTTAGTTCAGCCCCATCGAAATCCTGTTTCATCATGGCGATATTGCCCTTGAGGGTAAAATAGACCGAACGGATGGGTTTGTAGAGCAGGCGGGGAAACTGGATCGATGCCAGCACCCTTTCCGCTCCTTCCATATCGCCGCTTTCCATGTATTCCTGTATCAGGCGCAGGGGGCCGAAAAAGAAATGCCCGAAAATGAGGATGACGCCGATAAGGTAAGCGGGGAAGGCGGCCCAGAAGCTATGGCCCCAAACGGTGACGACAACGCCCAAGGCTACCAGCGCTACGCCCATATAAAGGCGGTATTTAATAAGAAGGTTATAAAACTTCATGAGTATCCCTGTTTAAAAAGGAGTG
>DASYCT010000242.1:0-5047 GCA_036500065.1 Chitinophagaceae bacterium | reverse complement strand
AACGGCAGCAGGAACTTCAAATTTGAAAAGCTACTACAAAGCGGCAGCAGCGAGACGCTGCAACAGCATGCGCTTACCATCGAGTTCACCAGCAACCCTGCCTGGTATGCCGTACAGGCGCTGCCTTACCTGGCCGATTATCCCTACGAGTGCGCCGAACAGACCTTCAATCGCTATTATGCCAATTCGCTGGCGTCCATGATTGCCGGTTCCTCGCCCAAACTGCAGGCCATCGTAAGCAAGTGGAATACGAGCGATACCACTGCACTCCTGTCGAATCTTCAAAAAAACGAGGAACTAAAATCCGCGCTGCTGGAAGAAACGCCGTGGGTGCTGGAAGCAAAAACGGAAGCGCAGCAAAAAAAGAACATTGCCCTGCTGTTTGATATGGTGCGTATGAAAGAAAATCTCTCTGCTGCTTTTGAAAAACTAAAACAACTGCAGCAGCCTTCCGGTGGTTTTGTTTGGTTTAAAGGCGGCCCTGATGACCGCTATATAACCCAATACATCCTCAGCGGCATCGGTCATCTTAAAAAACTACATGCGTTGGGCAGGCAACAGGACGACTGGAAAGATATGATCAAGAAGGCCATCGCTTATGCTGACCTGCGGATCAAGGAAGATTATGATTACCTCGTCCGACACAAGGTAAAGCTGGATCAAAACAACCTCGGCAATACACAAATACAATACCTCTACCTGCGAAGCCTATTCAATGAATACGATATTCCCGGCGCCTCCTTCACCGCCATCAATTACTACCGTAAACAAAGCCGGCAGTACTGGTTGCAGCAAAGCAAATACATGCAGGGCATGATCGCCCTCTCGCTGTTCCGCACCGGCGACATTCAAACTGCAAAGGATATTCTTAAATCACTCAAAGAAAACGCTACCATCAACGAAGAGACGGGCATGTACTGGAAAGACAATATAGCTGGTTACTACTGGCAACAGGCTCCCATTGAAACCCAGTCGCTGCTCATAGAAGCATTCAGCGAAATAGGTAAGGACAATAAAACAATCGATGATTTAAAGACCTGGCTGCTGAAGCAAAAACAGGTGCAGGACTGGGGTACCACCCGGGCCACCGCGGAAGCCTGTTACGCGCTCCTGTTGCAGGGAAGCGACTGGCTGAACAATACCCCCGAAGTCTCGATAAAACTGGGGGATAAGACCGTTAGCAGCACGGAACAGGCAGAAGCAGGCACCGGTTATTTTAAAAAGAGCTTTGAGGGGCCCTTTGTCAATCCTTCTATGGGCGATATCAGTGTCCGGGTAGCGAGCCCCACCGGCGCAACGCCCTCCCAGAGCAGTTGGGGAGCGGTTTACTGGCAGTATTTCGAACGGATGGACAGGATTACCCCCGCCGCCACACCGCTGAAACTGGACAAAAAACTGTTTGTAGAACGCAATACCGATCGTGGACCTGTGCTGGAACCCATTGCTGAAAACGGCTACCTGAAAGTCGGCGATAAAATAAAAGTACGCATCGAACTGCGCGTGGACCGCACGATGGAATACGTGCACATGAAAGACATGCGCGCATCGTGCATGGAACCGGTGAATGTATTGAGCGGGTACAAATGGCAGGATGGCCTTGGCTATTATGAGAGCACCAAAGACGCCAGCACCAGCTTTTTCTTTGGGCAGCTTCCCAAAGGCACCTATGTATTTGAATACACGCTGTTCGTAACCCATGCCGGTAATTTTAGCAACGGCATTACTACTATCCAGTGCATGTACGCACCGGAATTTGCCTCGCATTCGGAAGGCGTACGGGTAAACGTGGAGCAGTGAGCACCTATCCCTTATTTTTGCCGCATGCAAGTTGATTATCTTCTTATCGGGCAGGGTATTTCGGGGACCTTTCTTAGCTGGGAATTGCAAAAGGCCGGGCGGTCGGTACTGGTGATAGACGCCGCTCATCCACGCTCCGCGTCCAAAGTAGCCTCGGGCGTCATCAACCCGGTCACCGGGAGGCGCATTGTAAAGACATGGATGATCGACGAACTGATGCCCTTTGCCTGGGAAGCCTATCAATCCATTGGAAGGGATTTGCAAATCGACTGCATCGCTCAAAAAGATATTATCGATTGTTTCAGCACCCCACAGATGCGGCTGTCTTTTATCGATCGGTATGAAAAAGACCGGCAATACCTGGCGCTGCCCACGGATGAAAACGATAAGCTCGACTTGTTATACTATGATTTTGGTTATGGCATCATCCATCCCTGCTACTGGATCGATCTTGCCTTACTGCTTCCTGCCTGGCGCAACCGCCTGCTGGAAAAGGACCAACTGCTCGAAGAAACCTTTGAGATCGGGGAACTCGTGGTAAAAGACGATGGGATTCAATACCGTGACATCAACACCCGTAAGATTATTTTTTGCGATGGCGTAGCTGGTTTTACCAATCCTTTTTTTGATCGCCTGCCGTACGGTGCCAATAAAGGGGAGGCATTGCTGGTGGAAATTCCCGGTCTGCCCGATGGACAGATTATCAAAAAGGGCTATAGCCTGGTACCCTGGAAAGAGAATATTTTCTGGCTTGGTTCTACCTACCTGTGGGAGTTTGAGGATACGGAACCAACGCCCGGGTTTTACCAGTTTGCCCGCAACTGGCTGCAGCTTACGGTGAAGGACCCCTTTGCTATTGTGGACCACCTGGCGGCATTGCGGCCCGCTACCCTTGAGCGCCGGCCTTTTATAGGGCTGCATCCCCTGCACCCTGCTGTAGGCATCTTTAATGGCATGGGGACAAAAGGCTGTTCGCTGGCTCCTTATTTTGCCCGGCAACTGGTGAATCTTTTAGTCGATAACACACCTGTACAGGCCGATGCGGATGTGCAACGGTTTAAGCGAATACTGAGTAGATAATTCTTATTTCCTACGCAACTGCCATTCTCCTGTTGGCAATGATCTCGTAAGGGTCCTGCTTCAGCAGCTTTACCATTGCTTCGTACAGTTCCGGCAATTCGTATTTAAGGCGGAAGGGATTTTCGAAAAAGGTCTCTACGCTCACTGCCCAAAACTCGTGGTAGTTGGTAGCGGCGTAATCGCCCAGGAGATTGCGCTCGCCCTGTTGCATGCTTTGAAAAATGGGGCGGGCCACTTTGGAGAAGTTCTTGAATTCTTTCTTAAAATGTTTATCCTCTTCTGTTTTTACAATAAAGTTTACATAAGTAAGTGCATGCGCCATTTCGTGCAGCCCTACGTTGCTGTTATCCGCGGAGCGATGGATGCCTGTCAGGAAATTATCCCAGCTCAGGTAGATGCCGGTACTGTCGACATGCCCCATAAAAGGCAGCGAATAATAGCCATAATGGTAATCGTGCTGCAGTACAAATACGTCGCGGAAATAGTTAAGGGAAAATTTATCGAGGCCCAGGGTCAGTTGAGCAGCCACTGCGCTGATCAATACCGGCATTTCTTCTTTCTTTTCGATGCCTACGTAGTGAAATTTCTTGGAACGG
Organism: Chitinophagaceae bacterium; assembly: GCA_036500065.1. Classification (GTDB taxonomy): domain Bacteria; phylum Bacteroidota; class Bacteroidia; order Chitinophagales; family Chitinophagaceae; genus JACMLD01. Next base: position 1,574 of record DASYCT010000242.1, on the reverse strand, counting down.
TTGATAAGATAGGTCCTGAATAATAATTTATGTTGTTCGCCCTGGGTAAGACGCCTGAAATAAGGCAGATGAGCGACGACGATAGCATGATAATATTCTTCCAGCTTCAGAAAGGTCTTGTAACGGCGACGTTGCATAAACCGTCCAAAAGGCTCCTGTAGTAAGCTGTACAGGAAGATGGTACCAAAGACCAGAACGCAGATTAACACAATTTCCATGGGGGGACATTTTTTGTGATTCAGAAACATGGATAACATGTTCCGGTTTGCCACAAGAGTCATGGATGTGTTTAAATACGGTCTTTCGGAGAAAAGAGAAGTTTCAGGTAGGTATAATCACAGAAAATGGAGTAATTCGGGTACAAGTTAAAAACAATTTCCGAAAAATGAAAGCCCTCCGGGGCAGTATTTATAGGTTAGGAAAAATACGTGTTTCTAATGCCTTGTAAATCAGCACTAAGATGTAATGTGAAAATGTAAAAGCAGGTTGCCCAACTGCCGGGAAACACGCACCAGGTTTTCTCTTGTGTCGCGAAGGGCTGCTTCCATTGAGGCAGGTTCATGACCAATCGATAACAACACGTCAAAGTATTCGCTTAACCGGCTGTTTTCAGCCAGGGGGACGCTGCCTGCCATCGCAATAACAGGAATCCCTTTTTGCTTAGCTCTTGCGGCAACTCCATAAGGGCCTTTGCCCTGGAGGGTTTGCTCATCGACGCTCCCCTCTCCTGTTATCACTATATCGCTTGTGCCGAGCGCCTTATCAAAACCGGTCAGATCCAGGAAATAATCAATTCCGTTCACAAAGGATGCCTTGATAAAAGCATATAGTCCTGCTGCTGCGCCTCCCGCAGTGCCGCCATGTTTCAGTTGTGCAATAGCGATACCTGACGTGCCGGAAGCAACGGCGGAGAATCGCGTAAGCGCCTGTTCCAGTCGGATTACATCATCCGGCGAAGCTCCTTTCTGTGGCCCAAAAACGGCAGCGGCGCCATTTGCTCCCAACAGGGTATTATCGACATCGCAGAGAACGATTACTTCGCAGGCAAATATCCGTTGGTCCAAACCCGACAGATCAATATGATCAAGATGTACAAGGTCGCGGGGTAAAACGGCCAACTCACGACCATCGGCATTTAAAAAGCGTATACCCAGTGCGCTTAATATACCGGTACCGCCGTCAACAGTTGCCGAGCCTCCCATAGCAAGAATGATTTTTTTCACCTTGTGGTCCAGCGCCCGTTTAACCTGTTCTCCTGTACCAAATGATACTGCTTTTAAGGGGTCCAGTTCATTCTTTTTCAACAATCGCAGACCGGACGCATCGGCCATTTCTATTACTGCCGTATCGCCATTATCTATAAACCCCATTGAAGCGTTTACCGGCCGCCCCAGGGCATCATGTACTGCTGTCACCAGGTCTATCCCTCCCAGTTTTTTCAGCAGCAGCGCACGGGTGCCATCGCCTCCGTCGGCAACGGGAAAAGATACCGTAGTACAACGGAGCCGGCTTTTATCCAGCCCTTCCCTGATGGCCGAAGCCACCTCATCGGCAGCAAGACTGTTTTTAAATGC
>DASYCT010000241.1:0-3668 GCA_036500065.1 Chitinophagaceae bacterium | reverse complement strand
CCGGCAGGCAGATCCTGCAACAGGGGCGGGGCAACGGCAGCCCGGTCACAAAGAGCGTTAAAATGCATACTTTTGTAACAGTTTTGGTTTGATGAATAAGAAGCAGTCTTGCTGAGACCTTTTTATAAGCCGGCCGAAATTGTCACCGGAGGTGTTCCACCACTTCCGGTTTTTTTATTCCGCCAGCCCATTATTTTATAATTACTCTCTTCTACCTTGTCACCATCAGCTTCCTTCCCTCGATCCTGAAATTCACTCCCATCCCGCCAAGCCCGTTGAGCACCTGCGACAGGTTGAGGCTCCGCTGCATTTCACCAAAAAACACTTCCGACACCGGGGCGTCTTTTTCAAACACTACTTCCACATTGTACCAGCGGGCCAGTTGCCGCATTACTTTCTTTAAATCGGCGCTGTCGAAACGGAAAAGATTGTTCTTCCAGGCCATCACCTGCGCAGTGTCCACGCTGGCGGATAGTTGAAAATGTTCAGTACCCGTCGCTAGTTGGGACTGCTGGCCGGGGGAGAGAATCGTTGGCCGTTGGCCGTTGTTCGCTGGACGGGTTATGCTCACGCGCCCTTCGAGCAGTGTTGTATTAAGCGAAGGCTCATCGTCGTAAGCGTTGATATTGAAATGCGTTCCCAACACCTCTACCTGCTCACGGTCGTCCACCTGCACGATAAAGGGCATCGCGGCATTTTTGGCTACTTCAAAATAGGCTTCGCCGGTAATGCTCACCTTTCTTTCCCGGCCGCTGAACACCGTGGGGTAGTGAATGGAAGAAGCTGCATTGAGCCAAACCATCGTGCCATCGGACAGGCGCAACCGGTATTGGCCTCCATTGGGCGTGGTCATGGTATTGTACACGGGAACGACACGGTCCCCTGACCCTGCTTTATACAGCAGTTGGCCGTCCTGTTTATTAATCGCAGAACTACCTTCTATGGCCACCTCGCCGTTGACGGCAGTATCCAATGCCACCCGTCGGCCGTTCCCCAGGGTGAGCACCGCCTTGTTGCCACCCGGGGCCACATCGTCGGCGGGCTTTGCAGAACGCGCGATGACAGGGGTTTGCACAGGCCGGTTGAACCAGTAATACAGCGCCCCGCCCAGCAGGAGTAGAACGATGGCCGCCGCGGCGGCTACCCTTCTGCGGGACAGGCTTACTACCCTGGCTTTGGGAAGCTCCTGCGGGGTGATATGCTGCAGGATATGCTGCAACCGGTTTTCCAGTTGCTGCTGCAATACCGGGTCGCTGTAACCTGCGGGCTCCAGGCCTTCCAGCAGGGGGCCGCGCAGCAATCCATCCCGGTCGGGGGAAGCATTCTCTTTTTCGAGAAAGACCATCAGCTGGTCTACCTCCTCCGGTGTGCAGGTATTATTAATGTATTTCCTGAAAAGTTCGGCAAGTAAGGATGGTTCCAAATGGTTTGTTTGGAGCTATGACGTTTGGCAGCAATGGATCATCTGCTCTTCCCGGAACTATTTTTTAAGAAAGCGCTTTCAGGGCGGCCAGCAGCAATAACGCGCCGGCCGTCCCGTGACGGGACCAGATATGTTGCCGGATGCTGCGGGTGGCTTTTACAATATGGTCATTGATGGTGGAGACGGAGATGTTCAGCAACCCACTTACCTCCTGGTAGCTTTTGCCCTGCAGCTTACACAGTTCGAACACCTGCCTGCGCTGCGGGGGCAGCGCCCCGATGGCCGTTTGCAGCAGCTCCGCATTTTCACGGCTCAGCAGGCTTTCTTCGATATGGGTATATTGCTCCGTGGCCGCGGCCTTTATATAAGCATACAGGTCCTTATCCCTCCGCGCCCTGCGGTAAAAATCAATCACTTTGTTTTCCCCGATACGAAAAAGATAAGACCGGAAACTGGTATGGATATCGATCGTCTGCCGCTTTTCCCAGATGCGTATGAAAATATCCTGCAGTATTTCCTCCGCCACGGCGGGTGATTTCACGAGCTTCAGGAGATTGCCGTACAAGCGTTCGCTGTACAGGTGATACAATTGCGTAAATGCCTGTTGCTCACCCTGCCGCAGGCGATCCAGCAATTCCTTTTCATCATATATATTTTCTCCGGGCAACGGTCTTACAGTCAGTTTATTTTGATAAATGAACAGCTAAGGTCAAATGGCAAGAAGTAAAGGAAAGGAAAAGGCTCGATGGGACCGAATGGGTAAAGTTAGGAAAAAGCAGGGCTTCTTTTCCGGCTTTCTTAACTATTACATAACATTAAAACCATTCCTTTGCCCCGGTAAAGGCAGTGTTATTAATGATTATGAAGTTTTTATACCGGTCAACTATCTTTCTTGTTTATAGTATTTTCCTAACGGCCTCTCCTGTCGCCGCCCAGGAAAATGATAATGCAGAATTGAAATATACCCAACAGCTTAGCCAGCAGTTTCCCGACTCCGCCTTTGTGTTGCTCCGGGAAATGTACAGCAAGTCGATTGGAAAAAAAGATCAGCTCACGATGGCCATTTGCCTGCGGCAAATGGGACAGATCTGTTATTACCTCGGCAATTACCCGCAGGCGCTCGATTATCATTTGCAGGCCGATAAGATATTCCGCGAAAAAGGAGCGGCCGAACAGGTGGCCCGCAACCTCAACGATATGGGTATCCTTTATTACTACAACCGCCAGTTGCCGGTGGCCCGCCGGCAATACGATGAAGCCCTTTCTATTTATGAACACAACGGCGACAATGAAGGCGTGGCGGATACCTATGGAAAAATCGGTCACCTCTACGAAAAGCAGCAGCGCTACGACAGTGCTTTTTATTTCCAGCGCATGGCGCTGCTCCAATACAGCCGGATTTCAAAAAAGCAGGGCATTGCAAAGATTTATGAAAACATGGGCAGCATCTTCGAAGACCTCGAACGCTATGATTCCGCCTGGTATTATTTCAGCAATTCACTGGCCTTTTACCAGCAAACCGATGAAAAAGTGGCCAGCATCGAAGTCCTCAACAACCTGGGTGACATTTACCGCAAGACCGGCCACTACAAGGAAGCGCTGGTACAAACCGGGAAAGCGCTGTCCCTGGCAAAAAGCACCAATGATCAATATGAAGAAGGAGCGGCATACCGCGACCTGGGCAAGACCTGGAACCTGATGCACCAAAACGACAGCGCCTATCATTACCTCGAGCTTTCGCGCCATTCGACCATTGCCATTTACTCAAAGGAAAACAACCGGCAGACCGCCTTTCTCAACGTATTGTTTGACATCGGCAAAAAGAACGATGAAATCCTGCAGTTGGAAAACGAACGGAAGATAACCACTATTGTCACCATATCCGTTGTCATCGTCATCGTGCTGCTGACGGTATTGGGTTGGGTGATCATCAGCCGCCAGCGCCTGAAGATCATCAATGACCGGGTGCTGAACGAACAGAAGCTGCATATCTACGAAACCCGGCAGGAACTGATGCAAACCGATTTGAAGAACAAACAATTGCTGGAAGACCGTCTTACGCAGGAACTGGAAGAAAAAAAGAAAGGTCTTACCAGCTATACGCTCCACGTGATACAAAAAAACCAGTTGCTCGAAGACCTCGGCAACCAGCTCGAACTGCTGGTAAAAGAAGATAAGCGCGATCACAAGAAACAATTGCGCCAGTTGGTGCACCAGATACACCTCAATTTCAGCCAAGATAAAT
>DASYCT010000240.1:0-11401 GCA_036500065.1 Chitinophagaceae bacterium | reverse complement strand
ACCCGATGGCAACGCTGATAAACGGTCCGAGTCTCGGAACAGCGTTTCACGAATGGATGCACAGCTGGTACCAGATGATGATGGGCACCAATGAATCGGAATACCCCTGGATGGATGAAGGGTTCACTACCTGGGCCGAGGCACTGGTGACACAGTATTATCAAACATTCACCAAAAACAAATGGACATTGGAAGAAATGGCGGCGCCGGGCAGGTTGAAAACGGTGATGGACTCGCTCGCATTGGCCAATGCAAAAACCAATGCCCATTCGGAGGCTTACCGCGGCTATTTCAACCTTGCCAAAAGCGGGTTGGAAGAACCCATGAGCACCCATTCCGATCATTATGAAACCAATTATGCCTATAGCCAGGCCGCTTATTCAAAAGGAGCCACCTTTATGGAGCAGCTTGGTTATATCGTGGGTGAAAACGCAAGGGATAAAATATTGCTGGAATATTACCGCCTCTGGCATTTTAAACATCCCAACGTAAACGACTTTATCCAGGTAGCCGAAAAAGTAAGCAATATGAAACTGGACTGGTACCGTGAATACTGGGTCAATACCACCAAAACAATCGACTATGGCATCGACAGCCTCTGGGAAGAAGGCGGCAAAACAAAAATCCGTCTTATCAACCGTGGAAAAATGCCCATGCCCATCGATTTGCAGCTCACTTTTAAAAACGGCAGCAAAGAGCTTCATTACGTACCTATGTACCTGATGTTTGGCGCCAAACCACCGGAAGACCCTGCCATTCCCACCATCGTGTACGATGCATGGAAATGGACACAGTCCACCTACACCGTCGAAACAACCCACCGAATCACCGATATTATTGCAGTAGAGATAGATCCGAGCCAACGCCTCGCGGAGATCAACCGGAGAGACAATAAATTAGAAATGAAATGGTGACGATAACATACTGAACCGGTCAAAGCATTCATCAAAAAGCCCCCCGTCTGAACGGGGGGCTTTGTTGCCTTAGTAAGTTGCTCAGGACACTAAGTGAAGCTTTGTTCGTCAAGGTTATAGTCCCGATGAGGTAAGGTTTTAATGATCAATCGGTATTTGGTTCTGAAGCATCCCACTCTATTACCAAAATTAGATAGGTTAAGGTTAAAACCCTATACCACTTTAGTGGTATTTATAGAGGGAAACGTTTAGTAAATATACAGGAATTCTGCAAGTGATGAATTTTCGGCTAGCGGCCGTAGTATTTGTTGACTGCTTCGACCCGGTTGTTTACATGTAATTTTTCATAAATATGATATACATGTTTGCGTACCGTTTCGGGGCTGATATAGAGACTGGCGGCAATTTCCTTATAGAGCATGCCTTTGGATAATAATTCGAGTATTTCTTTTTCGCGGTTGGACAGCGTACCGATATCATCGAGGGCGCTGGCATCTTCCGAAACGGGTTTTGCCTTACTGAAAGCGGCTACGACCTTGCGGGCTATCTGGCTGCTCATGGGCGCACCGCCCTCGCTTAATTCCTTGATGGCGTCGAGCAGTTTGCCGGGAGCCGTCTTTTTGAGAATATAACCACTGGCGCCGGCGCGCAATGCTTCAAATATTTTTTCGTCTTCTTCATACACGGTACACATCATGTACAAAATATCCTGGTTGACCGGTTTCAGTCTGCGTACGCATTCAATACCGCTCATGCCGCCAAGATTAATATCCATCAGCACCACCTGTGGTTTTAAAGAAGGTATTTTTTCGATGGCGTCTTCGGCGGAGGGAAAGCTGCCGAGCATCTTATAGCCTTCTGACATATAGATGATCTGCTCAAGGGCAGAACGAATATCCTTGTTATCATCGACGATGCAAACGGTTATAGACATATTGCAAAGGTGAGTGTATTTCCAATAGTGAACAATACTACAAAGTGGTAATATTACAAGTTAATATATAATAAGGATTTCTCCCTGAAAAACTCTTCGGGAAAAATCTTGTACAGCTCTACCTGCCGTGGGCGGCAGCGGCTATCGGCAATCTCCTGCACCAGGTCACCGCCTTTCAGGCAAATCAGCCCGTTGGGAGCGCTCCCAACGGGAGCGCCCTCCACGGGCAGTTTGCGTTTGCGGATCAGGGGTTTGGACCAGCGCCATAAATCCCCCAGCGGGGCCACGGCCCGCGATACCACCGTGTCGAATTTCCTGTTTTTTATATCCTCCGCCCGGGTATGCTCGGTGCTGACATTGGTAAGACCGGCGGCGGCCGCTACTTCCTGTACTACTTTCAGTTTTTTATTGATACTGTCTACCAGGTGGAATTTTGTTTCGGGGAAAAGAATAGCCAGCGGGATACCGGGAAAACCTCCTCCCGTGCCGAGGTCCATCACCTCATCGCCGGGCTGGAACTCAAACGCCGCCGCGATGCTGAGCGAATGAAGCACATGCTTTTCATACAGGCCGTCGATGTCCTTGCGCGAAATGACATTGATCTTTTCGTTCCATTCCCTGTACAACGCTTCCAGCGCCCCCAATTGTGCCAGCTGCTGCGGGGTGAACTCCGTAAAATATTGCAGGATTAATTCCAGGTTTGCCGGGGCTTTTTCCATAATGCAGGTGCAAAGATGAGGTAATACAGGAACATCCATATATCCAGCAGCCACCACCAGCGCCATAAATCTTTTTCCTGTAGCCTGTCCATCCCTTTGTAGTAGATCAGGGCCTGCGAGAGAAAGCGGAGCAGGAAAAAGGCAAGCACCATACGCCAGTCGTACACCAGCAGGGCGGCCACGAAAAGCGGGTAAAAAAGAAAATGCGAAATGGAATAGAGGCCGAGCAGGAACCGGTGCTTTCCTTTATAAAATTTGCCGGTGGCATAATGCCTTGATTTTTGCCGCATCCATTCCCGCCAGTTCTTTTTGGGCTCCGATAAGGTAAATGCTTCGGGGTCGATGACCACGTTGGTATTTTCTTTGGTGGCCACCATGTTGATAAACAGGTCGTCGTCGCCGCCGGGCACGCGGCCGAGCGCCGAAAAGCCTTTATTCTGGAAAAACAGTTTTTTGGTGTACGATAAATTGCGCCCCACCCCCATATAAGGCGTACCCGCCAGCGCATAGGAGAGGTATTGCAGGGCAGAATGAAAGGTTTCAAAACGTATCAGTTTATTCAGCACACCCGGTTTTTTGTTATAGGCCCCATAGCCGAGCACCACTTCGATGCCCTTATCATAGCCGTCCTGCATTTTCTGCATCCAGAACTCGCTGGCCGGCACACAGTCCGCATCGGTCAGCAGTATCACCTCATGGCGCGCTTCTTTAATACCGATGGACAGGGGGTACTTTTTGCCGGGAATCAGCTTGGCCTCGTACTCAAGATTGACCGCCTGCAGGTGGCGGAAGGTCTTTTTAAGCTCGTCCAGCAGGTACTTGGTTTCGTCGACGCTGTTATCGTTTACAACGATCACCTCGTGCGTGGTGGGATAGGTTTGCACCAGCACCCCCGGCAGTTTCTCGATGAGGTTGTCGGCCTGGTCACGCGCGCATACGATCACGGTGATAGGGTGTTGCTGGGATTGTTCTTTCGGGCGGGGCTGGTAGAAGGCAAGCCTGCGAAAGAACCCCCAATAATAGCATAGTTGCACCAGGGTGACAGCCACAAAGGCAAAAAACAATGCCTGCCGCCAGTGTAGCTTCACTTCCGCCAATAAATTCATGTTATCAAATGGTTTAGGGACCTAATAGCGTGGCTGCGAAAGTAATACATTTAGCCGCAAGCCCCAAGCTTCAGGCTACAAGCTTGCCCTTAGTAGCTTATCTTGCATCCCTTTTATGGCCACATTACAATTTGATTTACAGCATACCGACACGGCTACCAAAGCGCGGGCAGGGAACATACGCACCGACCACGGCGATATACCAACCCCTATTTTTATGCCTGTGGGCACGGTGGGCAGCGTAAAAGCCGTATCGCAGCGGCAGCTGACGGACGATGTCGGGGCCCGGATCATCCTGGGAAATACCTATCATTTGTACCTGCGGCCGGGGCTGGAAACGCTGGAAGCGGCCGGGGGGCTACATCGTTTTATGGGCTGGGACAAGCCCATACTCACCGACAGCGGGGGCTACCAGGTATTCTCCCTTTCCGGCACGCGGAAGATAACCGAAGAAGGGGTCGTCTTTCAAAGCCATATCGATGGTTCCCGCCACCTGTTCAGCCCCGAAAAGGTCATGGACATCCAGCGCAGCATCGGCGGCGATATCATCATGGCGTTTGACGAATGCCCTCCCTACCCGAGCGATTATGAATATGCCCGCAAAAGCATGGATCTTACCCACCGCTGGCTGGGCAGGTGCTTCGCGCGGTTCAACGACACACCCGGCAAATACGGCTATACCCAAAACCTGTTTCCCATCGTGCAGGGAAGCACGTTTCCTGATTTAAGAAAGGCCTCGGCAGAGTTTATCGCGGCTCAAAACGCCCCCGGCAATGCCATCGGCGGCCTGAGCGTAGGAGAGCCCGAAGCCATGATGTACGAGCTTTGTGCCGGCTGCTGCGACCTGCTGCCCGTCGACAAACCCCGCTACCTGATGGGCGTGGGGACGCCCTGGAATATACTGGAAAACATTGCCCTCGGGGTGGATATGTTCGACTGCGTCATGCCCACCCGCAACGGGCGCAACGCCATGCTCTTTACCGGCCGCGGCGTTATCAATATCGACAATAAGAAATGGGAAAACGACTTCTCTCCCATCGACGATACCATTCCCTGCGAAATGAGCAACTATTACAGTAAGGCCTACCTGCGGCACCTTGTCAAAAGCAAGGAGTTTCTCGGGCTTACCATCGCCAGCGTGCACAACCTCGCTTTTTATTTATGGCTGGTGGAAGAGGCAAGAAAGCATATTCTTGCCGGCGATTTTATGAGCTGGAAAAAAGAAAAGGTGGAATTGTTGCAACAACGTCTCTAACTGGTTTTACGGTACACGTAAATCAATACGACGAGGAATAAGGCGCTGCCGGCATAGAAGCTGAATTCCGTCCAGTCGTACTGGGTAAATAATCCATTGAACTTAATCTGGGTTTGCCATACTTCCGGTTCTACTCCTTCTTTACTTACTTTGGTAAAATAGGCTTCGGTGAATTTTACAAAAGGCCAGAATTTATCGGTCTTGGGAGTACCGGCCGAATTGAAATATTTCACTTCATTGGTGGAAAGTATAAGGGCGAGGGCATGAAAGCAACACCATACAAGCAGCCAGCGGTAGCGCCGGAGAAGCCCGGAAAAAGAATTATCGTCGGGTTCCTGCAAGCTGGGTCTGCCCGCGGCAATACTGCCCGCCATGGGCAAGGGGGGCGGCGCTTTGGGAAGCTCTGCCCGGGTCCTGAACTCGGGCAGGTCGACTACGCGCGTCCAGTCGGGCAGGTTATCGTGCCATACCAGGGTAGCGGGCGCCAATTGCTTCGCCTGCAACTCTTCAAAGGTATAAGGGCCGTATTTTGTTGTGCCGTCAGAGTAGTAGTATTCCATCATGCCGGATTCGGGTTCATAATCTCAAATATATAAAAAGTTTTTGCTCCTTTTCATTAAAACGCCCGTCCACACGGTTTTTTCTATAACTTATCCACAACAATTTTTAAGCTATTTTTGCCCCCGCACGGAAAATCGAAGCGAATTAGTAATGAAAATTCTCGACTGGTACATATTAAAGAAATTCTTTGTCACCTTCCTGTTCACTATCCTGGCCCTGACGGTAATCGCCGTGGTGATCGACAGCAGCGAAAAAGCAGACGATTTTGTGCGTTCCGGCCTTACCACCTCGCAAATCATCGATAAATACTATAAAGGCTTTATTCCCTTTATCATTTCGATGATCTTCCCCCTGATGGTATTTATCGCCGTCATCTTCTTTACCGCCAAGCTGGCCGCCAAATCGGAGATCGTGGCCATCCTCGCCAACGGCATCCGCTTCAACCGCTTCCTGCGACCGTATTTTGTCGGCGGCGTATTGCTGGCGCTGGTGCTGGCCTATTGCAACGCGTTCGTATTCCCCAAGGGAAACGCCATCCGCAGCGAATTCCAGATCAACTATATCGACCGCAACAGCTCTTATAGCCCCGGTCCGTCCAACAACGTTACGTTCTACCTCAAGTCCGACCCCAATACTTATGTGGCCATACGCGGCTATGATACCGCCGCCAAAGTATCCAACGGTTTTTTCATGAACAAAATACGTGGCAACCAGGTGTATTACAATCTCCGCAGCGATTATATCCGCTGGGATACCGCCAAACACACCTGGGTCGTACAAAACGCCATCGAGCGCAGCATCGATGGCATTCACGAAACTGTCAAACAGATCCCCCAGCTCACGCTCAAAATGAATATAACCCCGAGAGACCTGCGCAGGGATGAGTACCTGAAGGACAAATTAAATTCGCCGGACCTCCGCGAGTTCGTCCGGCTGGAAGAACAACGGGGCACCGAGGGGCTCAATACCTACAAAGTAGAGTACTATCGCCGTATCGCCACGCCCTTCTCCGTTATCATCCTTACGATGCTGGGCGCCGTTTTGTCCAGCCGAAAAACACGCGGCGGCAGCGGTCTCTACCTTGCTTTCGGCATGGTGTCGGCCGCCCTGTTTGTCGTAATGGACCGGTTTTCGGTGGTATTCTCCACCAAGGGAGGCCTTGACCCCCTGCTGGCAGCTTGGATTCCCAACATCATTTTCGGGCTGGTGACACTGCGCATCTACCAGAAAGCGCCTAAATAAGGCCCCCCATTGGCAATGCGGGAACCGCGTTGTAATATTGTGCTTTATGCAATATATCTCGCCCTTTCATTTCCTGGAACTCTCTGCTACCGATCAAATCGATAAAAAAGATATTTTACTCGCGCGGAAAAAAATGCTGGCCGAACTGGAACTGAACGATGGCAACAGCATCCTCGTCAACGGGAAAGAGGTATCCAAAAATGATATCATCCGCTTTTTCGACGATCTCCAGCAATCCACCGATCTGTCTTACCATGTGGCCGTGTACCGGGATAAGGTGCTCCTGAAATTTCTTGAATACAGCATCATTGAAAATAAAGATCGGTTTGCCGCCAACCCCTTGTACACCGACGCAGCATTTATCGACTGGGTAACGCCTTTTTATGCGGCATCCTTTGCCCCTTTCATGACAACACGCTACCAGGAGATCAACGAGGCCGAATGGACTACCCTCATCGGCGACAACCCGGTACTGATGAGTGGCTACCAGGCGGAAATCGCCTGCAGGAGCCTGGAAAAGATTATCCGGCTGGATATCGACCGGGTCGATTTCCTGGAATCAAAACCTGTATGGGAGTTTACAAAAGAGGAAGTAAAAGACGTTTGCGACCCGAAGCGTGCCGCCATGCTGGAACTGCTACCGGAAGATCGTTTCGGGCAGGTTCGTGATGAACTGGCCTTCAACATCATGAAGCTGTCCATTAAAATGTTCAACGGTGTGGACCGTAAATGGGGAGTCAAACAGGTAAAACAAGCCCGCGGCATAGCAGCCTCCGACAGGATGAAGGAAATACTGCATGACAAGCAACTGGAAATGGAAAGCATTTCTTCCCGTGCGCGCCGGTCTGGCTGGAAATTCAATTTCGGGAACCCGCGCCTGATCTTTATCCTGCTGTTTGTAGTTATAAAAGCGGCTACCTGCAATATGGGCAGGAGTAGCAGTAACAACTATGATTATAACAACTATACTCCAAAGGTAGTCTTGAGTGACAGTGCCGCCAGGCGGTTATTGGACTCTCTATCATCAAAGCCCGCTCTCCCCGCGCCGCTCTCCGACACGGCCGCAAAACAATCGATACAAAATCTTTTGCATAAGGGGCATTAAGCTAACCGGAGATCCCGGTGCCCTTCATTATTTCATCGTCGTTTTTATTGATCAGCAGCTCGTATAGCTGGTAAATAACGGAGAGTATTTCTTCGGGCACCTTTCTTTCCAGTGCCTCGTCGCCCCGTTTCTTTAAAAGGTTTACTTTCTTTATATCGCTGTATTCCGAATCGGGCTTCATGGCATAGTGGAGATAGAGATGGGTCACATAGCCGATGTCTTTTTTGCGAATATCCCAGCTCAGTATATCGAGCTCGTGCATTTTACGCTTTATAAAACCGCTGCTGTTGTAGGACAGCCATTCATGTTCATCGCGGGTGCAGTCGTCGAACCGTTTTTGCAGGGAGGGATTGTTGACCTGTGACAGGAAGTACTGGCAACTGGATTTGGTCAGGTAATATTCTTCCTTCAAATCCATGATACGCTGATCCTTACCCGCCCGGTCTACGATCTCCGCCAGCCGGCGCTTTTCATCATCCAGCTGGTATTTGAGATCGGTCACATCGTCCTGGCTCAGCCGTCTTAGCTGCTTTTGCATTTCCTGTAAACGTTCGATGGCGGCCTGCAGTTCGGTACCGGACTCATAATTTTCGTTTCGGACCAACTGGTCAAGATTGCGCTGTCCCACGCGCAACAGGTAGTCCACTTCATCGCGCACACGATCTACGTTCACCGTGCGGCTGGTGGGACTAAACGCATGTTTATATTCCTGGTCCAGCATGCTGATATAAGCTGTGATGGTTATATCCCTGCTTTCGCTGATCTCGATGGTCAGATCGATATCGCTGCCTTTTATAAGGTCCGTGCTGAGATCGGCCCCTTTTATACTGATGATGCCGATAGGCAAATTACTTTGGGGAGAAGCATAGCGGCTTCCTTCCAGCACATTGATAATGAGCTGATCGCTGCTGCCTTTGGCAATCGAGCGGCTTAGGGTTTTGGTAATGGTTTTTTTGATGGGCAGCAAGGCATTCTTTTCAAATATCAGTTCCAGCTGCGTGCTTCTGTGTTCGGAATCGTCTACTTCCAGGCAGATATCGTTGGGCAGGGGCTGGCCATAGATGGAAAATTTACCCTGCACGATACTGATAGGCGGGACGGCTACATTGAGCAACTGCTGGCCTGCATCGTAGAACTTTAAGGTAAACACGTTCTGTGTATTGGGCAGCAGGTACAGCATCTCGCTGATGCGTTCCGTTGCAGGCTTGATGCCACTGTCGTAGCCCCCGTCTTCCCGCACGATGCGGTAGGTAGTGCCTGCCGGCGCATTGCCGACAACGGCGGTGAAATATTCTTCTTTTTCACGGCTGCTTTTCTGGTAAGCCGTTTTTACGGTGAGCGGGCTGGCAATCCCTTTGGCTGTAGTGCCGGCTGATACATTACCAGCAGCAACGGGAGTATCGGCCACGCGTTTTGTCTTACCGCCCGCATACCACGCAGCGCCTTCGGCTACGGCGGTGGTGGGATCTACACTAAAATTGACCGGCAGTTGAAGCTCATCCCGTATCAGTTGCCGCACCAAGGGTATATAGGTGCTGCCGCCTACCAATACCACTTCGCGGATATCGCTGGCGCCCAGCCGGTTCCGCTCCAGTATTTTTTGAATAAAACGTATCGAGTAATCGATTTTTTCGCGGATGATGGCTTCAAAATGTGACCGCTCCACCCGGAACACTACATCATGCTCATCTCCTGCCGCGTCAGTAAATTCAAATTCAATATCGGTATCCTGCCGGGAGCTCAGGGCAATCTTGGCTTCCTCGGCCTTATAAAGCAGTTTATAATATAGCTTATTGTAGGTCCCCTTGGCGCTTTGCATTTCACGCGCCAGCCCGGGTATATTGAACTGCTGTTCGAGATAAGGAATGATCAGTTGCGTAACGATCAGTGCATCGAAATCCAGTCCCCCGAGAAAGTTATCGCCTTCATGATCCACGACCTTCATCTCCTCCTCCACTATTTTTACCAGCGCCACATCGAAGGTGCCTCCACCGAGATCATATACCAGCCACTGGCCGTTAAGACCGGCATCGGCTGACTTGTTGGCAAAAGCCAGGCTGGCGGCAATGGGCTCCTGCAGCAATACCACTTCCTTAAACCCCGCTTCGTAGCCGGCCTGTTTGGTGGCATTGCTTTGCACCGTATCGAAACTGGCGGGAATGGTGATGACCACGCTCGCCGGCGACTCACCGGTATAGATAAATGTGCGAAGCTCCTGCAATACCAGGGCGCTTAGTTCGATGGGCGTCTTGAAGCCGGCTATATTGGGAATAAAAAAACTTTCGCTGGTGCCCATTTTGCGTTTGAACCCGGCCAGCACATTGTGCGGGTCCTTTTCCACGTATTCCTTTGCTTTATCGCCAATCAGCACGCGCTCTTTGCGGAATGCCACTACGCTGGGCAACGTATTTTTAAGGCCGGCAGGGTTCTTAAAAATCTCTATCCCGCCGTTGGCTGCATGGGCAATCAATGAATTGGTAGTACCGAGATCAATGCCGAAGTTGATAGTGCCTGACATATAAGGTAAGGGTTGAAAAAGTTATCCCGCCAATACGACCCCACGCTGCACCAGTTTTTTTCTTCCTTCCTCGTGCAGGTAAACGATGGGCTTCAATACTTCGGTAATACTCAGTTTATCGTGTAATGCGCCCACCAGGGTTGCTTCCACATCGGTACGGGTCTCGCTAAACGTTTCTCCCAGCGGGTTCAGTATGAGAAGGCCGGCTTCTTCCAGTACCTGCTGCATACGCGCAATGGTCCGTTGCAATCCAGGGCCGGATTCCGTACGGGCAGCTTTTTTTTCCAACTCAAACACGAGGTTGGCCATTTTAATCCAGAGTTGTTGCGACATAGTCCCGATTTTTTATTCCACACCCAGTTTTTCCATTACCACGTTGCTGACACCGGTAGATGAATATCCACCGTCGTGAAACAGGTTCTGCATGGTCACCATGCGGGTGAGATCGGAGAACAGCGTAACGCAAAAATCGGCGCAGGACTCAGCGCTGGCATTGCCCAGGGGCGCAATGGCATTGGCATAATCGTAGAAATCGCCAAAGCCCTTGATACCCGTACCGGCCGTGGTCTTGGTGGGTGATTGTGAAACCGTGTTGACGCGCACTTTTTTGGCCACACCGTAATGATACCCGAAACTGCGGGCAATGGATTCCAGCATGGCTTTTATATCGGCCATATCGGTATAGAAAGGATAGGTACGCTGGGCGGCTGCATACGTAAGCGCTACCACGCTGCCCCATTCGTTGATGGCATCGAGTTTTTTGGCTACGGCCAGCATTTTATGCAGTGACATGGCGGACACATCGATGCCCTTCATGAAATACTCGTAATTGGCTTCGGTATAAGGAATATTCTTGCGGATGTTGACGCTCATGCCGATGGAATGCAATACAAAATCTATTTTACCGCCGAGCACTTCCTGCGATTTGGTAAAAAGCGTGGTGAGCTCTTCCACGCTGGTGGCGTCGGCGGGAATGATTTCCGATTTGGTTTTTTCGGCCAGTATTTTTATTTGTCCCATGCGCATGGCGATGGGGGCATTGGTAAG
>DASYCT010000239.1:0-6782 GCA_036500065.1 Chitinophagaceae bacterium | reverse complement strand
GGCGATGTACATGATATTGGTAAAAACATCGTAGGCGTGGTGCTTGGCTGTAACGGCTACGACATCATCGACCTGGGCGTAATGGTGCCCACCGATAAAATACTCGAAACGGCTATAAGGGAAAAAGTAGACATCATCGGTCTGAGCGGGCTTATCACCCCCTCGCTCGATGAGATGGTCAATGTGGCGCATGAAATGAAACGCCGCGGCATGACCCTTCCCCTGCTTATTGGCGGGGCCACCACGTCGCGCATGCACACCGCTGTGAAAATAGCGCCTCAATACGACGAAGGCGTCGTGCACGTGCTCGACGCATCGCGTAGCGTGACGGTGGCGGGTTCGCTGCTGAGCAATGACCAGAAACCCGGGTTTCTGAAAAATCTAAAACAGGAATACACCAAGCTGAAAGACGATTTTGCCAATAAAAAAACGACCAAGCAATACCTTTCGCTGGCAGATGCGCAAAAAAACAAGGTGAAGATTGATTGGAATGCTTTTACGCCTGTAGTCCCGACGTTTACCGGCACCAAACTATTTAACAATCACCCGCTTGAAGAAATTGCAGAATATATCGACTGGCAGCCCTTTTTTATCGCCTGGGAATTGCATGGCAAGTTTCCCCAGATTTTAAGCGATGCAAAAGTGGGGACGGAAGCCACCAAGTTGTACAACGACGCCCGGGCACTCCTGAAAAAAATCATTGCCGAAAAATGGCTGACGGCAAAAGGGGCTATCGGTTTCTGGCCGGCCAACAGCGATGGCAAGGATACTATCACCTTAAAGTACAATGGCATCTCTATGGACCTGTTTTCCCTGCGTCAGCAGGTAAAAAAGGCTCCCGGCCAGCCCAATATATCCCTCACCGATTTCATCGCCCCGGAAGAAACAGGCAAGCAGGATTATATCGGCGCCTTCAGCGTCACCATCGAAGGTATCGAGCCGCATATCAAACGCTTTGAAGCGGCGCATGACGATTACAATAAAATCACCTTACAGGCGCTGGCAGACCGGCTCGCTGAAGCGTTTGCTGAAATGCTGCACGCCAAAACAAGAAAGGAATTCTGGGGATATGTAAAGGACGAACAGCTCAGCAACGAAGACCTGATCAAGGAATCTTATGTTGGTATCCGCCCGGCGCCGGGTTACCCTGCCTGTCCCGACCATACCGAAAAATACAAACTGTTCAACCTTTTGGGCGGCAAAGAAGCTACCGGCATCACATTAACAGAATCACTGGCCATGTATCCTGCTTCCTCGGTCTGCGGATGGTATTTTGCCAACCCGCAAAGCCAGTACTTCGGCATTGGTAAAATAGAAAAGGACCAGGCAGCGGATTATGCCAAACGGAAAGGAATGCCACTGGAAGAAATTGAAAGATGGCTGCGCCCGGTATTGGAATACGATGTATAACCCTTCGGCAGGCTCAGGATGAAACATTTTGCTTAATTTCGCCCGGGCAAAAATTATTTACATCCCTATTGAGAATCCCTCTGTCCTATAAAAGCAGATGAATATGAATCGTACAACCAGCAGTAGTTTAGTCGCTCTTATTTTGTTCTTTTCGCTTCCTTTGGCCGGCCGCGCACAAAGCAGCGGTTCTTCTTCCCGGGGAGAGCTTTATTTTTCATGGGGCTATAACACAGAGGGATATACCCACAGCCGTATAAAGATCAGCCAGCCGGACCTGGGCAACAAGTATACCTTTTACGATGTAATAGGACATGATCACAGGGGTTGGGACGAAGGGCTGTTTTCCAAGGCGCTTAGCATCCCGCAATACAATTATCGTATCGGCTACTTTTTTAATGACAAGAAAGACCTTGGCGTTGAAATCAATTTCGACCATACCAAGTTCATCTTTGTCGACGGGCAGCGCGCCGCTATAAAAGGGACTATCAACTACAAAGCGGTTGACAGCTCCGTTAACTTCTCCGCCGCCAATGGTTTTTACTATTACCTGAACAACGGCGCTAATTTTTTACTGTTCAATATTGTAAAACGCTGGCATTGGTACAAGAACCCGAAGAATAATTTCAAGCTGGATTTACTCGGCAAGGGTGGTATCGGTCCCGTTATTCCCCACGTACAAAACAGTCTTTTTGGCAAGGAGAATGATCCCAATTTCCAGTTCGGCGGATGGAACATCGGAACGGAAGGGGCGCTTCGCGCTACGTTCTATCATTATGTGTACCTCGAACTCTGCGGCAAACTGGATTATGCGCGTTACTCCGGTCTGAAGATATATGAAGGCACCGCCAAACAGGCATTCGGTACAGCGGAAGTGATATTGAACCTGGGTATCACGCTCCCGACGGGTAAGAAGAAGAAATAGCTTTACTTCTTTGGTTTATCTGACATATAAAAAACAAGGCTGCCGCCTTTGATAATATCGGTATAATCCAACACTGGTTTATCCAACAGCTTTCCATTCAGCACTACCTTCTGTACATATATGTTTTTGGCGCTTTGATTCCTCGCTTCCATTGAAAAGGTATTCCCGTTTTCCAAATGGAGTACGGCCCCGTTAATGGCAGGACTGCCCAACTGGTATTCATTGGAGCCGGGCGCAACAGGATAGAAACCGAGCGTGGAGAAAATATACCAGGCGCTCATCTGTCCGCAATCATCATTGCCTCCCAGTCCATCGGGCGTAGGTTTGTACTGGTTGGATAAAATCTTTCGCACCCAATATTGTGTTTTCCAGGGCTGGTCGGTCCAGTTGTATAAATAAGATACATGGTGCGCCGGTTCATTGCCATGCACATAAATGCCGATAATGCCATCGCGGGTAATGTCTTCCGTTTCGGCAAAATATTTATCGGGCAGGTAGGTGGTAAATAAAGAGTCCAGTTTTGACACGAAGACCTTTTTACCTCCCATCATTTTCACCAGCTCACTGGGATCGTGGGGAACAAAAAAGCTGTAGTTCCAGGTATTGCCTTCTATAAAGCCCTGCCCGTTGGTACTCAGGGGATCGAACTCTTTTTTAAACTCGCCGTTCTCCTTTCTTGCCCGCATAAAACCAACGGAAGGATCGTATACATTTTTATAATTGGTGGATCGCTTTATAAACGTTTCATAAATATCCTGCCTGCCTAGTTTTTTAGCGGCCTGGGCGATGCACCAATCGTCGTATGCGTACTCAAGCGTGGTAGAAGCGGAAGTTCCCAATTCTTCGTCGGGGATATATCCTTTATCCATATAACTGCCTATCCCTTCATAGCTACGATGTGTAGCTGTGGTTACGCAGGCGTCCAACGCCTTAACCGGGTCGAAGGGCGTATTCCCTTTCACAATGGCATCTGCAATCACCGATACGCTGTGATAGCCGCTCATGCACCAGTTGTCATTGGCGTAATGGCTCCATACCGGCAGCAGCTTTAACACGCTCTGGTCATAATGCGCCAGCATACTGCTTACCATGTCGCCGTTGCGGGTTGGTTGCAGGATATTGAACAGGGGATGTAGGGCCCTGTGGGTATCCCATAGCGAGAAGGTGGTGTAGTTGGTGAAGTTGGCGGCAGTATGAATGTTCTGGTCCAGTCCCCGGTATTGCCTGTCTACGTCCATGTAAATGGTCGGACCCAGGAAGGCATGGTACAACGAGGTATAAAAGTTTTGCTTCTCCGATTCAGAGGCATCTACGATCACTTTGTTTAATTCCCTGTTCCATTCCGCCTGTGCATCCGCCTTTGCCTTTTCAAAATCCCAGTGCGGCAATTCGGTGCGCAGGTTCAGTAAAGCGCCCACCGTGCTGACCGGCGACAAGGCAAATTTTATTTTAATCTTCTCTCCTTCTTCCGTGCTAAAATCAAAGTACATGCGCAATTGCCTGCCGGCGAGGTCGGGGAAGTTTTTGCTTTGGTCAAACTTCCGCCAGAAACCCCGGTACACTTCTTTCTTACTGTAATCCTTACACCCGTAGTTTTTGAAAGGTTTTGAAAAGCTCATCGCAAAATACACCACGCGCGTACGTCCCCAGCCGCTGGTCTGCCGGTAGCCGGTTACCAGCGTATCGTTTTCGACCCGTACAAAGGTCCATACGTTTTTATCGTCGTAATTATAAATCCCGTGTATCAGATCCAGGATGATATGCGCCTCATTGGTTTTGGGGAATGTGTACTGGTGAAATCCCACCCTGGCCGTCGCCGTTAACTCCGCAATAATATTATCATCTTCCAGCTTCACTTTATAATAGCCTGCTTCTGCTTTTTCCGTGCTGTGTGAAAAGGCCGAGCGGAAACCTGACTTTGGATTGTCGGCGGTGCCGGGGTTTAATTGCAAGGGGCCTGCAGTAGGCATGATCAAGAAATCACCCAGGTCACTGTGGCCGGTGCCGCTGAAATGGGTATGACTGAAACCAACGATGGTGCTATCATCATACTGATAGCCGGCACAATATTTATATACGTCGGGGTTGTATTTACCGCCTTTTTCATAGGGGATGGTATCGGTGTCGGGGCTTAACTGCACCATGCCAAAGGGCACCGTAGCGCCGGGAAAGGTATGACCCATGCGTTGTGTGCCGATCATCGGGTTGACGTACTGAACCAGGTTCTTTTGCTGTGCAAAAACGGATAGGGGACTCAACAGGATAAACAGGAAGAACTGTTTCATGGGTGTATTAATTTTGGGTAGAAAAAGAATAAGGCAGGTCCTCTTTTGAAAAATGCCGGTCTGTTTTGGGCGATGCACTCATTTCAATGGTCATCGTTCCGCCGGCCAGGATGCCCGGGTGGGACAACCATACCCGGTTATAAGGCTGCCCGTTGTAGAGGAAGCTGTTCGCATACCGGTTTTTATCATCATTGGCAGGCGCATTGATCACAAAGGTTTTCCCATTCTCCAAATTAAGGGTAAGCTTTTTAAATAAAGGCGCGCCGAGAATATACTGGTCACTGGCCGGGCACACGGGATAAAATCCCATGGCGGAAAACACGTACCATGCGCTGGTCTGCCCGTTGTCCTCATCTCCGCAATAGCCATCGGGCGTAGCCTTGTACAGGCGATTCATCGTTTCCCTTGCCCAATACTGGGCTTTCCAGGGCTGGCCGCCATAGTCGTACAAATAGATCATGTGCTGGATAGGCTGGTTGCCGTGGGCGTATTGCCCCATGCCCGCTATCTGCATTTCCCTAATCTCATGAATGGTGCCGCCGTAATAACTGTCATCAAAAACAGGCGGCATGGTGAAAACAGAATCCAGCATGGAGCAAAATGTCTTTTGCCCGCCCATGAGGTTAATCAATCCCTGTATATCATGAAACACGCCCCAGCTATAATGCCAACTATTGCCTTCGGTAAAGGCATCGCCCCATTTGAAGGGGTTGAACGGTGACTGGAAACTGCCGTCCTTATTTTTTCCCCGCATGAGGTTATGTTCTTTGTCAAACAAATTGCGATAGTTCAGGCAACGCTTTGCATACAAATCGATTTCCGCTTTCGGGCGGTTCAATGCTTTTGCCAATTGGTAAATCGCAAAATCATCGTAAGCGTATTCCAGCGTACGGGCCGCATTTTCTTCTATCCCGACATTGTAAGGCACGTAGCCCAGCTCATTATAAAAAGCAACGCCCTTGCGGCCGACGGCAGACATGGGGCCTTCGTTATTGGCGCCGTGTACAAGGGCCTCGTACAATTTCTGTATATCGTAGCCCCGCAAACCCTTTATATACGCCTCGGAAACCACCGAAGCGGAATTATTGCCTACCATAATATCCGCATAGCCCGGGCTGCTCCACTCGGGCAGCCAGCCGCCTTCTTTATAATCATTGATCAGGCCTTCCTGCATTTCCTTATTAACAGAAGGGTACAGGAGATTAAGCAGGGGATACAATGCCCTGAACGTATCCCAAAAACCGGTACCGCCAAACATATAGCCGGGAAGTACAGCGCCGTTGTACGGGCTGTAATGGACGATATTACCGGTAGCATCTATCTCGTACAGCTTATTCGGAAACATCACCGTTCGGTATAAACAGGAATAAAACGTCCTGAACTGGTCCTCCGTTCCGCCCTCTATCTTTACTCTGCCCAAAACAGTATTCCATGCCTGTTTTGCTTTCTGTTTTGTTGTTTCGAAATCATCGGCCGCCAGTTCACGCCGCAGGTTTAGCTCCGCCTGTTCGGGGCTGATAAAAGAGGAAGCTACTTTACAATGCACCTGTTCTCCTTTCGCGGTTTTGAACCCGATAATGGCCAGTGCATGGTTATTGTGAATTTCCGCCGAATCGATCAGTTTTCCATTGTCCGATACCGTGTGAAATTCTGTAAGGGCCTTATCAAAATAAATAATGAAATAATCTTTGAAGCCGGTGAGTTTGCCCCGGGCGTAGCGGGTGCTATAGCCCGTAATTTTTTTACCGGGAGCATCAATTTTTACCGAGGAACCCCTGTCAAAGGCATCGATGACCAGCCAGGCTTTGTCGGTTTCGGGAAAAGTGAACCTGAATTGTGCGGCTCTTTCGGTGGGAGTTATTTCGGTCGTAACGTCTGCGTCGGCAAGATAAACGCTGTAATAATAAGGGTTAACGATCTCTGTCTTATGGGAAAACCAACTCGCTCTTTCTTTTTCTTCAAACTTCAGTGGACCGGTCACGGGCATAATGGAAAACATTCCGTAATCGTTCATCCAGGGCGAGGGCTGGTGGGTTTGTTTAAACCCGTCGATCTTTTCGCCTTCGGAGGTGTATTGCCAGCCATCGCCGTTTTTGCCGGGCTGGGCCGTCCACATATTCATTCCCCAGGGTACTCCGAGGGCGGGATAGGTATTTCCAGTGGAA
>DASYCT010000238.1:0-3461 GCA_036500065.1 Chitinophagaceae bacterium | reverse complement strand
ACGTACCTCCAGGGAATATGAATTTTACAGTGAAGGCCCGAAAGGGAAAATCCTGAAACTGGTGCAGTTTCAATTAAATTCTTATAATGGATTTTCTTTTTATAATCTTGTTTTGGGAGATTATAACAGGGAAACGGGATATCTCGACGCTCTCTCCGTTACAAATAATGGAGATGCGGAAAAGGTGCTTTCCACTGTTGCCGCCATTGTGATAGATTTTACCAATTATTTTGAAGATGCAATTATATATACAGAAGGGAGTACTTCGGCAAGAACAAGACGCTATCAAATTGGAATAAATAAATTTCTGGATGAAATAGAAAAAATATTTAATGTATACGGTCGTATAGATGAAACATGGGCTCCCTTCAAAAAAAATATTAATTACAATGGATTTTTTGTAACCAGGAAAATAAAAGATTTTATAATTTTACAGGAACCAGAAGCAATTTATATGACTACTCCCGAAAAAGTTGATATAAACGATCCGAACAGGATAATGATAGACCGCAGGATCGTAGAGTTGCCGGATTTTAGCAACGATCCTTTTACTCTTAGAAAAAATGCCATGGCAATAGCATCTATAGAGAAATATGGTTTCCCGGAAGAACTGCTTAAAAAACCACGGTAATCATATCTTTTTAAATTCAGTAATAGCGAATGCCACATTTATCGTGGCATTTTTCAATTATACTATCCCTTTTTCATTTTTTTCCTTTCTCCGATCTTCTTACCCCATTTCAGGCATCGCGCCCATTATTACAGCGGTAAGGGAAATTACCGCAGATGCGGCAAGGGCGATGTAAATTGTACCTAAATACCTGGTAATGGACCAAACTGGCAAATACGGGGGGAACGGCACTACCCGCCGGCAGTTTATAAAACTGGCGGGTGTGGCGGGCATGGGAATTCCCTTTGCTTCTCTCGGCGATTTTAGCGGAGAAGCTATTGCAATCGTCTCAGACCCGGAGGATGCTCTAGCCGCATCGGCGCCGGCAGTATGGGCGGCCCGGGAACTGGAGCAGGCGCTTGCGTCGAAAGGCATTGTCGTAAGCAGGTATGATAAACCAGGGGATGCAAAGACAGCAGCGTTGATCATCATAGCGGCAGGTGCGGGTTCGGCTACCGCCAACACTCTGCTGAAGACGCCAGGAATAAGCATCCCCGCCATCCCGGAAGCATTGGCGCTGGTGCCGGTCAAACAGGAGGGCAGGCAGTTACTCCTTGCCTGCGGCGAGGACCCGCGGGGCCTGGTATATGCGTTACTGGAACTGGCTGATTGTGTGCGTTATTCGGAAAACCCTTTTAAGACATTGCAGGCACGGCAGCCGGTCGTTGAACAGCCTGCCAATAGCATCCGGAGTCTCACCCGCCTGTTTGTAAGCGATACAGAAGACAAACCCTGGTACAATGACCGGGAAATGTGGCCGCAATACCTCAGCATGCTGGCTACACAGCGTTTCAACCGGTTTAGCCTGGCATTTGGAATAGGATATGATTTCCTGCAAAAAGTAACCGACGCTTATTTCCTGTTTGCCTACCCGTTTTTACTTTCCGTACCGGGCTACCATGTCCGGGTGCCACAACTGCCCGATGCAGAGCGGGACTCCAACCTGGCCATGCTCCGGTTTATCAGCGAACAAACGGTCGCGCGCGGGCTTCAATTTCAATTGGGATTGTGGATGCATGGTTATGAATGGCTGAATACCACCAACGCGAATTATACAATAGAAGGTATTACAAAAGAGAACCATGCAGCGTATTGTCGCGATGCGGTCCGCCTCCTGTTACAAACCTGTCCCGCGATCAGTGGCATTACCTTCCGGGTACATGGGGAGAGCGGGGTAACAGAAGGAAGCTATCAATTCTGGGCGACCATATTCGATGGTATAAAAACCTGTGGAAGAAAAGTAGAGATCGATATGCACGCCAAAGGATTGGACCAGGAAATGATAAACGCCGCGCTGGCTACCGGCATGCCCGTGGTATTATCGCCTAAGTATTGGGCCGAGCACATGGGGATGCCTTATCACCAGGCCGATATCCGGGCGCTGGAAATACCCAACAGCAATCAAAAGGCATCGGGGCTGATGAACCTCAGCACGGGCTCCAGGAGCTTTCTGCGCTATGGCTATGGAGACCTGCTCAGGGAAGATCGCCCCTACAAAGTGCTGTACAGGGTTTGGCCGGGCACACAACGTCTCTTGCTCTGGGGCGACCCCCTGACCGCTGCCGCCCATTCACGCGCCTTCAGCTTTTGCGGAGGCGATGGAGTCGAATGGATGGAGCCGCTTTCTTTCAAAGGCCGTCGCGGGTCCGGCATTGCAGGCGACCGTTGCGGTTATGCCGATGCGACCTACCGGCCCCGCTGGGATTGGGAAAAGTATTTATATACGATTCGTGTTTTTGGCAGGATGGCCTACAACCCGCATACGCCTGCCGACACCTGGCAACGCTTTCTGCGGAGCGAAACTGGTGCCGGAGCAAATGCCATGGAAGCAGCGCTGGCCAATGCCAGCCGCATATTACCTCTTGTGCTGACTGCCCACGCGGCATCCGCTGCCAATAATAACTACTGGCCCGAAATGTACAGCAACCAGCCAATCACTGATCCGAATTTAAAAAATACGTACTCCGATACACCTTCGCCAAAGACCTTTGGAAATGTAAGCCCGCTGGACCCCCAGTTGTTTTTAAGCATCAATGATTTTGTAAAAGAATGTCTTGATGGGAAACGCAGCGGCAAATATTCTCCGCTGGAACTGGCCCAATGGCTCGAAGAGTATGCAGCCGAAGGAGCAAAACATCTTGCCGAAGCAAAAGCTCAATCCGGTGGTAATAAGAAAGCCGGCTGGCGACGCATGGTTACCGATGTGTCCATGCAGGTCGGGCTGGGATATTTCTTTGCCGCAAAATTTCGTGCCGGGGTACTGTACGCTATCTATGAGCAAAGCGGCGACCGCAACGCATTGGAAGAAGCATTAAAAACGTACCGGAAAGCAAGACAATATTGGGAAGGAGTGGCGACTGCGGGCAAAAATATTTATAAGACAGATATAACTGTCGGGGAACAATCATGGCTGCGCGGGCACTGGCTCGACCGCCTTTCTGCTATGGACGATGATATTGATAATATGGCCAAAAAGCTGGAAGAACACAAAGAAGGTCCTGCGCAAATAGACGACCGGGCGAAAAATATGGTAGAGCAGGCATTGGGAAGACCCGAACGCAGTGTCGTTTCCTGCGGACATACCCCGCCCAAAACATTCAGTAAGGGAGAAACCGTTGAACTGGAATTCACATTTGACAGAGACCCGCAGTCGGCGATATTATATTACCGGCACGTAAACCATGCCGAACGCTACCAGCAAACAGCATTGGTATTACAAGGAAATAAAGGAAGCGCAGCCATACCGGCTGGTTATACCAATACTCCTTACCCGCTTGCGTACTACCTGGAG
>DASYCT010000237.1:0-4671 GCA_036500065.1 Chitinophagaceae bacterium | reverse complement strand
CCCAGTGTAAAAGACCTGGGCATTATTGATTCGGTCAAGGACCTGGTAGAATCGGTCCACATGACGAGGGCCCTGCGGGTCAGGTTTGTTCACAAGGGAGATTTTGAAAAAGTTATCAGCGACAAGCAGAAACTGATGCTTTTTCGCATCATACAGGAGCAGGTGAACAACGTACTCAAACACGCCGAAGCCAGTAAACTGTTCATCGAGCTGGCCATGCAGGAGAAACAGATTTCCCTTACGGTAGAAGACAACGGTAAAGGATTTGAGCTTGAAAAAGTCCGGTTTAAAAAAGGAGTAGGACTTTCCAATATAGAAAGCAGGGTCAGCCTTTTTGATGGAAAAGTAACCATCACTACGGCGCCCGGCAAGGGATGTAAACTATTTATTCAGGTACCGATTCATAATCATTAAACTCACTTATTATGGAAAAGATTAATATTCTGATCGCCGACGATCACAAACTCATCAGGGAAACCTGGACATATATCCTGAACGGTGATCCGAGATTCCAGGTAGTAGCGGAGTGCGGCGATTCGGAAGAGGCGGTAGAGCTGGCGAAGCAAAAACGACCCCATATTGTTTTGATGGATATTAATATGACCCCTATCAACGGGTTCGAGGCAACCGAGAAGATCAGGAAGGTATCGCCCGGCTCCAAGATAATCGGTGTTTCCATGCACTCGCAGCCCGCTTATGCCAAGAAGATGCTGCAGGTGGGAGCAAGAGGCTATGTGACCAAGAATTCCTCCCGCGAGGAAATGTTCAAAGCCATTATGGAAGTGTTTCGCGGCAACAAATACGTATGCGACGAAATCAAAACCATCATATCCGAGCAGTTACTCGATGAAAATGCCGACACACCTAATATCAATTCGCTGACCGAACGGGAAATCCAGATCATCAACCTCATCAGGGAAGGGCTTTCTTCCAAGGAGATCGCCACGAAACTCAAGATTTCCCTGAAAACGGTGGAAGTACACCGGCATAATATTCTGAAAAAGCTTAAACTAAAAAACTCGGCTTCGCTGGTCAACTTTATCAACAATACAGCGGGTTATGTATAGAGGCTGTATTTTTACTTAGAGGCTAGCAAAAACCCTTAGATTTAATTCATTTATCTGTTTAGAACGGCTGCTTTTCCACTGCATTTATACCGCAGTCAGCTGAAATGATCTATTTTGTCCATGCAATCCAATATCTACTGAAAATCAGTAAAATCCGAAGTCCGGTCAACCAGTTAAATCCAATCCTGGTGAGAAGTAAAACATCTCATCGTTGCTGAAAGACCTGAATCGTACCGAACCTCAAAAAGCCGGTTCACTATCCTGCTGAAAAAACCACCCCCCAAGGCCTATGAAGACTATGGGGGTTTTTTCTTCTCGTAAACTCTCCGTACTTTTGCGCCTCATTTCCTATCATGAGTGATGCTATTAAACACGAATGTGGCCTTGCCTTCATTCGTTTGCGTAAACCGCTCTCTTATTACCAGCAACAATATGGTACCGTACTGTATGGCCTGAACAAGCTGTACCTGCTGATGGAAAAACAGCACAACCGTGGCCAGGACGGAGCCGGCATAGCCGCCGTAAAGCTCAATACCGAGCCCGGATACCCCTTTTTACATCGCATCCGAAGTACGGCCCCCCAGCCCATTGCCGACCTTTTCCGGCAGGTGTCGGAGGAAATCGCCGACCTGGAAAAATACCAGCCGGATATTCGCAAACACCCCGGGCTTTTAAAAGGCCATGTACGGTTTTTAGGGGAACTGCTGCTGGGCCATCTTCGTTACGGCACACAGGGAAAAAACAATGTGGAATTCTGCCATCCTTTTATAAAACGCCATACCATGCCGGTACGCAACCTTGCGCTGGCGGGCAATTTTAACCTGGTTAATACCGAAGAGCTGTTTGCACTGGCCAATATCGAGCCCGGCGTATTCCAGCGCCAAAGCGATTTGGCCGCTATGATGGAAGTGGTGCACCATTTTATGGTAAAGGAAGACGAACAGAACCAGGGCCGCCTGGACGTGGTAAACGTGCTGAAAAAAGCCACCCGCCTGTTTGACGGCGGTTATCATATCGGCGGTCTTATCGGCAACGGCGATGCTTTTGTGATGCGCGATGCCCATGGCATACGTCCGTCTTATTACTATATAAACGACGATTTGATCGTAGCCGCTTCCGAGCGTGCCGCCATCCGCACCAGCTTCAATGTGGGCGAAAACGAGGTACAGGAGTTGATGCCCGGCCAGGCGATGATCGTAAAGGCCAACGGCGATTACAGCATTGAACAGATACTGGAGCCAAAAGAAAGAAGGGCCTGTAGTTTTGAACGTATTTATTTCTCGCGTGGCAACGACGAGAAGATATATAAAGAGCGCACGGCGCTGGGCTACAATTTGAGCAGTGATGTGCTGAATGCGGTGAACTACAACCTGAAGCACACTATTTTTTCCTTTATTCCCAACACCGCCGAAGTGGCTTTTTACGGACTGCTCAAAGGCGCGGAAGACTACCTCAACAAGATAAAAGTGGAACGCATTTTATCCTGGGGAAAGGATTATGATGATGCGAAACTGGAAGAAATGGTCCACCGGCGCATTCGCGTGGAGAAGATAGCCATCAAGGATGTAAAGATGCGGACCTTTATCACCGAGGACGCCAGCCGCAATGAAATGGTGCAGCACGTCTATGATATTACCTACGGCACCGTGCAAAAAGGCGAGGACACGCTGGTGGTGATCGACGATTCCATCGTGCGCGGCACCACGCTCAAGGAGAGCATTGTGCGCATGCTTGGAAGATTGCAGCCAAAGAAAATCATCGTTGTTTCTTCCGCCCCCCAGATACGCTACCCCGATTGTTATGGCATCGATATGAGCAAGCTGGGCGATTTTATTGCCTTCCGGGCGGCCATCGAATTGCTGAACGAGCGCGGCAGGGGAGAACTGCTGCAGGAACTATTTGAACATTGTAAAGAGCTGGCAAGAACCGGCCAGTTGCATACGGAAAACGTGGTGCGCCAGGTGTACAAACCTTTCAGTACCCAGGAGATTTCCGACAAAATAGCCCAACTGATTACCCCCGAAGGTCTTGACCTGCCGGTACAGGTCATTTACCAGACCATTGAATCGCTCCACAAAGCCTGCCCGACCAATACGGGCGACTGGTATTTTACGGGCAATTATCCTACTCCCGGGGGCAATAGGGTCGTCAACAAAGCCTTTATCAACTATATGGAAGGCAAGGACGTACGTGGGTACTGATTTGAAAGTTTTCCACAGTTTTCCACAGTTTGGCAAAGTATTTGTGAATTTCTTACAGCCGACCGTTTTTAATCAAGCCTCCTTTGGGGAACCACAATTAAACAGGCCTGTTTATTTTTTATTCCGGGAATCCAACCCGGTTCTTCCTTCATCTCCGGGTAATTTTCTTTCATTATTTTAGGGGATGAAATGTGTTCTTCTTGTCCGCCATGCAAAAAGCAGTTGGGACACTGCCGACCTCAATGACTTTGATCGCTCGTTAAATGATCGGGGCAAAAAAGATGCCCCCGAGATGGCGCGCCGTTTAGTAAAACGGGAAGTGATCATCGATCGTTTTGTGTCGAGCCCTGCCAAACGAGCCAGGAAGACCGCCGAGTTATTTGTCGCGGAAATGGGCTCCGGTAAAAAAGACATTCTTTTTATTGATAAACTATACCATGCGGCGGCGCCCGTTTTCTTCGATACCATCGCCGGCATGGACGACACCCTGCAAAGCCTGGCTATTTTCTCTCACAATCCCGGCATCACTGATTTTGTAAATATGCTCACCAGCGTGCAGATCGATAACATGCCTACCAGTGCTGTCTTTGCCGTAAAGGCGGATATAAAATCATGGAAGGAATTTGAAAAAGCAAAAAGGGAATTTTGGTTTTTCGATTATCCCAAAGCGGAGTTCTGATGCGGGTGGTTAGTTATTGATGGCAGAAGTTGATTTCTTTAATAATTCCTGTATAAGCCGTCCCACCTGGCCCGGGTCGTTTAAATTGGATAGATCGGGCAGGCGAAGATGACCGGCCTGTTCCAGCAGGGAGGATAGTGAAAAGTCGTGTTGCGAGGCTGTGCAGCACCAGCCTTTTGCGGCGAGATAACCCGCGAGGTATTCCTGTTCCGGTTGCCCGGGTGTCGGAATAAAAATACATTTCTTTCCCAGTGGCAATGTGTCCATGATGGTACTGTATCCCGAACGGCTGATGATGATCTCCGCTTCGTTGATAGCCTGCTGCAATTGCATGGCGGGAAGATGTTGATGAATTTCCAATAAGGAGGAACTGCTTACAGGCGTTGAAGCCGCAAGCCCTCTTACCAGTATAGCCGGTTGTTGAAAACGGTTTAGTTCTTCCACTATCTTTTGTTCAAAGATGGTTCTTTGCGGTTCAGGCCCCGAAAGCAATACAAGCAGTTTGCCGGAAGAAGAACGTTTTTCTTTTTTTATCCGCGACAAAACACCCGTGTACCGGATCGTCGTTATGGGCAGCAAAGAAGGGTGTGATAATTCACCGGCAAGGTTGCAATCATCGTCTGCCGCGTCGGGCACCCAGCAATAATCGAAGCGGCGTATATAACGGTAATTTATCTTTTGCAGCAGCCGGTCGATCCATTTGCCAAGAGATGATTTTATCAAT
>DASYCT010000236.1:0-3045 GCA_036500065.1 Chitinophagaceae bacterium | reverse complement strand
GGCTGACTTTCTCAGGGTCTGGGGCCAGTATGTTCCATCTTTTTTGCATCAATACTTTCTGTCGGTTGTAAATCTGACCAATTCTTCCAGTGTCCCGCGTACCTCGTTGTCGGGAAACTCGTAGAGCAGCTGCAATGCCTTGTCGCGGTATTCCTCCATCTTCTGCTGGCTGTAGGCGATGCCGTGGCTTTTCTTTACAATATCTATTACATAGCTCACTTTTTCTTTCCGCCTGTTTTCGTTCTTTATAATATAAATGAGTTCTTTTTTTTGTGCTGCACTGCAATTGTTGAGTGTATAGATGATGGGCAGTGTTAGTTTTTTTTCTTTTATATCATTGCCCGTGGGTTTGCCGATTGCCTCATCGCCGTAATCAAACAAATCGTCTTTAATCTGGAAGGCGATGCCCACCCATTCGCCAAACTGGCGGAGCTTTTGGGCTACGAGCTGGTCCTGCGAAGTGGAATAAGCACCGGCGGCGCAGGCGGAAGCCAGGAGCGATGCCGTTTTATTTTTGATGATTTCGAAGTAAATAGATTCTTCCAGGTTCAGGTTTCGGGCTTTTTCAATCTGCAACAGCTCGCCTTCGCTCATTTGTTTTACGGCGCTGGATAAAATTTTTAAAATTTCAAAATCATCGTTATCAAGTGAAAGCAACAAGCCTTTGGACAAGAGGTAATCGCCTACCAGTACGGCTATTTTATTTTTCCATAAAGCGTTGATGGAGAAGAAACCCCTGCGTTCGTACGACTCATCCACCACATCGTCGTGCACAAGGGTTGCGGTATGCAGCAGCTCTACCAAAGAGGCGGCCCGATAAGTAACTTCGGTCACTTCCCCGGCCAGTTTGGCAGATAATAATACAAACATGGGCCGTAATTGTTTACCTTTCCGCTTTACAATATAGTGCATGATGGTATCCAGCAGGGAAACATGACTCTTGACTGATTCTTTGAAAACTTTCTCAAAGACATCGAGTTCCTGGCTGATAATGGGGGGTGGAAGTTTCATTCTAATTTAGACCCGGCAAATTACATTATTCATTTTTTATTGGCGGCTTTGCAACATATTTGGGGTCGGAATTGTCTCAAACCGGTGAATTGCAAGCAACTATAGTTGTTTTTTGCCAAGCAAAAAAATTTGGTATATTTTAACTAAATGATATTTTTGCAAATAACGGCATTTTGTATTCGTATTAAATCTCATAATAAAACATTTATGGCAAGCAAAAAGTACATTCTCTTTTTAGGCCTTATGTGCCTTTTTGCGTCAGCTTCCTTTGCCCAGGTGGGTGCAGGACAAAGCTACGACGTAAAGGACTCCTCGGTGATACCGGCTAAAAGACAACCACAACACAACGAATTTCTTAATAACGCATACCCCTTCCCGGCGATGCCCCGCAACCAATGGGAAGTCGGTGTGAAGGCAGGTACTTTCACTATTTTTGGGGATGTTCCCGCTATTTTCCCCACGTTTGGTTTCGGCGCCCATGTAAGAAAGGCGTTTGGCTACGTGTTTTCACTTAGGGCAGAGTTTATGTACGGCGTAGGCAAGGGTCTTGCCTGGAAAGCCCGTTCTGCCGGTTTCAGCCAGGCTGAAATCGCTGCCGGTTACACCAACGCCAACAGCCCCAACGGGATTTTTGATAATTACAAGACTACCAACAAGGATCTTGACCTGGAAGGTATCTTCACGCTCAATAACGTGCGTTTCCATAAATCCAAAAGCGGTATTGCCATTTACGGTATCGCCGGTTTCGGAGCTACCTGGTTCCACGCAAAAGAAAATCTCCTGGATGGCAACAACGCCAGGTACAATTTCACCAGCATAGCCAACCAGGGCATCTATAAAGACAGGCATGATGTTAAAAAGGCGCTGAAATCCCTGATGGACAACAGCTACGAAAGCGACGCAGAAAGCGAAGCCGGTACCACCAAGCCTAAATTGGGTAACAATACCCTGGTATTCAACGTAAACGCAGGCTTCGGCGTGGCGTTTAAATTAAACCAGAAATGGAACCTGGCGCTGGAAGACCGCATCACCCTTCCCCTGCGCACTGACCTGATGGACGGCGCGCGCATGCAGAACACGGGTAACTATGCTTCCAATGTGCTCAGCCCTGATTATGATACGTACAACTACTTTACAGTAGGCCTGAACTATAACCTCGGTAAGAAATCTGTTGAACCACTCTGGTGGCTCAATCCGTTGGATTATGCTTAC
Source organism: Chitinophagaceae bacterium (assembly GCA_036500065.1). GTDB lineage: Bacteria > Bacteroidota > Bacteroidia > Chitinophagales > Chitinophagaceae > JACMLD01. The sequence continues at coordinate 822 of DASYCT010000236.1, read as the reverse complement.
AACGAGCTGAACGTCCCCCGCCACATGAAATTCCCCAAACCCGTTTTGGATGATGCTGATGGCGATGGCGTTACCGACCAATTCGATCACGAACCCAACACACCCGCCGGCTGCCCCGTTGACACACATGGTGTAAGCCGCGACACGGATGGTGACGGTGTTCCCGATTGTAAGGATAAAGAACTTATTACCCCCACACAATGCCAGCCTGTTGATGCTGACGGTGTAGGTAAATGTCCTCCGCCAGCCTGCTGCGATGAAATGAAGAAGATGATGGACAGCATGATGGTGAAGACATCAGGTTGTGGCATCGGTGATTTGCCCAGCGTATCCTTCAAGGAACATTCCATTGCCCTGAGCAATGACGCCAAAGCAGTTCTTGCCAGCGTAGCAGAAAAAATGCGCCAGCATGCTAATTGCCATGTAGCCGTAATCGGTTATGGCGAAAGCAATAAACTGGCTCAACAATTAAGCTGGGATCGCGTAAACGCTGTTATCAGCTATATGGTTGAAAAAGAAGGTATTAGCCAGGATCGCTTTATCTTCCGTCATAGCCAGGAAGGCGGCGACGGCAACACCGTTGACCTGAAAGACGGCACCGGTGAAGAAGGACCAAGCACGGTTCCTGCTCCTCACCCGAACCTGAGGAAGAAAAAATAAAAATGCTTTTTGCTCTGATAAATGTAAAAATCCCCCGTCCATCGGGGGATTTTTGTATTTTCTTAACGAGCCGTATTTGGAGGGCTGAATTTTTCCATTCATTTTTGCCCAAAACCATTAACTTTGCACACATTTATGCGAATTATAACAGCGCTGCTGATA
>DASYCT010000235.1:0-14113 GCA_036500065.1 Chitinophagaceae bacterium | reverse complement strand
CCTACAGGGGCGGCTCACCTTAACCAGGGGATTTACTCTTTCTTAAACACCAGCTCCTGCATCTTTTCATAATTCTCATAGCTGGAGGTAACTACCTTATCGCCCGGTTTCAGTCCCGACATTACTTCGTAGTAGTCCGGGCTCTGGCGGTTCAGTTGTATATCTACCCTATAAGCCATTTTGCCGTTGTCGCTTACTTTAAAAATCCAGCTTCCTCCTGTTGTCTGGTAAAACCCTCCCCTCGGGAGCAGGATGGCCTGCGTTTCATCGCTCAGGGCAAGGCGTATTTGCAGGGTCTGCCCGCGGCGGATACCCTGGGGCACTTCTCCCACAAATTCCATGTCGACCTGGAACTTGCCGCTGGTCACCTGCGTGAACACCTTAATGATTTTCAGCCTGTAATTCTTATCGGCAAAGTCGAAGTTGCCCATCAGCCCGTTATAAATGCGCGAAATATAATGCTCGTCGATATCTACCCGTACTTTGAAACCGCTCAGTACGTCTATCTCCCCGAGCCGCTCGCCCTTGTTTTTGTTTTGTCCCACTTCCGCATCCAGCGAAGTGAGCTGGCCGTCAATCGGTGAGCGTACCACCAGGTCGCCTACTTTCTTGCGCATCACGGCAAGGGCATTCTGCGTGCGTTCGTAGGATTGCTTGGCCTGGTCCAGCTCCTGCCTGGTGGACACGGAGTCCTGGCGAAGGATCTGCAGCGTGAGATCCTTTTTCTGTACCTGGTAGTTCCAGGCATTCTCCGCCTGTTTGTATTCCTGGTAGCCGATTGCTTTTTGATCGTACAGGTGCTTGTCCATTTTATACACGCGTTCGGCTTCTTTCAATGCATTATCGACATCGGTCATCTGGTTCAGTTTGCCGATGGTATTCTGTTCCGCGGCATTTCTTGAAATCTGCATCTGGGTAAGGAGGTTGAACACTGAAGTCTCCTGGTTTACGAGGCTTAGTTCCAAATCGGTATTGTTCAGTTTGAGAATGGGCTGTCCTTTTTTCATCATGGCGCCGTCGTCCACGAATTTTTCTTCCACCAGCCCCCCTTCTACGGCATCGAGGTAAATGGTGGTCAGGGGCATCACCACCCCGTTCACGGGGATAAACTCCTGGAAGGGGCCTTTTTTGATTTCGCTGATGGTGATCCGTTCCGTGTCCACGTACAGTTGTGATTTACTGGAAGTGGAATATATGGTGCCGGCAATAAGGACCGCGATGGCCATAATGCCTCCAATGGTCAGTAATCTTTTGGTTGTCCAGGTCTTTTTAGCAATAACTCTATCCACGTTACGATTCTTTTTTAGCGTTCTTTTTAAAAATCACCCGGCAGGTTGCAGCAAAGGGTAACCTTGCCGGGTGATAAAACTATTACATGTGAAAAAACCAACATTCCATGGTATGCAACAATGTGCCAGAGTGTTACTGCCCTGATACCCAAAAATTTATATCGGGATACCTCTGCTTATCGTTCGCTTCCGCTACAACCACTGTCCGGTTTTGATACATATCCGCTGCGGCCCTTATCTGACCTAAAAAATTGTTTGTCATGGGCTTGTATTTATGGTATAATTGTAGGTGAGTTTTGTTGCACCCAAACTGGATTAAATTTTTCCACAATATGGTTTTAAAGAACGCCTCGATATTAGTGATTGACGACGATACAGACGTGCTGACCGCGGTACGCCTGTTATTAAAGACGGAAGCGCGGGAAGTAGTGACTGAAAAGAATCCCGAAAACATCCGCTGGCAACTGTCGAAGCAAACGTTCGACGTGATTTTGCTGGACATGAACTTTACCAGTTCCATCAATACCGGCAACGAGGGGCTTTTCTGGTTGCGGAAGATACGCGAATTCCGTTCAGATGCGGCGGTGGTCATGATCACCGCCTACGGCGATATTGACCTGGCCGTGCGCTCGCTGAAAGAAGGGGCCGCCGATTTCGTGGTGAAACCCTGGCACAACGAGCGGCTGATAGACACGATCAGGGAAGCGTTGAAGCGCAAGGGTGGCAAACCGGCCGGAACGGTTTCACCCGGGACCGACAGCGTTATCGGTAAGGAACTGATCGGTGAATCGGAGATTATGCGCGAGATATTCTTTAAAGTGGAGAAGATAGCGCCTACCGATGCCAATATCCTTATCCTCGGCGAAAATGGCGTGGGCAAGGATTTGATCGCCAAAGCCATTCACCAGCATTCGATGCGGGCAGACAAGCCTTTTGTAAAGGTAGACGTGGGCGCGCTCACGGAAAGCCTTTTTGAAAGCGAGCTCTTCGGTCATAAAAAAGGATCATTTACCGATGCGCGGGAGGACCGGGTGGGGCGTTTTGAATCGGCTAATACCGGTACTCTTTTCCTGGATGAAATCAGTAATATCAGCCTGCACCAGCAGGCCAAACTGCTGACAGTGCTGCAAAACCGGCAGGTGACCCGCCTGGGCACCAACGACGCCATCGCGGTCGACATACGCCTGATATGCGCCACCAACGTGCCGCTGACCGATTTGGCCAATGAAAGCCGGTTCCGAAAGGACTTGGTGTACCGCATCAATACCGTGGAGATCATCGTGCCGCCCCTGCGCAAGCGGGGACATGATATTGTTATGCTGGCCAAACATTTCAGCCGCATTTACAGTAATAAGTATTTAAAACAGGGACTGGAATTTGACGAAAAGGCGCTGGACAAATTATTGCACTACCATTATCCCGGTAATATTCGTGAACTTCAGTACACAATTGAGCGGGCGGTCATCATGTGCGACAGCAATGTGCTGCAGGCCAAAGACCTGATCTTCTCGCCCATCGAAAGCGCCCCCGTGGAAGAACCCGAACCCGCCGAGATGAAACTAAGCGCCATTGAAAAGAATACGATCCTGAAGGTCATCGAAAAACACAACGGCAATATTACCAAGGCGGCTAAAGAACTAGGGTTGACGCGTACCGCACTGTACAGGAGATTGAGTAAATATGATATTTAACCCATGAGGCTATTCAAAACGACTGAGTGGCGTATTTTCATACGCGTCTTCTTTTTATTTGCGACGCTTTGTACCGCAGCCTTCCTGTTGATCAGGGAGGTGTACATTTATCTTATCCTGCTCGCGCCGGTGCTGATATACCAGTTGGTCGACATGTACCGCTTCCAGAAAAAAGCGCATGATGAACTGGACCAGTTTGTGGAATCGGTCCACTACCGCGATTTTTCCCGCTATTTTGATGTAAAGCATGCGCCCGTGGACCTTCAACCCCTGCGGCAGGGTTTTAATGAAATCAATTCCACGTTCAAGATCATCAGTAAGGAAAAAGAAACGCAGTACCAGTACCTGCAAAAGATACTGGAACTAGTGGACACCGGTATCCTTTCGTTTGAAATAGAAACCGGCGAAGTGGTGTGGATGAACGAATCGCTGAAGAACATGCTGCAATTGCCCTACCTGAAAACCATCCATTCGCTGAACCGCCGCGACGCACTGTTGTATGCCGATATTATGGCGCTCAAGCCCGGCGAAGGGAAAGTCACCACGGCGCACCCGGAAAAAACATCGTTTAAAATATTGTTGTCTGCGACCGCTTTCCAGACCGATGGAAAGAAATACAAGCTGATTGCCTTTCAGAATGTCAATGAAGCGCTGGACGAAACCGAATCCCGGGCCTGGCAAAAACTGCTCAGCGTAATGACGCATGAAATTATGAACTCCGTGGCGCCGATCTCTTCGCTGGCCGATACCCTCAAAAACCGCCTGAAGGAATCGGTCGCCCTGCTCAACAACGAAGAGGGAACGGTCGACGACCTGGAACTGGGCATCGACACCATCAAACGCCGGAGCGAAGGGCTGCTCAAATTTGCGGAGACCTACCGCAACCTCAACAAGATTACCAAGCCCAACCTGAAGAAGGTATATATCCGCGACCTGTTTGAAAATATGCATCATCTTATGCAGCCCACACTGGAACAGAAGAATATTGAAATGGAGATCATCCTCAAAGATCCCGACCTGGTGCTGGAAGCCGATACCAACCTGGTGGAGCAGGTATTGATCAACCTGGTGGTAAATGCTATTGAAGCGGTAAAAGAACGCCCGTCCCCGCGTATCGTGTTATCCGCCTTTTTATCCAATAATCATAAAACGGTTATCCGCATAGCCGACAACGGTATGGGCATGTCGGAAGAAGTGCTGGATAAGATATTCATCCCCTTTTTCAGCACCAAAAAACATGGAAGCGGCATTGGCCTCAGCCTGTGCAAACAAATCATGATGCTGCACCGGGGACATATACAGGTGCACAGCGTGGAAGGAGAGGGGACCGCTTTTTCACTTCAGTTCTGACACGGCAAAAGAGATGCGCTTTGCCAGCCAACTGTCTTTTACCGGCACCAGCCAGTTGTTTTCCAGTTCGGCCTTTGTCTGCACGAGATTGTTGAAATAGATCGTGTCGGCGGTGATAAAATTATTATTTGCCGCATATTGCAGTTGCGGCAGGGGCAGCAATTGAATCTTGTCTTTTACGATAAACGCCAGCAGCTGGCGATCGAACAGGTTTATATTAAACAGTTTTTCACATTCCTTGATCAGCCGCACCGAACTGTCGGTACTGCAACCGCTCACGCCCGCGCCGGTTTCATCGGCCATCAGCACGATGAACTGGCCGAAGAATAAATTGGCATAACCCTTCACCGGTGTTCCATGGGTTTGCCAACTGGCGGTAAAATCATTCAGCAGGTCTTCCAGTTGCAATGCCTCACCCAGGGTCAGCAGCCGGTTGCTTTGATAGATCCATACCCTGGACCTGGGGTCAAAATCCTGCGGCAATAATTGCCTGTATTCAAACTGGTTCATATACGCTAATTAAAACGCAAATTTACGCGAATTGACGCTAATGGGTACTAATTCTTCACTGGTCGCGTAATATCAACCAGGCTGGTATGACCGTGTTCCTCGTCGTCCCAACGACCGTTTCGGATCGCCTGCAGTTCTGACTTGTCATAATGAATAACGTCTGTGCTGTCGAAATGTTTCAGGAGAATATCGCTGGCGGCATAGGCGCTGATGGCACCATGGTAAAAAAACACGGAGCCGCCGGCCACTGTTTTTACCTGCAGGTAAAAAACAGCACCCTCCTGTTTGATTTTGTAGATATCGCCTTTCTGCGGGTCCGGCAGGTAACGGGCAATGGCTTCCTGCCGCTGTTGTTTTACATAATAGAGATAAACGAACGTAAAGACGAGGATGCCACCGAAGAGGATGTACAGGGCTTTCTTATTAATCATAAGGTTTGGTTGATAGTTTATTGCATGCTGGCGGCGATAAGCTCGGCGATGTCCATCACCTGCACTTCATTTTCTTTTTCCTTGTTTTTTACGCCATCGGTGAGCATGGTATTGCAAAAAGGACAGGCCGAAGCGATTATCGTGGCGCCCGTTTGAAGCGCTTCGCCGCTGCGTTCAAAATTGATGCGGGTACTGCCTTTTTCTTCTTCCTTGAACATCTGCGCGCCTCCCGCACCGCAACACAACCCCCTGGTGCGGCAGCGTTTCATTTCCACCAGTTCGGCATCCAGGGCTTCCAGCACCTTGCGCGGCGCTTCGTAGATATTATTGGCGCGGCCGAGATAGCAGCTATCGTGGTACGTAATGCGTTTGCCTTTAAAAGAACCGTCTTCCTTCATTTTTATACGCCCTTCATCGATCAACTGCTGCAAAAAAATGGTATGATGAATGACTTCGTAGTGGCCCCCCAGTTCGCTGTACTCATTCTTCAAGGTATTGAAGCAATGCGGGCAGGCAGTGACGATTTTTTTGATGTTGTAGTTATTCAGCATTTGTATGTTCTGGTAAGCCATCATCTGGAACAGGAATTCGTTGCCCGCGCGGCGCACCGGGTCGCCGGTGCACATTTCTTCTTTGCCCAGGATGGCATATTTAATGCCTACTTTTTCGAGGATGCCTGCAAAGGCTTTGGTTATCTTCTGGGCGCGCTGGTCAAAGCTCCCCGAGCATCCTACCCAGAACAAAACTTCCGGGGCCTCCCCGGCGGCAAACATTTCGGCTACGGTTGGTACAGGCATGTACATTCAAATTTGGCGTAAATCTAGGGAAATCCGGTCATTAGAGCGTCTCTTCACGAACCATTCAAGGTGTTATAGTATGGAAAAATGGACTCTGTCGGCCTTTTTATCGATAGCTACCTGGCAGGAGAGACGCGTAGGAGGGATCTCATCTCCGGCTTTCGTGAGGGTAGCCCATTCGTTGCGCTCGTAATCCTCCGGCGTGTACTCGTGGTTCAACGCCACCACCTTGCAGGTGGCGCACCTGCCCATGCCCCCGCATTCGCCGAAGTCCTCCACGAACACCTGGTCCCTGATCAGTTGCATCAGGCTGCGGTATTCGTGCTCATAGGTATGAACGATGGTATCATGGCCGTTGCAGCTTATGGTAACAGCGATATCGGTGACTGGTTTTGTCATGGTCTGCGTTCCGTTGAGGAAACCGATAAAAAGGAATACCCATCCTCTACGCTTTTTGCCAGCTTCTTAATGGTTATTTTCTGAAACGTATGCAGCATCTTTGCCCGTAGTGTCTTGTAATCATTATGAAAGGGGCAGGGGCGTTTTTCCGAACACTGCTTCAGGCCCAGGCCGCAGGCGCTGAATACCTGCAACCCATCGATGGCATGCACGATGTTCAGTATAGGTTGCGCCGTTTGATGGTCTTCGATATAAAAGCCACCGTAAGGACCCTTGAGCGATGTAATAATATTGTGTTTGTTGAGCGTTTGCAGGAGTTTCGCGGTAAAGGCTTCAGGGGCGTCTATTTCACGGGCAATCTGTTTTACATTCAGTTTCGCGTTTTCTCCTGTTTTCGATGCTACATATACGACCGCGCGGAGCGCATATTGACACGATTTTGAAATCATGGACGGGGCTGGTTTTGTTGACTGGTATGGGTGAATGTCTTACGTACGGGTTTTCATGCTGTTCATGAGCCGGGCAATATTACCGGCCCTTCTTTTGGCGTCCGTGGCAAGGTCGCCAGCAAACAATTCGTCCACCGTTTGCCCGAATAAGAGCAACCAGCGCTCGAAATGTTCCGGTTCAATGGGCAGGGGCATGTGTTTTACCATTGGATCGGATAGGTATTTGCGGGTGTACAGCAGAAGTGTGCCCCAGAAATCGCACATCCGCGCAAGATGCTCATCCCAATTGTCTTTGATCACCGCCTTGAATACCGGCGCCAGCAACTCATCCTTTCGTACTTTGGCATAAAACCGGTGCACCAATGTCTTTATATCTTCTTCAGTGAGGATATCTGTTTTTGGTTGCGGAGAAATATGATTGGTCATAGCCAGGAAATTAAAACGGACGATTCAAAGATAGGGATTAATTTATTTAGGACATTTTTATCCTAAATAGGTTAAATGAAAGAAAATCAAAACAACTCCAACTGCCCGGTCCCGTCTTTCTTCTCATCGCCTCCTCCTTCTCCAAAATTTGATAGTGAAATCCCCAGCAACCGCACCGGCTTGCCTTCCGGCTCCGTAGTGAGTAACAATTCTTTGGCCGTCGCGGCAAGGGTGACTAAATCATTTACCGGCTGTGGAAAGGAGCGGCTGCGGGTTTTCAGCCTGAAATCACTGTACCTGATTTTTAACGTCACGGTTCTGCCTGCCAACTGGTATTTCTGCAGGCGGTTGAATACGATCAGTGCAATCTTGTCCAGTTCGTTATTCATATCATCCGTGGCGCTCAGATCATAAGGGAAGGTATCTTCCGCCGCCAGCGATTTGGTTTCACGGTTGGGTTGTACCGGCCGCTCGTCGATGCCGCGCACGATTTGATAATAAAATCCACCGGGCTTGCCGAAATGCTTCAGCAGGTCTTCGCGGCTCAGCTGCTTGAGATCGGCGCCGGTATGCAGGTTCATGCTTTTCATTTTGGTGGCGGTGACCTTCCCCACGCCAAAGAACTTTTCTACCGGGAGCTTTTCCATAAAGGCTTCGATGGCGGAAGGACCGATAAACTTCAGGCCATCGGGTTTGTTCATGTCAGAAGCAATCTTAGCCACGAATTTATTGATCGACACACCCGCGGAGGCGGTCAGCTGCAGCTCGTCTTTGATGGCCTGCTTGATTTGCTGTGCAATGCTGATGGCGGAACCTATCTGCAGCTTGTCTTCCGTCACGTCGAGATAGGCTTCGTCCAGCGACAGGGGTTCTATCAGGTCGGTATAACGACGGAGAATATCCCGCACCTTTTCCGATGCTTCCTTATAGGCCGGGAAATTCGGCCGGATGAAAATGACTTCCGGGCACAGCTGCTGCGCTTTTTTGGAAGGCATGGCCGAGCGGATACCGAATTTACGCGCCTCATAGCTAGCCGTGGCGACCACGCCGCCGCGTCCCTCCGGCGACCCGCCGACAACGATGGGTTTGCCGCGGTATTCGGGATGATCACGTTGCTCTACCGACGCATAAAAAGCGTCCATGTCGATATGAATGATTTTGCGGGTCTTATATTGGGTGCCGGCTTCGCTGCTCATGACTTTTGAAAATAAGAACAAATGTACCGGATTTAACCCGGGCCGTCGCAGGGCTCCGGGCTGGAAAATAAAGCGTTAACTTTGATGAATGATTGTGTGGAAGGAAATACTGCTGAGGCTTTCGCTGGCGGCATTCTTTGGGGCCGTCATAGGATTGGAAAGGGAACGGAAGGATTGGGCCGCGGGGCTGCGTACACACATGATGGTATGTCTGGGCGCTTCCCTTACCGTGATGGTGTCTGCTTATGGATTCTCCGATATTTTAGGAACCAAAAACGTGGTGCTGGACCCTTCGAGAATTGCAGCACAGGTAATCAGCGGTATCGGGTTTATTGGAGCCGGTACTATCTTATTCCTGCGCAAGGGCATCGTTCGCGGACTTACCACCGCATCAGGGTTGTGGACAGTAGCGGCCATCGGGCTGGCTACCGGCGCAGGAATGTATTTTGCTGCTTTGATAACAACGGTGCTGGCTATTATCATACTATGGGTGCTTCAGCCCGTGGAGAAAAAAGTGTCCGGCCGCTTCAAACAAAAAAGCCTTAAAATAATATTGAAGGACACCGGTCACCCGGCCGGGATCATCGATAGCCTGATTAAAACCAGTGAACTGGAAATAGCCAGTTGTTCACTGGAGAAATCGGACAACGAATACATCCTTTTTTTTCGCTTCACGCGTCTTGATAGTGCTGCCTTTGCAAGGCTGGCCGCCGACTTTCAATCGGAACCTGGGGTCAAGGAAATCACCTGGGACAATTGACAATCGTGTTTGTGTTATACCATTTCTGCCTTTCCAGCTTTGCCATATGACAATCCCTGTTCAGGAGGCAATAACCACTAAAAAAGGTTATATTGCAAAGGCCGGTAAAATACTGCACCATACCATGACCATCGACCAGAAAATGCTGCTGATACGCAACCACGATCTCTGGAATCATCTTACCGATGAGGATTACGTGGAATTGAACGTACTTCATCATTATATCGAGGCAAAAAAAGGGGAGTATATCTATTTCGAGGCCTACAATCATAACAAACTGTACTTTATCAAGGAAGGCAATATCCGCATTGGCTGTATTGACGACGAGGGGAGGGAGATAATCAAGGAAATCATTAGCAAGGGAGAAGTGTTTGGCCAGTTTACACTGGAGAAAAATAACCTCAACGGCGAGTTTGCCCAGGCCTATAAGGGAGATGTAAGTCTTTGCGCTTTTACCATCAGCGATTTTGAAAAGCTGCTGAACCGCAAGCCGGATATTGGCCTTAAATATACCCGCCGCGTAGGTCATAAGCTCCGCAATATCCAGAATCGCCTTCTGAACCTGCTTCATAAAGACGTCAGGACGAGACTGGTGCATTTCTTTCTCATGCTCGTACAGTCCAACCCGGAAGAAATAACCGACGACCGTTTCCTGTTCCCTAATTTTCTTACCCACGAGGATATCGCCCACCTGATAGGCTCGTCCCGCCAAACCGTTACCACTCTTATCAATGAGCTGGAAATGGAAGGACTCCTGCAGTTCAGCCGCCAGGAGCTGCTCATCCCTTCTGTTAAACAATTACAAAAACGCGAAAGTGTCATGTAGGCGACAAGCGTGAAAAAACGGGGTTTCTACTTTTGTGTAGATAATTTATTAAAACACAAAACCATGAAACACGTTCTATTACTATCCCTGCTGGCATTTCTTACTGCAGGGGCTATTGCGCAAGACCAAACCGCCTACCGAACAAAACAATTCAACCTGGAAGAGGGCGTAGGCAACAGCGGTTATGACCCCGTAGCCTATTTTCTCCAGGGCAAGGCCATCAAAGGCAGTAAAGAAAATGCTACGGCCTACCAGGGCGTAACCTGGTATTTTTCCTCGGCTGCCAACAAAGAAACGTTTAAGAAGAATCCCGCCAAATACGAACCAGCTTACGGCGGCTGGTGCGCCTATGCCATGGGCGCAAAAGGGGAGAAGGTGATGGTAGACCCTAAAACCTTCAAGATCATCGACGGAAAGCTCTACTTATTTTACAACCGCTTTTTCAACAACACGCTGACGGAATGGAATAAAGACGAAACGCATCTCAAAAAGAACGCGGACGCCAACTGGCAAAAGAGCTTTCACTGATCTCTTCTATAACCACTAAAATCAACCAATATGAAAGTACAGTCAATCGTGACATGGGCTTTGCGTATCCTCGCGGCGCTGATCATGCTCCAGACTTTGTATTTCAAGTTTACCGCTCACCCGCAATCGGTGCATCTTTTTACGGTACTCGGCATGGAGCCATGGGGACGTATCGGCACCGGCGTGCTGGAACTGGTAGCTTCCCTGCTCATCCTGTATCCCCGTACCACCGGCTGGGGGGCCTTGCTCGGTACAGGATTAATGAGCGGCGCCATCTTTTTCCATGTGACAAAGCTGGGCCTGAAATTCGACGGGGATTATGTCCTGTTCATTTATGCCGTTTCTGCCTTTACCTGCTGTGCCGTTTTGCTAATCCTGTTCAGGAAGCAGGTATTGGTTCCGCTTGGATTTAAGACAATTTGAGCGACGGATAGCATTTTTTATAAAAACAATAATAACTTGTGGCTGTTCTTTTATTCTGGAAGAGGAAGGATATACAGGAAATAATCTGAAGTAACACACATGCGAATAAGCACGATTTCAACATTGGTACTGGCAATGGTAATAGTAACGACAAGCAGGCTCAGCGCGCAGCTTTACCAGCCCATAGACGGGAAAAGTACGGTGAAATTTGTGATTAAGAACTTTGGGATCAATACGGGGGGCGATTTTAAAGGATTGCAGGGGACTATCGCCTGGGATGCCGCCACGCCGGATAAAAGCTTCTTCGATATCAGTGTAGATGCTTCGACCGTGAATACATCATCAGACGGGCGTGATAACCACCTGCGCCAGGAAGAATATTTCAACGTGGCGCAATTCCCGAAAATCAGCTTTGTATCTGCTAAGATTATCCCATCGGGAAGTTCGTTCACCGTTCGCGGAAAACTATCGATAAAAGGTGTTACAAAAGATATTTCCATCCCATTCACCGCCGTTGCCAAAGACGATGGCTACCTGTTTGAAGGCACTTTTACCATCGACAGGCGCGATTTTAAAGTAGGCGGCAATAGTGCAGTGATGGGAGATAACGTTTTGGTATCTCTCTCCGTTTTTGCAGCAAAGAAATAACAGCCCGGGTATTTTATAACACCCATATCTGCCCGATCATGGATCTGCAACAAGCCATTCGGAACGTTTTTGGCCAGTTGACCAATACGCTCCAGCAGCTAACACCTGCACAATACGCGCACGCGGGGAAATTACTTTCACATTCTTCTATCGGCCAGCATGTCCGCCATATCATCGAACTGTTCACCTGTCTCGAAGAAGGTTATACCTGCGGCACCGTGAATTATGAAAAGCGCCGGCGCGACCGTCGCATAGAAACCGAAAAGGACCTTGCCACCGGCATGCTGGAAATGATTGCGGCCGGGCTGGCAAAGGAAAACAAACGCCTGCTGATGGAGGCCACTTATAGCGAAGACCGCCTGGAATTGCTTCAATTCGAAACCAATTACTACCGCGAAATAGCCTACAACCTGGAACACACCATTCACCACATGGCGCTGATAAAAGTGGGCATCGGCGAAGTGTCGGGCATGGAGATGCCAGAAACGTTTGGCGTGGCTTCTTCCACCCTCAAGTATAAAAAAGCATGTGCACAGTAACCTATGCCCCCGCCGGCGACAGGCTGCTGATTGCCCATAGCCGCGATGAAAAAAGCATACGCCCGAAGGCGATAGAGCCCAGGGAATACTGTGTGAGCGGGCATGAGCTGTTGTTTCCGCGCGATACGCTGGCCGGTGGTACCTGGATGGCGGTGAACAGGAATGGTGCAGCGGCGGTATTGCTCAACGGGGCCTTTGAAAAGCACCTGCCGCAATCGTCTTACCGCAAAAGCCGCGGCCTGGTACTGCTGGATATCATCGCTTCGGGGGATATATACAACTCATGGAGGCATATCGATCTGCGCAACATAGAGCCTTTTACCGTTGTATTGTGGAATAAAGGACTCTTGTATGAAGGCCGCTGGGACGGCCGGCAAAAACATACGATGAAGCTGGACGCCTCGACGGCCCATACCTGGTCATCGGTGACCCTGTACACCCAAGCCGTGATTGGCCGCCGCGAACAGTGGTTTGCCCGCTGGCGGCAACAACACCCGCAACCTTCGCTGCAGGATATCGTAACCTATCATTTGTCCGGCGGCGATGGCGACCTGCACAATGATCTTCGCATGAACAGGGAAGAAAGGATGCTTACGGTGAGCATAACAGCCATGGAGCTGTGTGTTGATCAATGCCGCCTGCAATACCTCGATTTGCGGGACAATACCAGCTATGAACATGATTTTTCCTTCACCCATCTTACTTTATTAACATGATCCGTCGCTTCCTGCGCCTGCAATACCATCCTTTTTTTATCCGGTTATTCCATTGGGAATACTGGTCCTTCAATGCCATTTACCCGTTGATTTTGCCAGTATGGGCGTGGCTGGGCCTCCGGGCACGATCCTTTTTCTTTTTTTCGACTGCCAACCCTTCCATCGAATACGGTGGTTTTATGATGGAATCGAAGAAAAAGATTTATGACCTCCTGCCTCCCGGTACTTACCCCAAAACCCGCTATTTCAGGACAGGAACAGACCCGGGTACGGTGCTACAACAAGTAAAGACTGCCGGTTTCCATTACCCTTTGGTTGGCAAACCCGATGTAGGGGGGAAGGGCAAAGGAGTAAAAAAACTGGCCGACGAAGCGGAACTGCTGGCGTATGCTCAATGGTCGCAGTTGGACTACCTGGTACAGGAATTCGTGCCACAGCCCAAGGAGGCGGGTATCTTTTATTATCGCTATCCCGGCGATGCAGCAGGGCGCATATCCGGTATCGTTCGGAAAGAGCTGCTGACCGTGAAAGGCGATGGGAAACAAACAATACGGCAGTTACTGGAACTCGACAAACGGTTTATCCTTCAAATCCCGGTGCTCCAAATCATGTACGGCGATGCATTAAATGAAATATTGCCGGCCGGCATGAAAAAAGAACTGGTTCCTTATGGCAACCATGCCCGTGGTGCAAAATTTCTTGATGATTCGCACCTGGCTGATGAATGCCTTACCGGTAATATCGATGCGCTTTGCCGGCAGGTGAAAGGCTTTTACTATGGCCGGCTGGACATTCGTTACAATACCTGGGAGGAACTGCGACAGGGAAAAAATTATTCCATCATTGAATTAAACGGGGCGGGCTCCGAGCCCACCCATATTTATGATCCCCGCCATTCCCTGTTTTTTGCCTGGAAGGAAATCATCCGCCACTGGATTATTCTCTGGCGCATCAGTCGTCTCAATCATAAAAAAGGGCTTCCCTACCTGACTATGGGCGAAGGGTTACAAATGCTGAAAGAAAACAGGGTATTCGAACAAAAAATCGACACGCTGTATGTATAGCCTGCTCCCTGTTTTTAGTACCGGTATGATCATCAGCTTCCTGGGCACATTGCCGCTGGGAACCCTGAACA
>DASYCT010000234.1:0-5710 GCA_036500065.1 Chitinophagaceae bacterium | reverse complement strand
GTAGCTGTTTTTAGTAACCCAGGTTTTGTGTGTACAGGCCCGGTGCGGCATCCAGTTGTGATTGCGGTACGGGGTAGATGACATAATTGGCTACTATGGCGTTGATTCGTTTCTGAACATCTTCCGTGGCAATCCAGTTATTCATGATGGTGACCAGGTTCCCGCTTCGCTGCAGGTCAAACCAGCGGGTACCTTCGTCTGCAAATTCCTTTCTGCGTTCATCGTATAACTGCGCGAGTGTAACATTCGTTTTGGTGCCCAGCCCGGCTCTTGTCCTTACCTGGTTAACAATGGCATCCACATCGCCCTGTGTACCGGGGGTTGCACCGTTTAATATACATTCTGCCTTGAGCATCAGGATATCCGTGTACCGGATTGCTATATAATTGATGGCCCAGTCGAAACGGCTGGTAGAGGGTATCTTGGTAGTGTCGAGGTATTTCCTGAAGAAGGGACGTATTTCGGTGCTTCCGGCATTGGTGAAAGGAGTGGTATGTATCGTCTGTGACAGGCGCAGATCACCGGGTTCGTAATCGCTCACCAGGTTGTTGGAAGTGGGTATGATTTCCAGGCTGCCGTTAGATTTGGTGTCCTTGAGCGATAGGAAATACGTGTTAGGCGCCAGGTCCCAGGGGAAGGTAGCCCCGTACAGCGAAGCGGTGCCGCTTATTCCGCCGGCGTACATCACATCAAACACAGCTTCCTTGTTGCCCGTGGAAACAGGGCTTTGATTGGCATACGAAAATATATTGGCGAAATTGGGATTAAAGGCAAAAAGCCCGCTGTTGATAATATCCTGTAATAAGGGGAGCGCGAGCGACCATTCGTTGGATGCCATGCCCGGGCCTGCAATATTATAAGTGGGGCCCGAACGCGTCATGTACACCAGTGCGAGGGTGCCTTCGGCAGCATATTTGGTTGCCCTGCCTATGTCCACGCCGGTATAGGAGGCCGGCAGATTAGCAGCAGCATATTGAAGGTCTGCGATAATGAATTTATATACATCGCTTACCCCGCTGCGTGAAATGGTATTGGCTTCGGCAATCTCCAGCGGGTGATCGACAATCGGCAAGGCGCCATAGTACCGGGTAAGATCAAAGTAATAGAAGGCGCGAAGATACCGGGCTTCTGCACCCAACCGTGTGGCCAGGCTGGCAGAACCGACATTGGCCCCATTTTTTGTCAACTGGTCAAGCAGGGTATTGGCCCTGAATATGCCGTTGAAATCAGTGCTCCATGCTTCTTCGACATAGGTATTCGGCGCTATGCCGGGTGAAAAGTCATTGATCGGGTCCCAGTCGCGCACGGCCACGGACACGCCATATATATTGTCCGAACGTATTTCGGAAAGGTTCAGCAAGCGATCCGGGTAGCCCCTGAGATCGGCATAAATGGCGTTGGCAGCCTGAATAAAATCACTGGGGATTTTGTAGAACGACTCTACAGTTCCGGCTGAAATAGGCGTTTGATTCAATTGTTTATTACAGGCCAGGCCCAGGAGAATAAAAGCTATTGTATATAGAAGCGTTATCTTTTTCATCTTTCTTAATTGTATTAATTAGAAGGTAATGTTCAAACCGACGATCAATGATTTTGCCAGTGGCAGGCCTCCGTAATCGCCTGCTTCGGGATAGGCTGCGTTTGAACTGATGGTAGTATTGGCCGCTTCGGGGTTCAGTCCCCCGTAATATTTGTCATGCCCGAAAAAGTTTTCGGCGGTAACATAAATACGGGCTCCCTGTATGATCGGTGTTTTGATAAGCCCTTTTAAATTATACCCGAGCGTTATGTCTCTTACGCGGATATAATCAGAGGAGTATAACCAATCGGTATTGGCTACAAATCCAAACGTCGAATACGCTTTGCTTATCCTGCCGGCGCCCTGGTTGGTAGGCGATTCCCATCTTTGCGTGTAAAATTCAGGCGCGTTGTCCGTAAAACCCTGTCCGGTGCGTGTAAGTGCGCGGCCCAGCAGGGAATAGATAGAACCACCGCTTTGGCCCTGTATCAAAACGCTGAGGTCAAATCCCTTGTACCGGAACGTGTTATTCATACCATAGATATAATCGGGATTGGGATGACCGACAATCTGTTTATCTGCTTCTGTGATAACTCCGTCGCCGTTCAGATCCACGTACTTCGGATCGCCCACTGTTTCACCAGTACCATAAAGGGCTGCCTTGTTATTAATATCCGCCTGTGTTAAAAATCCCTGCTGCCTTACCACGTAGATGCTGTTCATCGGCTGGCCTACGCGGAGGATGTTGTCGGAAACATCCAATGCGTTGGGTATGATAATCTGGTTCTGATTGCCAAACAGGGCGATTATCCTATTGGTGTTATGGCTTACGTTTATGCTGGTGGTCCACTCAAACCTGCCAACCATGTTGTGGGAGGTCAGTTCGATTTCTTCACCGATATTCCTTACACTTCCGGCATTCTCCAGGGCAGATTGAGACCCGCTTACTTCGGGTACAGGCACGTTTAGCAATAACTGTGTGTTCAGTTTATTGTAATAATCCAGTGACCCTGTAATGCGGTTACCCAGGATACCAAAATCAAGCCCTATATCGTAGGCCTGTGAACGCTCCCATTTCAGGTTGGGGTTGGAGATAACGTTGGGCGCCTGCCCTATTGCCGCTGCCTGCGGTGAACCAAAAACATACGGATAGGAACCCAGGGTAGCAACATCATAATCGGGGATAAAATTATTGCCGTTTACACCATAGCTCAGCCTCAGTTTCAGGTCGCTTACAACGGGTAGTTTTTTCATAAAATCTTCTTCGATAAGCCTCCATCCCACGGAAGCGGAGGGGAATGTGGCGTATTGATTGTTTGCGCCGAATCTCGACGAACCGTCCCTGCGTATGCTTGCCGACAGCAGGTATTTGGATTTGAAGCTGTATTGTACCCGGCTGAAATAAGATATGAGCACATTTTGTGTACTGGTGGAAGTACCGGTGTAACCCGCAGCTGCATTTAAGGTTTGTATGACGCTGTTAGTATATCCACCGACCGAGGATAGGGACGCCTGGTCGAAACGATCAATATTATACGACTGTCCCGCCAGGATATTTACATTATGGTCGGTATTGAAGGTGAAATTATAGGTAAGCGTATTCTCATTTACAAACGTGAGCCTCCGGTAGGTGTTGAAAGAACCGGAAGTAGCAGAAGTCAGGTTGGGATTGGTAGTCGCGTTGAAGGTACGCGTGGCCTGGGTGCCGGTAGTTATATAGGGGGTATACGCGTTTGTATTGCTGTTGGTATTATCGATGTTAATCGTAGACCGGAGCGCCAGTCCCTTGATAATACTGTATTCACCATAAATAGTACCCAATGTGCGAAAGCGCTTTGTTTCGTTGACATTGTTTTGCAGTTTGCCGAGGGCGGCGTTATTGGAATTACTCCAGAGGTACTGTGCGTTTTTACCGATATTAGGATAAGAGCCAACGGTATCTTCCTGCACCGGCGTAGTACTCAGGGCCTGGTGGAATATCTGGTCTTTTCCTTCCGTGCCGGGGTCGTCGGTAATCGAATAAGAAGGTGCGAGGGCAATACCGAATTTTAAATTTTTACTGGCGGTTATATCCACATTCGCTCTTGCCGAATAGGCTTTATACCCTACTCCTGTAATAAAACCATCCTGGTTGGTATAGTTGCCGGAAATAAAATATCGCACCGCATCAGTGCCCCCACTGGCCGAAACTTCATTGTTCTGCATGATGCCTTTACGTTCTATCGCATCCTGCCAGTCTTCGAACTCAAGGCCCGGGTGGCCGGGCATTGCCCAACGGGGGTCAATCATATAAGCAACATTGACCTGCCCGGGAGCTAATCCTATCATGGCAGCGCGGGTGGCCGGGTTATCGGCGGCCGTAGCGCCGGAAGAACCGTATTTAAGAACGTAGGCTGCATTGATCATTTCGGTGGCCCGATCAATCCATTCCTGGCCGTTCAGCATTTTTAGTTTTTTGCTGGCCTCGTTATAGCCTGTGTAGGAGTTAATACTGATTTTGGGCCTGCCGGACTGACCGTGTTTGGTAGTTATTATTACTACGCCGTTGGACGCTCTTGATCCATAAATGGCCGCAGCGGCGGCGTCCTTCAGTACTTCTATACTTTCTATGTCATTCGGATTAAGATTATCCAGTGGGTTGCCGGTAGTAAAGCTCCCGTTGGAGGTGTTGGAGGAGTTATTTGATAATGGAAACCCATCGATGACATACAATGGCTCGTTGCCCGCACTGATTGACCCTGTACCGCGTACCTGTATGCTAAACGCCTTACCCGGTATGCCGGTATTTTGTTTTACTGTGACACCGGCGAGCTGGCCTACCAACGCCTGGTCGACACGGGTAATGGCCCGCTCATCGAGGCGTTCGTTTTTCATGGTAGCAACGGCGCCCGTAACGTTTCCTCTTTTCTGGGTACCATAGCCCACGACGACCACATCGCCCAGTGAGCCGGAAGCAAGTTTCATCGACACGGAAATCTCGTGCCTGCCATCCAGTTTTATTTGTTGTTCTTCAAAGCCGACAAAACTAAAAATAAGTGTTGCACCCGCTGAGGGGGCATTTAATTCAAATGCACCATCGGCTCCTGTTGTGGTAACTGTCTTGGTGCCTTTCGCCTGCACCGTTACATCAGCTAACGGTTTGCCATCATCATCCGACACTTTTCCGGTAACATGAAAGTTTGGCTGGGAAAAAGAAACAAGGCTGATGAAGACGAGAGAAAGTAGGAGAAACAGAGGCTTAAGATGCTCATAACTCTTTTTCATATAGCAGTGGTTAAGGTTGGAAATTTGATACAAGGTAGACCATTGACTAAAAAATTCATCCTGTACTATCCTGATTATGAGAGAGTCCAACGTTAACACCTATGGAGAGTAGTAGATAACTATAACTTAACAATAGTTAAGCAGCTAATCGGTTGTTGTGATAGAAGAAAGTTTTCGCGGGTTATGCTTTTGACATTATCCGTTTCCTGTGTTTACTTCCCCATTTATACAATTCATGAATTACATTATCAAGAGAAGTACCGTAATCGGTGATGGAATATTCGACTACTACCGGAACGGAGTCATATACGACACGCTTTACCAATTGATTTATTTCGAGCTCGCGCAATTCCTTCGACAACATCCTGTCGGTTATCTTCGGTATCTCCCTGGCCATCTCGCCGAATCTTTTGTTGCCAAACGACAATGAGATCAGGATAGGCAGTTTCCATTTGCCACTCAATACCTGCATTGCATCGGTTACGGGCAATAACATACCCATGCACTTGCTGTGATTCCGCGGTTCCTGTATTTTCATTTTGTTCATTTTTTATACTATACCGGGGTATAGTGCTATACTATAATATAGTACTTACTTATATATAGCAAAGGTAGGTAGCTTTGCTTTCTAAACAAAAAGCAAATGAAAAAGATTCTGAACATCGTATCGAGCGTTAAGGGAAAAGATTCTTTTAGCATTAAATTGTCCGATGCAATACTGGAAAAACTCTTATCCGTTTACCCCGGCAGCAATGTGCATACCCATGATTTAACCCAAAACCCGTTCCCGCACCTGGAAGAATCGCATTTCACGGCTTTCTATACGCCGGAAGAGATGCGCACCGAAGAACACAAAGAAGCTATTCTTCATTCTGACGAGGCCATCCGGGAATTAATGGAAGCCGATATAATCGTCATCGGCGTGCC
>DASYCT010000233.1:0-2834 GCA_036500065.1 Chitinophagaceae bacterium | reverse complement strand
TATTGTGGGCAACTACCTCTATACTGTTGACGCCCATTCTCTCCGCGTATTCGATATTACAGATCCCTCGCAACCGAAAGGCGGTGGTGTTATATCCGCAGGTTTTGATATTCAAACCATCTTTCCTTATAAGGATAAATTATACCTCGGCAGCGCAGAGGGGATGTTTATTTTTTCCCTGGCAGACCCGGCAAACCCGGTTAAAGAAGGCTCCATCGCCCATTTTCGAGCCTGCGACCCGGTAGTAGCCAACGACAGCGTATCGTATGTTACCCTGCGCAGCACCGGTGGCTCCTGCGGCAGCACTAAAAACGAATTGATGGTGTACGACTCGCGGGTAGCCACTAACCCGCAACTGGTAACTGAAGTAGCCATGAACTCCCCCTTTGGACTGGGGCTAAACGGCAACGCGCTGTATGTATGTGAGGGCAGTAATGGGCTTACTGTATTTGATTTGAGCGATCCCTGGCATCCTGCAAAGAAACAAACCCTCAGCGACGAGGCTTACTACGATGTAATTCCCTACGGCAATGTACTGATTGCCTACATAGATGCAGGGGTGGCTTTTTTTGATGTATCTGATCCGCTTAAAATAACCAAAGCAGGTGAGCTGAAGAACTAAAAGTGTAAAGGGTACGCTATGTGAGATTTATTAAATGCCGGGATTCCGGCATTTTTTGCAATCTTTATTCACTTATTTTTGCCGACCATAGTATAACCCGTAAATACTGCAGTATGAGTCTTGTCAACCGTAAGGTCTTAACCCTGGACGAATTCACCATTCAACAGTTACGCGAATTTCCACACGCTACCGGCGAACTGAGCGGCCTGTTGCGCGATATGGGCCTGGCGGCCAAGCGTGTCAACGTGGAAGTCAACAAAGCGGGGCTGGTAGACATACTCGGCGACGCAGGCACCATGAACGTGCAGGGGGAAGATGTGAAGAAACTGGACATATATGCCAACAACCAGTTTATGGGGGTGTTGCAGCATGGCATCAGTTGCGCGGGTATCGCCAGCGAAGAACTGGACGAATACATTGCCTTTGACGACGAGGTGAGTAAGAACTCGAAATATGTGTGCATGTTTGACCCGCTGGACGGTAGTGGCAATATTGATGTGAACGTTTCCATCGGCACCATATTCGGCGTGTATCGCAGGGTATCGCCCCGCGGCACACTGGCCGCCAAAGAAGATTTCCTGCAGCCCGGCAAGAACCAGGTAGCAGCGGGCTATATGGTCTACGGCTCGTCCACCATGCTCGTGTATGCCACGCGCCGCGGCGTGAACGGTTTTACGCTGGACCCTTCGATCGGCGAGTTCTGCATGAGCCATCCCAATATCCAATGCCCCGATTTCGGGAAGATATATTCCGTCAACCACGGCAATTTCTTTCAATACGACTCCAACGTGCAGGACTATATTCAACTCTGCCAGAAGAAAACAAAGACCAACGGCGGCCCTTATACACAGCGTTATATCGGGAGCATGGTCGCCGATGTGCACCGCAACCTGATCAAGGGCGGTATTTTTATGTATCCCGGCACCATCGATAAGCCCAAAGGCAAGCTGCGCCTGATGTACGAATGCAACCCGTTTGCTTTTATCGCCGAAGTAGCCGGCGGCAAGGCCACCAATGGCCGGGAACGGATACTGGACGTGCAGCCTACGGAGCTGCACCAGCGTTCGGCATTGTTTATCGGGAGTAGGGGGATGATGGAAGAGCTGGAAGAATGTTTAAAAAGATAATTATTGTCAGAGGGTGAGCCGCCCCTAAAGGGCGACCCACCCTCTGCAGCGGTACGGTGGGTCGCCCTTTAGGGGCGGCTCACCGTACCGTATGAACTGGTACGATAGTTGAAATCAGTATAGAAAAACAAGGCATGCAGAAGGTTGGCCCACGCGGCATTTATTTTGTAACAGCCCTTTTGTGGCTGACAGCAGCCGTTTCCTGTTCCAAACATACCAATCCCTCCCGCAGCGATGCACCGGTAGCTCCCGGGCGGATGGTTTCCGTGACCTCGATGAGCGTGGATATTATCAATCTTGTCAACCAAATCCGGGAGACAAAGCATCTTCCTCCCCTGCGGCTTTTGCAGGTGGCTTCGCAGGAGGCCATACGCCATAGCCAGGACATGGCTACCAAAAAAGTCCCTTTCGGCCACGATGGATTTAAAACGCGCGCTGTCATACTTGCCAATGAGCTCAACGGTAGTTCCGCTACGGGCGAAAACGTGGCCACCGGCAGGATGACGGCCAAAGAAGTCATTACGGCCTGGCTGCGCAGCCCGGCGCACCGCGCCAATATAGAAGGCGATTTTACCTATACCGGGGTAGGAGTGGCAAGGGACAACCGGGGGGTGTACTATTATACGCAGCTGTTTGTAAAGAAATAAGACCAGGCTTTCAACCATTCGACATTAGTCTAAAACCCCTCCAAGACCGGTGAGTGTCTTTCTGGCCTCTTCCTGCTTCCTTCCTGGTTCCTTCTTAGTTCCTTCCCGAGCCTCCTGAATTCGGAGAAGAAAGTCGCGGGTTGAGACACTACCGGCCGGACCGTGGCGCGCCCGCTTTCTGTATTTTCCATAACTTGTGCTTCATTATGGCAAAGACAATCATTTCAGTAAAAGACCTGCATAAAAAATACGGTGATTTTGAAGCGGTAAAAGGCATCAGCTTCGATGTGTATGAGGGAGAGATATTTGGATTGCTCGGTCCCAACGGGGCAGGCAAGTCCACCACCCTTGAAATCATCGAAACCCTGCGCGAGAAAACCAGCGGCGAGGTGATCGTTGACGGTTTCAACCTCGACCAGTCGCCCGACGATATCAAGA
>DASYCT010000232.1:0-3424 GCA_036500065.1 Chitinophagaceae bacterium | reverse complement strand
ATCGTATTTGTAAGTATTTACGGCTATGTCAAGATCGGGTTTGCCCACGCCATAAATGCCCCAGGGGAATACGGGATATAGTTGCGGTATCTCTGAATTTTGAATGCGTTGCCATGTTTCTGCAGGGGCGATGGTTTTATGACCATCGTATTGCTGGAAGGGGATAGGAGGAATGCGGGTTAGCATGATGGTCCATTTCCTGCGGGCTGTGCTGTCGAGATAGTTGCCGGGCAGTTCCAGCATGCGTTCGAGGATTGTTTTCAATGCCGAGATGACGGTAGTGGAATTGTAGGTCATTTTATAGGTTTCGGCAGCTGAAGTGGGGTAGAGTATATAATGCCCTTTTTCGTCGAATGGTTTTGTGCCGCGCTGTTTTGCCAGTTGCTGGTAATGCTCATCGTAAAAGGACAGGCAGCTTTCAATGAAGGGAATATATTCTTTTATGTCACGTCCTTCGTAGCGTTCTGTTTCGAGCATCATCTGGCAAAACTCAAACACGGTTTCCCAGAGGTATTCCAGCCATGCGTTGTATTCCATGCCGGGATTATAACCGGCAGGGCGATCCAGGTTGTATTCCGTAATATCGGGTAACCCGAAGTTTTCGATTTGTTCGGTGAAGCAGGCGCCGCCGTGATTCCAGTACAGTTTACTACGTAATTCCGCATTGCCCTGTGAGCGGAGATAAAAATCGAACTGTGATTTGAGCATATCGAAATCACCGCTTTTTAACATCGGGTAATATACGAGGCGCTGGTTTTGTGCCGTCATGGTGCCACCGCCCCAGAGACGGAAGTCGGGGCTAAAGGGCATTTTGCTGTCGACGTACACAGGGTCGAACGTGAACAGGCCACCGTTGAACTTGGTAGGCCATTTGCCGTAAGCATTACAACCGAGCTGGTAACGGAACAACTGGTAGTTGCGCGATATGGAGCGCAGGGCGCTGTCTTTACTATCGATAAAAATATAGCTCCTGTCCCAGAACTGCCGCCACCATTCGCGGCTTTTTGCCTGTGCCGTTTTTTTATTGCGTGCAGCATCATCGGCGAGGGCGATTAATTCTTTGTGCCAGTCTTCCCAGGTGGGGGATTGGTCAACAGCTATGCCTATTTCTATTTGCTGCGAGCGGACGGGTCGGGGTGTGACCAGCGACCAGGAAAGGAAAGCAGTTTCAGCATATTTCCCCGAATCGATGCCGGCCGGTTTCATGCCATCCCCTTTCATCATGCCCCCGAACGTATTGTTTTTAACGGGGTCGAACATTTTATTCTTTACCGGTTCCATGCCTTCCTTGCGAACGGTGTAATCGAAGATATTCTCCACGTCGCTGCGATTGCGATGATAGAAAAGCACTTCGTCGTTGCTGAAGCTGATTTCATCTTTCCAGGTGCTTACCGGGAATGCCTGGTTGACCTTATAGGAATTGGCCCTGAATTCTTTTGCATCGGTAATAAGATGATCGGCATAGCGCCAGGACTCATAGGATGCAATAACCTTTGCGGGTCTTGCGCTTCTTATGTCTGCATGAACGACAGGGCGGAACACATCCACCCAGATGGTAATGACCGTATTGCCGCCGCTGATGACGACAGCCCCTTCCTGCAGGCGTAATTCCTGTTTAAAATC
The DNA here is from genome assembly GCA_036500065.1 of Chitinophagaceae bacterium. Taxonomy (GTDB): domain Bacteria; phylum Bacteroidota; class Bacteroidia; order Chitinophagales; family Chitinophagaceae; genus JACMLD01. Next base: position 1,801 of record DASYCT010000232.1, on the reverse strand, counting down.
ATTGCCGTTGAAGGGATTGGGAGAGAGTTTCAGCCTTACGCGGCCGAGTTTCAGTAGTTGGTTGTTTTCATCAAAGGTTCCGCTGCGGGACAGGTAAAAAAGCACATCCCCCTTTTCGACCCATACATTGAGGCCGATATCACCGCCGCCACATGGCATGGAGCCCGCAGCATTGGCACTTTGGCTGGTCCATGTCACGTTGTTCTCCGCCAGCTCTTTAACCTGTGCATGGAGGATAGTCGTTGCCAACAACCAACCAACCAGCAATACCAGGAACCTATGCTTATATGCCCGGAAACAAATACGGCTCATCCCACCTGTTTTGATGGGTATAAAAATATGGTAAAATATAGTTAGGCCGGTTCTAATGATCAGCAAGGAGCACCGGTGAGAGCCTGTTCTTCTTCCGGGCGGCAAAAAACAGCAGCGGCAGCCCGATAAGGAAAACGCTTCCTATGAGCAGGTAAGCATCGGAAAAGCTCAACAGATTGGATTGTCGTGTTACGGTTTTATCCAGTAAGCCCAATGCTTCTTTTCTCGCGTCGAACAGTGAAGCACCTTTGCTTAAGAAATAGTTGGTATAGCCGGATAGTCTCGATACAGTAAGTGGATTGTCTGCCGTGATATGCGAAACCAGGTCGGAACGGTGATTGGCGTTCCGGTTGGTCAGAAAAGTGTTTACCATTGCGAGGCCAAAGGAGCCGCCCAGCTGGCGCATCATATTGTTTAATGCCGCTCCCTGTGGTATGTCCTTTGGTTCCAGTGATGAAACGGCCAATGCGGTCAGCGGGACGGTTACGACTGCCAGTCCTATCGCTCGCCAGAGAAGAGGCACGGTTATGTCTGTCTTGCCGGCATCGAGGTTAAGCCCCGACATCTGCCAGCTGAAGAGCATAAAGAGAAACATACCGGAGGTGATCATGACGAGGGGTGACACGCCGCGTTGCAAAAGCCTGGCCGATATTATCAGGCCACCGATGGCCAGCAAAGCGCCGGGCAATAGCAACAGGCCTGTTTGCGTGGGAGTAAAATTCAATAAGCGTTGTGCGAATACCGGTGTGAGAAATACCGAGGTGAACAAACCTACTCCCGAAATAAAGGTAAGTACCGCCCCGATGCTCAGGTTCCTGCTTTTCAGCACCCGCAGGTTTACGACCGGGTTTTTTATCTTCAGCTCCCACCAGATAAAAGAACCTATCCCGACAATGGCGGTGACGGTCAGCCACACGATGTACCGGGCATCAAACCAATCTTCTGTTTCACCCCTTTCCAGTACTGTTTGCAAAGAGCCGATACCGATGGCAAGCAGGAAGATGCCAGGCCAGTCTACTTTTCCTGCCTGTTGTTTTATTTTGGCTTCACCGAGGAGTGCATAGCAAAGCAGGGCTACAATAATGCCGATGGGCACGTTGATATAAAATATCCAGGGCCAGGAATAATATTCGGTGATAAATCCGCCGAGGGTAGGCCCGATAGTGGGGCCTATAAAAATGCCCACGCCAAAGAGGGCGCTGGCTACGTTTTGTTTTTCTTTGGGGAATAGCTCAAATACGATGGTTTGTGACACGGACAATAAGGCGCCCCCGCCCATACCCTGCAAAAAGCGGAAAGCTACGAGTTCCCAGATATTGCCGGCATGACCGCACATGAAGGAGAAAAAGGTGAATGCTATAATCGAACCGATATAATAATTGCGCCTGCCGAGTTTGGCTGCGAGAAAACTGGTCAGGGGTATGATGATGACGTTGGCAATGGCATAGGAGGTAATGACCCAGGACGTGTCTTCCAGCGTGGCGCCGAG
>DASYCT010000231.1:0-6936 GCA_036500065.1 Chitinophagaceae bacterium | reverse complement strand
ACACGTAAACACACGACTTCAATAATTGTATACCTCGTATAGGGTATAAAAAAACAGTATCGAATGAAATGCAGTGGTATCAATACTTTCATTCGATGCAATTGAACCATTTATGTTATAGTAACCGTTATATTGTTGCTTTATCCTTCCTTTTAACGAAGTCACCCGGCTGTCCTATGCGGCTATTATCCACAGACCAAAAAAAAATGTGAATAAAATTTATGCCCAAAATTTCTTAGTTAGGAAAAATTATTTTTAATATTGTGGAGGGAAACTTACTATTTCCTGTACTTACTAACCCATCCAAATAATAAAAGTCCCGCTTCTGCGGGGCTTTTTTTTATGCCTGGCCCGCCTTCCACCCAAAGAACCCATAACTGTGAACTATTAAACTAATTGCTTTACCTTGCTGAAAAACCAGCAATTATGTTGAAATCAATGACCGGTTTCGGTAGAGTGGAAAAAGCAGTAGGTGATAAAACATTCCTGATAGATATAAAGTCGCTCAATGGCAAACAATTCGAACTCATGCTCAAGATGCCGGCTTTTCTCAAACCCTTTGAATTCGAAATCCGCAAGATTATTTCTACCAGGATGGGGCGCGGCAGCATCGATTGTTCGGTCAGCCTCAAGGAAAGCGGCGGCAGCAAACCCGTAAGCATCAATACCGAACTGGCCAAAGCATATTATAAACCCATCGCCGCCCTGTCAAAAGAACTGGGCCTCGATCCTTCCGCTATCTTAAGTACGCTTATCAAACTGCCCGAGGTGATCACTCCAACGGGCGAGACATTGAATGATGCCGACTGGAAAGCATTCCAGAAAGCTATCGAAGAGGCCATTGCCGATTTGACCAACCACCGCTTTGAAGAAGGGAAATCACTGGAAGCGGATTTAAGGCTGCGTATCGCCAATATTCAAAAACAGCAGGATACTATCCTGGGGCTGGAACCACAGCGCAAGATAAAAATAAAGGAAGGCCTTATACAGAAGCTGGAGGAAAACGTGGGCAAAGAGAACTACGACGCCAACCGCCTCGAACAGGAGATCATCTATTATATTGAGAAGATCGATATCAGCGAAGAACAGGTGAGACTGAAAAACCACTGCGAATATTTTCTAACTATCATGGACGAAAACACAGAAGAGAAGGGAAAAAAGCTCTCCTTTATCCTGCAGGAAATCGGCCGGGAAATAAATACCACCGGCGCCAAAGCCTACGATTCGACCATCCAGAAATGCGTGGTGATGATGAAGGACGAACTGGAAAAAGCTAAAGAACAGGTGCTGAACGTATTATAAAAGGATAATCCTGTATTTCATCTTGTCTTATTTTTGCTGCATGAAGTTGTCTACCCGATTAATGCTGTTCGCTGTGCTGGTTGCCCTAAGCCTGTCGGCCTGCACGTCGCTGGATGTATTCGAACAAAGCGTTGCCTTCAAAGGCCAGCAGTGGTCGGGGGGGCAGAAGCCTTCGTTCGACTTCCATATTTCCGACACTACCGCTCTTTATAATATATACCTGGTGTTCCGTCACACGGATGCCTACCGCTTTAATAATATATGGCTGAAACTCTACCGCAGCGGTCCCGATACCAGCTATACCCGGCAGGTAGATTTGCGCCTGGCCACCAATGACAAGGGCTGGCTGGGTAGCGGCATGGACGATATCTGGGAGCACCGCATCAAAATAACCGAAGCGCCGGTAGAGTTCAGGAAAAGCGGCGACTACCGTTTTGCCATCGAACAGGTAATGCGGCAAGACCCCCTGCAACATGTAATTAATATAGGGCTCCGGGTTGAAAAAGCCCAATAGTATGGCCTACCTGAACAATATTTTAAAAAAGAAGGCGCTGGCGATCGCCACCATCGTTTTCTGGTTTTTCCTGCTGTACGTCGTTGCCGCACTGGTATTATGGTATATAGAACTACAGCACCAGAACCGGCAGATGACCACTTACAAGATACAGGAGCTTTCGGCCGCCGATCCCTACTATCTTCACAAACTGGATGAGATCACTATAGAGGAAAAAGGAAAAAGTACCCAGTACATCGGGGAAGGCGCTACTTTTTTATTGCTGATACTAATCGTCGCCATCTTCCTGTACCGGACCATCCGCCGGCAACTGAAGACCTCGCAGCAGCAGCAGAATTTTATGATGGCGGTGACTCATGAATTAAAGACTCCCATCGCCATTGCCAAGCTGAACCTCGAAACGATGCAGCGTCACAAACTGGACGAAAGCAAGCAGCAAAAGCTGGTACAGGCGACGCTGCAGGAGGCCAACCGTCTCAATACGCTGGCAAATAATATTCTTATTTCCTCCCAACTGGAAGGCGGCGGCTACCAGGTATCGAAAGATGAACTCGATTTTTCGCTGCTGCTCAATAGCTGCCTGCTGGATTTCCACCGGCGTTTTCCCGAACGCCGCATCGAAGCAAGTCCCGGTGAAGCCATCGACCTCAAAGGCGATCCGCTCTTGCTGGAAATACTCGTCAACAACCTGCTGGAAAACGCGGTCAAGTATTCACCTGCTTCTTCCGTTATATATCTTTCCCTGGAAGAAAAGCCCCGGCAGGTAATCCTGCAGGTAGCCGACGAAGGACCGGGCATACCCGACCATGAAAAGAAAAAGATATTCGGACGTTTTTACCGAATCGGCAATGAGCAGGTAAGAAAGACCAAGGGCACCGGGCTGGGCTTATACCTTTGCAAAAAAATAGCGGCTGACCACAACGCGGACATTAGCGTGACAAACAATACACCCACAGGCAGTATTTTTGCCGTGCATTTTTCGCAATGAGCAACGACACCACGATATTACTGGTAGAGGATGAAGAAAACCTTCACGAGGCCCTTAAGCTCAACCTGGAGCTGGAAGGTTACCAGGTGGTATCGGCCACGGACGGCATGCAGGCCGTAAAAGCATTGCAGAACCAGTATTGTGATTTGATGATCCTCGACATCATGCTGCCGGAAATGGATGGCATTGAAGTGCTGGAATCCATCCGCGTACAGAACAACGAAATACCGGTGCTTATCCTAAGCGCCAAAAATACTTCCGCCGACCGTGTGCTCGGGTTAAAAAAAGGGGCCGATGATTATCTTACCAAGCCTTTCAACCTGGAAGAGCTGTTGCTGCGCGTGCAAAAGCTGATTGAGAAAAATAAAAAGCTGCACGATAAGGAGAATATCGGCGACATATATCATTTTGGTAAAAATTCGGTTGATTTTAAAGCGCAGGAAGCCATGAGCAAAAGCGGCGAGCGCATCCAGCTCAGCAAGAAAGAAGCCATGCTGCTGAAACTGCTGATTGAAAATAAAAATGAAGTAGTGCCCCGGGAAAAGATCCTTCAAACCGTCTGGGGCTATAATGTGTATCCCACCACCCGCACCATCGATAATTTCATTCTCAACTTTCGCAAGTATTTCGAAGACGACAGCCGCAACCCGCGGTATTTTCATTCCGTAAGGGGAGTGGGATATAAGTATAGTGAATAAGCCATGAGCTTCGAGCTGTACGCATCATCCCTTAATCACCCGTACAAACTCCTCCGCCTTCGCCAGCGTAGCCTTCATATCATTTTCCGAATGTACCGGCGTGTACAGGGCCATTTGTGTTTCCAGCAATATATCATCCAGTTGCTGCAATACCGCCGGGGCAACGCCTTTCTCGCGCAGCAAGCGGGTTACCACGGGTTTGTTCAACTGGCTGCTACCGAGGTGCAACTGTTCCGCCAGTGTATTCCATATCGCCTGGCCGGTCGCTTTATAAAATAACTGGCTGTTGCCGTCCTGTAAAGCATGTTTTGCCGCTTCAAACGGGTCGATGGGTTCTACCGGTTGTGGAGCAGGGGCGACGGGTGCGGGGGCTTGTTGCGCCTGCGTCTGTTGCTGACGTTTGCGCCATGCAAGCAGCACCGCGATCAGCATGAGGAACCCCATGGGCAGGTAGATCAACAGCTTGCTGTGGCCCGATCCTTCCTCATTGCCCGCTGCCGCTGCGCTGGCCGTGCTATCCGATACAGCCGCAGGACGGGGGGGGTTATTGCTTTTTGTCACGTCAAGGACCAGTGAATCGGTGTGAACGATTTTATAGGCCGCCGCTTTAGGATCAAAATAAGCAAACTGTACAGGTGGTATTGTCAGGCGGCCCGGCTGCTTTACGCTGAAGGAATAATCAAACTCTTTGCTGCCGCTGATAGGGCAGATGGTTTTGTCGTCGTCTTCTTTTACGGAAGGGTCATACAAATCGATTCCCTGCGGCCAGCTTACCTGCGGGGCATTGATCACCGGCAGGTTGCCCTGGCCCGTTACCTTCACTTTTAGCCGGGCAATTTCGTTGGCCCCCACGGATGTGGAATCCAGCGAGGCGGTGATTATAAATTTCCCGACGGCACCGTCGAAAAACAGGGGTTTTCCTTCGGCAGGCAATGGCTTTACGGTGATGGTGGCCGGTTTGGATGCCAGCACCACCCGCTGTTCTTCCGGTTCGCCAACGGCCACATCGTTCATATAGTCATTTTGCAACTGCTGCATGGAGCTTTTACCGGCGTCCGAACTGTTCACCCGTATAAAATGAACGGTATTGTCCAATTCGGTAGGGTCAAGTGTAAAACTGCCGTCCTGCAAGGGGTACAATTGTACTTTGCGGATGATATGCACATTGAATTCCTTGCCATTGATCTTTTCGATGGTGGGCGCATATATTTCCGGTTGCACCATATCGTACACGCTGAAGCCATCGAGCGAAGGGCGTTTGGTGATCCGCGATTCCGATTTCAACCGGGAGCATAGTTTATAGGTTGCAATAAACGGCTCACCGAGATAGCAACTGGTTTTGCTTACATCCAGTTTTACGAGCAGGTTGTCCTTAATCTTATCAGCAGCTTTTTCTCCCGGGCGCAGCAGGTATTCTTCCGTTACTTCGGGTGTCATATCGGGCATGGGCATGCCAAAGCCCGGAAAGCCGGGCATAAGCTGCTGTCCTCCCGACCGGCTATGCGAAGGGCCGTTGGTAACGCGTACCACTATGCTATTGGATTGCAGTTGTTTTCCATCCGCTATGGCCCTGGCGCCGGGAATGGTAAACTGGCCCGTTGCCGTCGGCTTTAGCGTAAAGCTGATACCTTGCGATTTGGAAACGGCGCCGTTTATAACACTCACACTGCTTTGCTGGCTAGGACCCTCTATGACAGTAAACCCTTCAAAAGAAGGCGGCGTGATCTGGTCCACCGACTGGGCGTTTTCTACTACGTATTGTACTTCCAGGTAATCGCTTTTGCTAATCTCTTTCTGGTCGATGACGGTAGAGAATTTTACCTGGGCCGAAACGGACAGGCAGGTGGGCAGTAAGCATAAAATAAGTAACGATTTCCTTATACGCATTTCTATTATCGGTTTCTGCAGAGTAGCATTCTTTGCAAAGATAACTTTATGCCGCCGCCCGGCTAAATTCTGTTGGGGTTAAAACACTGTTAAATGGCGCTTACAGATCCCCTTCCTGCGGTCGCAGGATAATGTCCTCCACGCAGGCCCGGGGCGAAAGCTGCGAGGCCGCGTAGACCATCGTAGCCACATCTTCCGCTTTCATGATACGCCGGGGTTCCACGCCGCTCCCCGTCCACGAGTCGGTGTAAGCGGCCCCCGGAATAACGGCGGTCACCTTGATACCGTGGGGTTTCATTTCCTCCCGCAGGTTTTTGGAAAATCCCAGCAGGGCAAACTTGCTGATGCTGTATGCCCCGCCGTTTTTATACGCCTGCAGGGAAGCGATAGAGCACATATTGAAAATATGACCTTTTTTCCGCGCTATCATCGAAGGCAGCAACACACGGGTAAGATGGTAGGCGCTGTAGAGGTTGACATTCATCATTTCCTCCAATGCGTTATCGGGTTCATTGTACACGCTTCCCGGTATAAAGCTGCCCGCATTATTGACCAGTATATCCACGGTCCCGTTGCCCAGCACCCATTCTCCCAGTTGCTGCGCCTGTTTTTTATCGCTTATATCGGCGGCTTTGGCCTTTATCGTAGTCTGCGGGTATTTTACCAGCAGCTCTTCCATAGCCTTGTACAGGGCCACTTCATTGCGCGAGGAAATAAAAAGCTGGTACCCTGCGCCGGCAAAGATCTCCGCCACGGCCTTTCCCAAACCCCTTGAAGCCCCGGTGATAACAATATTCATACTGTCGCGTTAAGCTGCGAAGTACGAACATTTTTAGCTATCCTCCACACCCGCTCCCGCACGGTTTCGTACCTTGCAGCATGAAGTACAAGCATCTCTTCTTTGATTTGGATCATACACTTTGGGATTTTTATGCCAATAGCCGGCAAACGCTGGAAGAATTGTATGAGACGATGGGCCTGCAGGAAAAGGGGGTCGACAATTTTGACCGTTTTCACAAAAACTACCTTGCGCACAATGAAAAGCTCTGGGATCGCTACCGCAAGGGGTTTATCAAATCGGAAGAGCTTCGCTGGAAACGTATGTGGCTGACCCTGCTCGATTTTAAGATTGGCGATGAGTCACTGGCGCGTGAACTGGGCGTGCGTTTTCTTGAATCGCTGCCCACCCGCCGGCAACTGTTTCCGCATACGCTGGAAGTACTTGATTATCTTGTCGCCAAAGGTTACCAGCTTCATTTAATTACCAACGGGTTCGTCGAAACACAGCATAGCAAGCTCCGCAATTCGGGGCTGACGCATTATTTTACCGAAATCATCACTTCCGAAGGAAGCAATAGTCTCAAACCCCAGGCCGCTATTTTTGAATATGCTTTCGACAAGGCAAAAGCGCTTAAAGAACAGAGCATTATGATTGGCGATGATATAGAAGCGGATATAAAAGGGGCGATGAACGCGGGCCTGGACCAGGTGTTTGTGAACCATCTTCGTATCCAACCATCGGTAGAACCTACCTATATGGTGTATTC
>DASYCT010000230.1:0-5562 GCA_036500065.1 Chitinophagaceae bacterium | reverse complement strand
GGTTTTATCGCGTGGCTGTCGCGTGGCGGAAATGAGCGCCTACGGTGCCAAAAATGAACATATTATCCACAGTTTTCGAATCACCCGATCCAGTTATCAACACAATGTGCAGGTGGCCGCGGGGAGTATATCCTTTTAGCTATATTTGATCCGGTTCAACGTCAAAACACAAAACGTACCGATGTGATCATTACCACCGGCAAATCAAAACTAATTGACACTGGTAAGAACCACCTGCCCGATCTTTCCAACGTGGTGGTAAAAGATTTGCGCGAATACGGGGTTGAGCAAGCCGGTACCTACAAAGGGGGTACAGAGGCCTATAAGGGCATGCTGAACAAAATACGTAGTGGCTCTATTCTCACCGAGCAGGATGCCATCCGCCTTGTTCCCAAAACAGAAGAAACAAAAAAAAGAATCCAGAAGCAGATCGATTCACTGCTGGAAAAATATTACGAACTGAGAAACCGGGCGGATGAGATCCATAACAGCCGCGATATCACCAAGGGGCTGGTGCCCATCAAGCAAACTGAAATCAACCTGCTGAAGAATCAACTGGACGAGATTGAAACCACGCGGGCCCCGGCGCATGCGAACAAGTTCAATACGTTTAGCTGGGGCACCTACTGCTTCCTCTTTTTCCTGCTCATTGCCCTGTCGTTCTATCTCCTGTATTTCTATATGAGCGTGGCGGATTTTGCACTGAACGGTGTTGACCCGCGTACTATCTTCGAAGAGGGCAGGTTGAACATACAGTTGCTGCCCAACCTGCGGCGACTTATTTATCTTATCATTCAATACCCACCGCTGATTGTTTTCCCAACTATCTTCTTCGCGCTGGGCACGTCCATTCATTTGTTTTCGGAAAAAGGGCTGCGGTTCAGGAAAATAGTGATTGGGTTGCTGTTGCTGGTATTCGTCGGCGATGTATTGCTGGCCTTCCAGGTGCACAGCGCCGTAAACGAACTGCTGATAAAAGCCAACCGGGATGAATTCAAATCGCTGATAGTACCGGTATTCGAGGATGCACGTTTTTACCTCGTGCTGTTCCTGGGCTTTGGGGTATTTGCCATCTGGAGCGCGGTGTACTACCTGATGCAGGCGGAATGGGCCAAGCGCAACCAGATAAAGCTGCGGTATCGCCGTATCAGCCGCCTGCAGGACGAGATCCTCGAACTGGAAGAAAAAAGAATGTTCCACGAAACGGAAGTGACCCATATCGCCCGCCGCATCGAAGACCTGAGCAAGGAAAAGGACCGCATGGTATTGCCGGTGGATACCATTGAAAAGAACATCAATTATTTCCGCGACGGCTGGAATGGCTATCTCTCCACGCTGTACGGCAGGGACAGGGGCGAAGAACAGATAAAGATCATCAACGATTCGACAGAAGCGTATATAAAGGACTTAAAGGAATTCCAGGAATCATATTTTAAATAAACCATTGCAATGCTGCGTTACGGCTACATATTGTTGATAGGAGCCTGCCTGGGGCTTGGCTGCAATGATTTCCGGCAAGCCGTCAAAGATGCGCAGAAGGATATTCCCCCGCCGCCGAAAGACAATTATATCGTATTGCTGGACCTGAGCGACCGCATCCTGTACAACCACCAGCAGCAGGTGGCGAAAGACCTGTCGGCCCTGCAAAATATTTACGCCATCTTCAAATCAAACATCGACGCAAAAGACCCCACCCACCTGTATTATTCGGTCAACGACAAACTCAAAGTGCTGATTGCCCCGCAACGTACGACGCCCAAAAACCTGTACGACATGGTGGGCAATCTGCGGGTGGATATGGGTTCGGAGCAACCGGATAAGAAATCGAAGGACGTGGAGGAAACGCAAAAGACATTCAACAACACACTTCCCGATATTTATAAACAGGCCGTGGTAAGCAATAACAGCAATGCTTATTCGGGTGCGGATATATGGAAATATTTCAAGGAAGACCTGGAAGACGATTTGGAAAAGGACGGGCAGAATACGCTGTTCATCGTCACCGACGGTTATATGGACCTGGAAAAAAAGGAAGAACGTCCCGACCAGCATAACCGCTACGCCAGTTGCACGCAGATCATCAACGTGCTGAAGAAATACCCCGACTGGGAAAAGAAATTCGACGAGGGTGATTATGGGTTGCTGCCGGTAGGGAAAAAGTTTTCCCGCCTGCGCGTGGTGCTGCTGGAAATAAATCCGAAAGAAGAATGGAGCGATGAATATGTGCTGCTCACCAAAATATGGGGCAAATGGTTTGGCGAGATGGGCATCAGCTCCTATCGTTTTATCAAAGACGACAATATCAACGAGGTAAAGGAATCGCTGGAAAAATTCATCCCCGCCAAACTGGGTGGCAAGGCAATGCCGGTAAGCTGGAAAATGGTGACCGATACCGACCCTTCGTTGCGACTGGCGCCGGATGCGGCAATGGGCATTGCAGAAGCCGGCTCCATGGTTCGTGAAGACATGGGCCGCGACGCAAAAAAAAAAGATGCTGCTATACTCAATAACGATAGCTCCAATATCCCCGGTAAAACAACCATCCTTAAAAATCCAGTAGCAAAAAAAATTACCAAACAACCAAAACAGGTGTCGTTTGGCCCTGTTTATTAAATCAATTCATTATGCTACGTCACCTGTTATTACCGGGATGTCTTTGCGTGGTGGTATTACTGGGTTCCTGCGCCGGGAGCCGTGTACAAACACTCACCAAATCGACCCAGGAAGCACTGGAATTAATTAAACAAGAAGCGCAGCGCGCCATCCAGCTTACGGCGGAAAAGGTACGCAACAACGAGGTTGACCCCGAAATCGGCAAGGAGCTGGTAGCCAACCTGCAGGATGCGGAGAAAAAAGTAAGTGAGCAGATAGCCAAAGCCGCGGAACTGGACAAAAGCAATAGCCGGGAAGCGCAGTTGGAGTTTGCCGAAAAAAGCTCCGTGATCATCAAAAGCGCGCTGACCGATCTCAAATCGCTGAATGACCTCTATGATGTGGCCACCTTCTCACAATTTGAGACGGCTACGTTCTTCCCCTCGGGCGGATACACGATACCTGCTGAAAATATGGAGGATGCAAAGGCGTCGATTGAGCCTATCGCCAAACGCATCATCAAATTCATCGGTGATCACCCCACGCAGCATTTTGTAGCGGTCATCGTATGTTATGGTTTTTCGGATGAAACGCCGGTGGGCAAGGAAAGCCCGCTGTATAAAAATATTGTCAACAAACTGCCCGCCGCCAATCCCACGCGACAGGAGATGAATGTCAAGATCTCCGAGCTGCGGGCCAAGACCATCGCCAAACTGCTGGTGGATGTGATCAAGGACAACGAAGGCATGATACCCAACCCGAACCTGGTCAACTATGATATTCGCTGGCTCGGCCGCGGAGAAGCGCTGCCTTATCCCAATAAGATAAGGAATTATATGCCCAGCGATAAACGCAGGAGGCTGGTATCACTGATCTGGAACGTGCTGCCCGGGTCGTTGTATATGAAAAGCGTTGACAGCACAGCGGTAGGCGCGAATAAATAGTTCAGGCTTCATTGCCCAGCCAGATAGCGCCATTGATCGTATTGCGTCGTGCTCCGGTGACAGAGGATAATACATTGTATTCCTCTCTCCACCGGAGCACGCCCATTAATGCCATGATAAGCGCTTCTTTATAATTGACGAGGTCTTTGGCGGGCACCACCACTTCGGTGGAAATCTCTTCCAGTTGTTCACGGATTCTTTCTATAAGAAAGAGGTTAAGGGCTCCCCCGCCTGTGGCCAGGAGTTGACGGTTGACAGATGACGATTGACCGGTGTTGTCAATGGCGGCCAATGATTGTTTCAGTTGAAAGGCGATATGTTCGGTATACGTGCGCAGCTCATCCTGCACGGACAGCTTATATTTCTTTACCAGTGGATAAATCGTATCGGTGCCAAAGTCGTTGGCAAGCGATTTCGGCCAGGGCTGGCGGTAATAGGGCTGTGCATTCAATTCGCTGAGCAAGGGACTGTGAATGCTTCCCGCCGCCGCTGTTTTTCCATCTTCATCGTATTCCAGTCCGAGGGGGCCTACCAGCATATTCAATACCCGGTTGGCGGGGCATACGTCAAAGGCCAGCACCTGGCGGGCCGGGTCGTTGCCCGGGCTGGAAGCGGCAATATTGGCGATGCCGCCGATGTTGAGAAAATAGCCGTACTGGCCCATCAATAGTTTTTCACCGATGGGCACGATGGGGGCGCCCTGGCCGCCAAAGGCAATGTCCATGGCCCGGAGATCGCTTACTACCGGCAATTCGGTTTGGGCGGCAATAGCGGCCCCGTCGCCGACCTGGCCGGTCATCAGCTGGGCCGGGAGGTGGAAGGTGGTATGTCCGTGGGATGCCACCAGGTCTACCTTGTGCTCCAGGCCGTAGGCCTCGATGAACCGGTTGACCTGGCGGCCGATATAATGGCCGTAGTCGGTGTGGAGTAACTGGTAATCAAGGGCCGAAAGCCCGGTAGCCTGCCGCAGGCGGGAGGCCCAGGCAGCCGTATAGGGCCAGGTGACGGCCTGCTGTAATTCGTAGCTCCATTTGCCGCCGGTTTCCTGGAAATGCACATACACGATGTCCAGGCCGTCCAGCGCACTGCCGCTCATGATACCGATTGCCTTATAAATCATACAATATTATATTTCAGATTTCAGAATGCAGCATTTAGATTTGCCGGAGCAATTTACACTACTTTATGGTTGTTAATCTCAGCAAAGCATATTCGCTGCTCAGTGATTGGGTGGGTGAACTGCGTGATACGGAAGTGCAGAGCGATCGCATGCGCTTTCGGCGCAACCTGGAGCGGATTGGCGAGGTTTCGGCCTTCGAGATCAGCAAGCTGCTCACCTACGTGGAAAAAGAGATACAAACGCCGCTGGGCATCTCCAATTGCAAGGTGCTAAAGGAGCAGCCGGTGCTGGCCACTATCCTGCGGGCGGGCCTTCCCCTGCACCAGGGGCTGCTGAATTATTTCGACAGGGCTGACAATGCTTTTATCTCCGCCTACCGTAAGCACAACAAGGACGGTTCGTTTGAAATAAGCCTCGATTATATTTCCTGCCCCGAGCTGGAAAACAGGGTGGTGATCGTATCGGATCCCATGCTGGCCACCGGCGCGTCGCTGGTAAAAACTATCCAGTTTTTACGGGAAGAGGGGCATCCTTCGCATATCCATGTGGTTACGGCCATCGCCTGTACCGTTGGTATTGAATATGTTCACCGGAGCGAACCGCAGGTGACCATCTGGTGCGGGGCCATCGATGACGAGTTGACTGCCAAGGGCTACATCGTTCCGGGCCTGGGGGATGCCGGCGACCTTGCTTTTGGTACAAAAGTGCAAATGTGATATTCACCGATTTTTAACTTCCCACAGACGGAATTTTTCATATATTGTAGGTCCATTACCAAACCGAAATGAAGCGAATTGTACTGCTGCTACTGCACCTGTTAATCCTGCTGAAGATGACTTCCGTGGCGCAGGATCCGCATTTCTCCCAATTTTTTGCTTCCCCGCTGACGCTCAACCCGGCCTTTAC
>DASYCT010000229.1:0-4221 GCA_036500065.1 Chitinophagaceae bacterium | reverse complement strand
TCGCCCGGGTGCTCTTCGTGCGTACGGTGTATTTGTTCCACCACCACGATCGCATCGTCGATGATCAGGCCGATGGCTGCCGCCAGCGCGCCCAGGGTCATGATATTGAACGTAAACCCGATGGCATATAAAACAAGCAATGTGAGGCAAAGCGTCACCGGGATCGTAATCAGTATGGTAGCGCTGGCCTTTAGGGAGCGGAGAAAAATTATCGCTACGATAATCGCCAGTCCCAATCCTATCCACAAGCTATCGCTAACGCTTTTGACCGATTCATTGACAAAATCGGCCTGTACATAATACGGCCGGATGCTCACGCCTTTGGGAAGAATGCCGGTAAGCGCCGCCACCTTTTTTTCCATCAGGGCCGACACCGCCACCAGGTTGGCATTGGGCTGCTTGATAATGGCAATTAAGATGCCTTCCTTTCCATTGGCGTTTATCTTGGTAAACTCGACGGCTTCGCGCACATCCACCGTGGCAATATCCTGCAGGAGCACAATCCGCCGTCCATTGTTTTTAATGACGATGTTTTTTAAATCGTCGATGCTGTGCACGGTGGCGTCGGTGACCGAAAGATAGAGATAGCGATAATCGGATACATAGCCGTTGGACCGGATAAAATTAGTTTGCGCCAGCACGCTGTTGACCGAATCGGGGGTAATGCCCAGCGCGCTCATTTTGCGTGCATCCAGTTGCAACCAATATTCCTTTGTCTTGCCGCCGATGATGCGTACTTCCGATACGCCCGCCACTTGGGAGAGAAAAGGCTTGATGGTATAAGTAGCCAGTTGCTTTAATTCGATGGGGGAGAGCTCGTGGCCTTCCAGCGTATAACCCATGACCGGCAGGATAGAAGGGTTCATTTTCTCTACCGTGATCTGTACGTCCGGCGGCAAGTCATTTCGTATCTGCGCAATCTTTGATTCAATGCGTTGCTGTCCCAGGTCGATATTCCCCTTCCAGTCCATAAAGGCCGAAATCTCGCAACTGCCCCGGCTGGTGGTGCTGCGTATCATCTCCAGGTCCGGCACCTGTTTGATGGCGTTTTCCAGCGGCTTGGTCACCGTCACCATCATTTTATTGACCGGTTGCAACCCCGCGTCGGCGATGATCTTTATTTTGGGAAAAGTAATTTCAGGAAATAAAGAGGTCTGCATCCGGCTATAGGTAAATAGCCCGCCCGCAATGATCAGCACCAGCACAACAGCCAGCGGGTTCTTATATGAAAGGAAGAAATTTTTCACGTATTGCAGGTGTTTGTGCTATTGCTGAATGATTTTAACCCTGGCGGTATCGCCCAATCCATAATTGCCCGTTAATAGTATCTTATCCCCGGCCGACAGGGGCGGTGAAAGTATCTCCACCTGGTCGGCGGTCTCTATGCCTTTTTTTACCGGCACCCGCACCGCCGTCGTGTCGTTGATCATTTTCATGATCCAGAAATTCGTTTGGGTTTCATCGGCCAGCACTGCCGCCCTGGGCAGGGAAGGCGCATTGGTTTTGACGGCTTTGAGTATGCGTACTTTCGCTACGAGGTTTTCGGGAATGGGGTGGCCCGCATTCACTTTTATCACAATGCTTTGGGTTTGTGAAACGGCATCCACCGTGGGCATGGTGCCGGTAATAGTGCCGGTGAATTTTTCGCCGTCGGGCAATACGAGTTCTACCGTTTTTTTATTAATTACATACGGCCGCAGTTCGTAGGGCATGTCCAGCAGGAACACAAAACTGTTGAGATCGCTGATCACCGCCAGTTGTTCGCCGTCCTGCACATAATCGCCTGCCTGGTGATTGACCTGCGTGATATATCCTTTGGTGCCCGCCTTGATGCTGTTGGTGCCTGAAAACCGGAAGGTGGTATCCAGTTGGTTCACCGCGTTGCCGAGGCTCTGCGCTTCTTTTGTTTTTACCGTAAAGAGCACCTGCCCCTGGTTGACGTATTGCCCCGGCTGGACATTGCCCGATTGCAGGTAACCCGTGGCATTGGCCTTGACATAATTTTTCAACAGGAAGGTGGACGTTGCGTTCAGTTCGATGTATTCCGCGAGCGGTTCCTGGCTGATGGTCGTCACCGTTACAGGGGTTTGCACAGCGGCCGGGGCGTCATCGTCTTTGGCCGGCTCCTGGTTTTTGCAGGAAACCGCCAGCAGCAAACTGCCCAGCAGGAGAATAGATTGTAGCGTGCCCGGTTTGGCCATGAACGGTTGATTTATCGGTTCCAGTAATTAATTTGATTGATGATTTGCAAACGGCTCACATTGTTTTGTATGAGCAGGTTCCGCGCGGTTAAATAGTTATTTAGGGCAATGACCAGGTCCGCTATTTTGGCGTCGCCGGTTTCCAGCAATTTCACATTCACGTTGATAAGCCCTTCCGAATATTTTATCTGCTGGTTGATATCGTCGATGAGTTCCTCGGTTCCTTTCAACTGCTGCTGCAGTTGCGCTATTTGCTGGCTGTACTGGCTGGTATAAAAGTCTTTGTAGGCGGTTCTTGTCCGCTCGGCAATGGTCAGCTTGCTGTATTGCAGCTTTCGCTGGTGGCCATCATAAATAGGTACGGTGATGTTGACGCCGAAGCTGGCGCCGAAATTTTTGTACGGCAGGTAGGCCAGGGAGGAAGTGTATCCCCCGTCGGCAAATACGTTTATTTTGGGTTTGTAGCTGAAATCGATCAGCGACCGGCTATTGGTCAGTTGCAGGCTGTCCAGCAGGTATTTGCGGAAAAAGACGGAATGCGAAACATCCGGCAGCGCCTGTACAGCCAGTGGCGGTTCTTCCAGCAATACACTGGCGGTATCCACGATGCCGCTCAGGTAATTCAGCATGGCATGATCGTTCCTGAACTGGATGGCCTGCTGGCGCACCAGCAATTCCTGTTGTTTGAGGGTGACCAGGAACGTGAGATAATCGGTTTGCCGGTACACGTTCCGTTCGGTAAGCGTTTTCAGCAACCCTTCTTCTTTTTTCAGCAGCGTATCGGTTTCCTTCGAAAAGGTTAATTGCTGCCAGCTGCCGTAGGCGGTGATGTACTGCGCGATGATGGTGCGCTTCAAATCCTGTTCGGTTATCCGCGCCGTGTTTTCAAGTCCCTGGTTTTGCAGCCGGATGGTCTCATACTGCGTGTTGATGTTTTTCCGGCTTATTAAGGCCTGGTTCACGCCAACAACGGCGCTGATATTGGCGCCGTTGGTAATGGCGTTATCATATCCATAGCCGCCGATCACGGGGGCATAGAAATTATTGCTGTTGCCCGTTACCTGTGGCCCGTAACCCGCCCGTATGCGCTGGCTGTCGGCCAGGTTGGCCTGTACCTGGCCCTGGTAATCTTTCAGCAGCGGGCTGTTGTGCAGCGCCTGGTCCAGGTAATAATCCATATTCCTGCTTTGCGCCAGCAAGCAAACGCTGAATAGTAACAATAAAATAATAAGAAACGATCCTTTTTTCATCAATATCGACGGCAATTTTCACATTTCCACCTTTTCACAACCTGTCCCGCGTGAGCGGGATTTCCACATTATCTAATCCTTTTCTTCTTTTATAAATACGCCCTTTGCATCAAAAATAACGTCCTTTTTATTAACCTCCGCTTCATAGTTCACCGTGCCGTTCGCCTTTGTTACTTTAGCTGCTTCTTTGAGGACGGCGCCTTTGTAGTGTGTTTTTACATAGTCAGCAACGGCCGGCGGAAGTTCCGCTATTTTTATACTTGTTTCTGTTTCCTGCAAAACGCCTTTGGCATCGTACACCGCCGACATTTCAGTTCCGTTTTGCTTAAAATTAGCTTCATACCCCGGCCCTTCTTTTTCCCATTTTACATTGGATATACCCGGGTACGCTTTTTGGAAAGCAGTGTTGGCTGCCGCCGGGGGTGTGATGCCTTTTTGAGCAACCGCGGTCAGGGCAAGACCGCCGGCAAACGCAAGTAACAGGAGGTGTTTTTTCATGGTGTTTTTAGTTTATGAACGTTTGACAATACGCTAAACTACACCTTGATTCTGTAGACTTTCTGAAGGATTACCAGGTAAAGGAAAACCGGTGCCGGCCGTCCAGGCAGGTATATTGCACCGGGATACCGCTGAAATCGCTGATCTGTTTGATAATGGCCAGCCCCAGCCCGATGCCATCCGTTTCCTGCCCCGGTTTACCAAACCGGCGAAACAATTGCTGCGGGTCCAGCGGGGCACCATGCGCCGTATTGCTGATTTCAAACAGGCCC
>DASYCT010000228.1:0-4723 GCA_036500065.1 Chitinophagaceae bacterium | reverse complement strand
TTCCAGTCCCACGTCTACGCCTCTGGCGAGAATGCTCTCCGATGCCTGGAACTCGGGATCATAGCCGAGGTATTTGGTAAACGTGAGCAGGTTATCGCCGGTAATATAGACGGTGATGGATTTGACATGGAAATTTGTTTTCAGCGGCAGGGTATAACTGATGCATACCGTTTTCATACGCAGGAAAGATCCATCTTCTATCCAGCGGTCGGAAAAGCTGCTGTTGCCCATGGGGTCGCCCCAACTTGCTTTGGGAACATTGGTTACCTGGCCGGGTGCTCTCCAGCGGTTATTCACGCTGAGCAGTTGGTTGTTGGCATTCGATTCCGATTCGAGTGCGGCGCGTACACCGTTATACACCTGGTTTCCTTTGCTGAAGGTAAAGAGTACATCCGCCGACCATTTTTTCCAGGTGAACCGGCTGCTGAACCCGCCGGTATAATCCGGGTTGGGATTGCCGATAGACTGGCGGTCGTTGTCGTCGATCACGCCGTCCTTGTTCAGATCCACAAAGCGCATATCGCCACCTCTAAACGGCGCCAGGCTACCATCTGCCTGTTTCTTTGATATATTGGCGGCGGCGGCTTCCGCATCCGTGGCAAATACGCCATTGGTTTTATACCCGTAGAAAATGTTGGCGGGCGCTCCGACCTGGCTGATGATGGTGGCGCCTCCGAAAGTAGTGAGCGCCTGGTTGCCGGGCAGGCGGGTGATTTTATTTTTATAGGAAGCGACCATTACGGCGATGTCCCATTTAATATTTTTCGTGTTTATCAACCGGCCGCCGATACTCAAATCGATGCCGGTCGTGTGCATGGAGCCACCGTTGTTGATATCAAAGATGTAGCCCGAAGCCGAGGGGGTTTGTTCGTAGGTGATCATGTTGCGGGTCTGGTTCTGGTAGATGTCTACGGACAGGTTAAGCCGTTCGTTGAACAATGCCACGTCCATGCCGAGGTTTACCTTATTGGAGGTTTCCCAGAGCAGGTAGGGATTGGCAATATTACCTCTTACCAGTCCTTCGGCGCCCAACAGGTTTTGCGATACATACGATTGCTGCGCAGTATAATCGCCTATGTCATCATTGCCGGTGCGGCTGAAGGTCGCCCGCAGTTTGAGCAGGTCGATGGCTTTTGCGTGCGACATGAATTGCTCCGAAGAAATAAGCCAGGAAAGACCCAGCGAAGGCATGACAGCAAAGTTATTGCCGGCGAGATGGATACCGTTGGGTATCATCGAACCTATATCATCACCCGAAGCGCGGAGGGTGGAGGGGTATTGGTCACCGAAACGGGAAGACCCGTCGATGGCTGTATTGAAGGATACAAAATATTTATTGGCCAGCGCATAATCGGCGCTGAGATAAGCATTGGTCCAGGCGCTATTGCCGATTCCGCCGCTTACCCTGCGCAGGTTGCTGACACCTGTGCCCACGGTTATAAAATCATCCGTAGCGGAATTGTAACCGAGTTGAATATCCTGTTGTGTCTGGGTGCCCTGGTAGCGGAACCCTGCGCGGACATCCAGCCGGTGCACCCTGTTGAAGGTGCGGGCGTACTGTGCATACGTATCTTCAAAGATGGAGAAAATTCTTTTGGCCTGGCTGCCGAGACGGCTGTCGGCGACTCCATTGCTGAGCGTATCGTTGGCGACACCCAGGCGAGGTACAAAGATTTGCTCCCGCACTTCATCCACCGTAACACCGCCAAGGGTTTTCAATGTGATATAGGGCGTAAGCTGGTATTTGAGGTTGATGGAACCAAAGAAGCGATACACTTTGCTGTCGTCGATCATGTTCTGAACCACGGCTGTGGGGTTGCTTATGCCGAGCGTATCGGTATCTGCCAGGTTGGGAGATATGACTCCTTTGTTATCGATGGCCTGGGGATATTCAAAGGGAGCTTTCGTAAGCCCGAGATAAAGCGGGTTCGTTTTCGGCGAAAGGCCCTGGTCTTTCAGGTTCTGTTCATAATAGGAGAACGCAAGGCTGGTGCCTGCCGAGAGACGTTTGCTAAGGTTAAGGTCGGAATTGAAGCGCACATTGTATTTGGTAACTTTTGTCCCACGGGTGATACCCGCATCGGTGCCATAGCCCATGGAAAGGGCATAGCGGGCAATATCGTCACCACCGCTGACCTTGAGGTAATAATTGTTGACGGAGGAATTTTTCATTACCTGTTTCTGCCAGTCGGTATTATTATGATAGCGGTAATAATCGGGATTGGATGGGTTGTCGTTCATATAGGGCTGCGCCTGTATCTGTGCATCGGTCCAGCCTCTTGTTTTCAGCACATCGGATAAATAAGTCCTGTAATCGGATGGCTTCATCACCGGCAGTTCGGCGGGAGTATAGTTCATGCCGCCATAAATGCCAAAATCTATTTTCGTATCCAGTTGTTTTGCATGGGAGGTGGTAATAAGTATGACCCCGTTAGCGGCTTTGGTCCCATAAGTTGAAAGACCGTCTTTAACGATGGTGATGTTTTCTATATCGCGTACGTCTATATCGGCGAGTGCATTGGTGAAATGATTGCCGATCAGGGAGCGCCCGTAATCGGTATTGTCGTAGATCATACCGTCTACTATTATCAAAGGCTGGTTGGTGCCGTAGAGGGAATTATACCCGCGCAACAGGATCGAGGCGCCCACGTTGGGCGTGCCGGAGCGCATGATGGGGTTAACACCGGCGGCCTTGCCCTGGAGAAAACCATCGGCCGATTCGGTGCTGCGGTACCATGCATCGGGGATATTGACGCTGACGACAGCATTCACCGTCTGGTTCAGGGGTTTTTCGCCGAAAGGAAGCACGGCTTCATCGTATACCGAGTTGAACGTTTCTTCGTACAGGCTGGCAGATACATTGCTTCTGCCTTTCAGGGCGATTTCTTTTGACTGGTAGCCCTCTCCTTTTACAAACAGGGTGGCGTTGTAATTGGGCGCTTTTATGGAAAAGTGGCCGTTGTCGTCGGTCAATGCGGCCGAAAAATCGGGAATGGAAATATTAATAGCCGGGACGGGTTTGCCGGTGCTCACGTCGGTGATGACACCGGTGACTATGACTTGTCCGTGTTTGCTACTATCGACAGCGGGTTTAACGGGCGTGGCCGGCTGCCGGGCCTGTAGTATAGGGCACGCAATGACAACGAAGCCAAAAAGCAGGAGCGTCCTTATTTTTATTGTATGTTGTTGCATGTTCGGTTCTTATGTTATGCCCTCTATGGAAGCGGCGTTAGTTTTATATAGTCCAGCGTAATCGTATTTGCGCCGCCGGTAGACGAAGCCGTGGTTGGTCCTATCACGTACAGGTTCACATTGCGGTAGGCAGTGATATTCAACTGGCCAAGGGGCACTTCGGCGTAATTGCCATAGGCTACTGTAACATAGGGAAGGTTGGTCGTATTATTGGCGCTGTCTATCCCCAGGCGTTGCTGCCAGAGCGGGGTGGTCTGCACATCGTTGACGGCTACCCAACTGGCGTTGAATTTGGTAGAATACACTCCTTTTACGAGGTAATTCACCCAATAACTTGCGTAGTTATAATTCTGAATATAAATATCATTAAACACCCGGCCTGTACTGGTGTCTTTTCTAATCCGGTAGAACGTGTTGGCGGTCCGGTCGGCGGCGAAGCCGGTAGGATTTTCTCCCTGTATGACGATAGGCAGGAACTTATTGGTAAAGGTGAAATTGACGCTGTTCATAATGTATACTATACCGTTGCTGGTTCTATACGAGGCCACGATAGCCGATTTGGTGATGGGCGTTTTTACACCAAACTGCGATACGAGCGTATCGGGCAACTGGGCCAGGGTGTACAGCCCTTTGTAGGCAAGATCCTTTACAAGATGAAATCCTGACAGGGCATTGGTGCTATCGGGTGTGGAGGTCTTAAAATAAGGCGTTATTTTATTCAGCTCCGTGGTATAACTGGCATCGTTCATAAGAAACAGGGTATATTGCCCGGTTTCATCGCTTACATTGTAGGTAAGATCCAAAAAGTGATTGCTCGGAATTTTGCCGTTGGTTGAATCCCATACAGGCCGGCCTGTATTGGGGTCTACACCTGTCTGCGTTGCTTTGGTAGAATCAAACCGGATATAGTTCAGCGACAGCAGGAAGGTCTGCATAAGGGGTGTAGCCGTGGTGCTTTGCATGAACTGCCAGCAGTTGAGGTACACCGGTATGAACTTATCGACGGTATGAAACAGGCCGTTGGCGGCATATTGGTTGGCCGAAACGATATTGGCCGAATCAAAGGTAGTGCCGGTCACATTCATATACTTCCCGTTGAGCATCTGTATGCGCTGCGAGGGGGCGCCTGCTCCTTCGATATAAGACTGGTTGGAAATATGATTGCCCACGAAGAGCTTCAGTTTTGCCGTATCGTTTACAATCGCGGGGTCAAGGGTTTGGAGGGCCTGGTTGGTAGGCGCCCAAACGGTGTAGGTTTTGGAAGAAGCGATGATCTTGTCATAACCTGTCTTTGTCAGCAACTGGCTGAAAGTCGACAGGCTGGCGTTGGCGCTGATGGCCTGGTACAGGTTGTTCTTCAGGTTGGGATCGGTCACCTTGTCGTGATCATCCCATACCTTGGTACAGGCGGCAAAGGCCGCTAAGATACCAAGTGACACTGCCATTATTTTATACCTGTTTCTGCTGAATATTACCATGAAATCCTTTTTATCAATTAGCTGATGAATATCTTTTTTTCTTTTTTCATCCT
>DASYCT010000227.1:0-8947 GCA_036500065.1 Chitinophagaceae bacterium | reverse complement strand
GCATCCGCCGCCGAGTTGAACTCCCTCGGGTAAGCCCATATCAGCACGGGCAGCGGTCCGTCCCTTTTGGCATCATAACCTTTTGGCAGGTATAAATCGCCGGTCAGGTCCACGCCATCGGCGCGCTTGTAGGAAATCTTTTCTTTTGTAATGCCTTCCAGTTGGGGGTAGGGATTGCTGAAATGCGTCACCGCCACATCGGCCATGCGCAGCACCAGGTTCTTGATATAATAATTGGGAACGTCCTGCGCGGTTTCGCGGCGGGTAAGCAGCACCAGCTTATTGGCGTCTATTACATCGGCCACTTCTTCGTAACTATTATCTGCGCAGCGCCAGATGATCTCGGTTTGCTTGCTGCCCAAATCGAATTTGGCGAGAAAGGGCAAATCACCGTTGGGCGAACTGCCCACGGGATTATTGAACAACAGTTTACTGCCCTTGTCTACGGTTTGAAGTACTTCACGCCCGTAACTGTTTCGGGCGAGCACAGGCATACCGGGATTATTGTAGGCGTCGGTGGTATTGCGCTCCATTAGTTTTTCAATGCTGCCGGTAGCGGGATTGTACCGGTCCGTCCGCGTTAATTGCTTGCCCATGGAACCCTCCTGCACCAGCGCCAGCGTATCGTTGCCCCAAATGATATTGCGATAACGCAACGACACCTGGAACAGCTCTTTTGGCTCACCTGTGAAAGGAGCGCTAAGCGCGTACACGGCATCGTGGTAATCCATTTTTTTCTGGATACGACCGCTGTCGAGCGGGTGGCTCCACGTGATGGTGGCGGCCACATCCTGCCGCCATTCATAATGCCCGGGGGCATTCTGCACGTTGTCGAAACCCGAAGGAGCCGTTTCACCGGAAGGCAGTTCCGCTAATACTTTTACCAGTTTTCCATTAAGGTCGTTGATGCTTACGGTAGAAGAAAATTCAAATGCCGGCACGAGATAAGAGAAAGGCCTTTTGACAGTACGCACCAATACATATTTCTTATCGGGCGAAAGGCTGAAGGTGCTGGTAATGGAGGGAGCGCCGACGGGCGTTTCTACTCCATGCGAGTTTTTGACGGGTTGGGCCGTGGCGTAAAAAGCAAACAGGTCTTCATCGTACGGTGTTTTGATTAAATCCTCAAACGTACGACTGGGCGCTACCTTGCCGAGGTTTTCCTGTGTGCTCGGACCCTTGGGCAGTAACGGTTTTACGGGGGCGGCCGAAACGGGTTTCAGCGCGGTTTTATACAACAGCGTATTATCGTCCACCCAGGTATAGGCGCCCCCCAGGATGGTATTCAGCGGTTTTTGGTTGATACGCGTGGCTTTTTGAGTGGCCACATCGATTATATACAGGTCTACCCGCGTATTGGAGGTTTGGGTGAAGGCGATTTTAGTCTCGCCGGGACTCCAGCTTACATTACCCGCCGAGAGGGATGCGGGCAAACCGCTCACCTGCAGTTGCTTCCCGCTTTTTATATTCTCCAGTATAAAATTATTGACAAAGTTCTGGCGGCTCAGCGCGTAATTATTGGGATTGAAACGAAGCCCGGCAATCCGCCATTCCGGTTGCGCCAGTTCTTCCACGGACGGGTAACTGTTGCGCTCGCTCAACAGCAGCCATTCTCCTTTGCTGTCGAGGCTTACGGCGGGCGTCGGTTTTGCCAGCAGCAGGTCGGCAATATCTTTGGGAGGAAGCTGGTAGCCGGCATTGTCCTGTGCAATGGCGGCATTGAAGGCCAGTACAAGGCCCATGAATAGGAATCTTCTCATGTTGTTTGGTTTTATTGATACACTCTTACATAATCGATTTCCATGCGCTGCGGCCAGATATTCTCATCCACTCCCTTCTGCCCGCCCCAGTCGCCGCCAACGGCAATATTGAGCAACAGGAACATTTTGTTGTCAAAAGGCCATGCGCTATAATTGCTGTGTTCGTTCTTAAAACGGAAATAAACATGATCGTCCACCGACACATTGATAGAGTCGGCGTTCCATTCCAGCCCGTACACATGAAAGTTTTCCGAGCAATCGCTGATAAACGTGGTATCCGTTTTCTGCGTTCCGATCTTGTGGTTGTACTTTTTGCAATGGATGGAACCATGAATAAACCCCTGGTGAAAGCCCACATGCTCCATGATGTCTATTTCTCCGTCGTCGGGCCATTTCAGCGGGGTCGTGGACCCGAGCATCCAGATGGCGGGCCAGGTGCCAAGGCCTTTGGGCAGTTTGGCGCGCACTTCAATGCGCCCGTATTTCCAGTCCCCCTTGCCTTTGGTGCTCAGCCGGGCGGACGTATATTCATTGCCCATCCATTTTTCTTTCCTTGCCTCGATGATCAGTTTGCCATCCTCTACCCGGGCGTTTTCCGGCCTCCGGCCGGTATAAAATTCCAGCTCATGGTTGCCCCATCCGCCGCCGCCCGTCTCATAGCCCCATTTGGTGGAATCGGGCAATCCCTTGTAATTGAACTCGTCGCTCCATACCAATGTCCGGTTAAGACCGGTTTGCTGCGCCCTGCCGGCCAGCGAAAGAAGAAGAAAAAAACCTGTTGCCAGTCTTGTCGGGGTTATTATTCGCATATAGTGATTAAAAGGGTAAGTTAACAAATTCGTACCCTTGCCTGCCGGGTAATTTTACAAACGGTGAGGAAAGTTTTTTTTGATGCGAACGGATTTGCCATTATTTTTGCGCCACAATTATGAAACGGTTTACACATATCCACCATCATCATACAAACTTACCCAACAGGTAGGCCGGTGGTGTTTTGTGTTCTGAATAAAACATGTGAGGGCTTACTTAAACGTAAGCCCTTTTTTATTTCCCGGTATTATTAAAATATAGCTGACAATGGAACAGAAAAGATTGAGAATAGCCGTTCAGAAATCAGGCCGGCTTTACGAGGAGTCGGTGAAGCTGCTCGGCGAATGCGGCATCGACCTGCGCAATGTAAAAGACCGCCTGCGCACGGAAAGCGATAGTTTCCCGCTGGAAGTATTCTTTTTCCGCGACGACGATATTCCTCAATACGTAGAGGACGGCGTGGCCGAAGTGGGCATTGTGGGCGAAAACGTGCTGCTGGAAAAAAACAAAAAAGCGGGTATTGTCGAAGAACTCGGTTTTGGCAAATGCCGGCTGTCCATCGCCGTACCCCGCAGCCAGCCCTATGAAGGGATCGCTTCGCTGAAAAACAAGCGCATCGCTACCAGCTATCCTTTTCTTGTCAACAGCTACCTGAAGCAACACAATGTCACGGCCGATATACACGAGATCAGCGGCTCGGTGGAAATTGCGCCGGGTATCGGGCTGGCCGACGTGGTGGCCGACCTCGTCAGCAGTGGCTCGACCCTGTTTATGAACGGGCTCAAGGAAGTAGAAACGATCCTGCAATCACAGGCCGTACTGATAAAGAACAATAACCTGGGTGAAGGCCCCCTTCAATTGCTGGATAAGCTCCTGTTCCGCATCCGTTCGGTAAAAAAAGCCAAACGCAACAAGTACGTGCTGCTGAATGCGCCCAACGACAAGCTGAAAGAAATCATTTCCCTGCTGCCCGGTATGAAAAGCCCTACCGTGCTGCCGCTGGCCGAAAGCGGATGGAGCAGCGTGCACAGCGTGTTGAACGAAGATGAGTTCTGGGACAGGATAGAGCAGCTCAAAGCAGCCGGCGCACAGGGCATACTGGTGGTGCCGATAGAAAAAATGGTCATGTAAAATTTGCAGTATGAAAGTGTATCAAAATCCCGGCAGGAAAGAATGGCGTGATATTATAAAGAGACCCGTACTGGATGCCGCTGCATTGGAACAGAACGTAGCGTCCATCATGCAAACGGTCCGGCAGCAGGGCGATGCGGCGGTAAAACAGTACACGCAGCAATTTGACGGCGTAGCGATCAATGAATTGGCCGTTGACGCAGAAGAACTCAAAGAAGCCGGCTCGCAATTATCGGAAGCATTAAAACAGGCCATCCGCCAGGCTGCCGCCAATATAGAAGCCTTTCATGCAAAGCAGTTGACGCCGGTGGAGATCATCGAAACCATGCCCGGTGTGCGTTGCTGGCGCAAATCCGTAGGGATCGAAAAAGTAGGCTTATACATTCCCGGCGGCAGCGCCCCGCTTTTTTCCACCCTGCTGATGCTCGGCATCCCGGCTAAACTGGCCGGTTGCAAGGAAATCATCCTTTGCTCTCCCCCGGGCAAAGACGGTAAACTGCATCCTGCTATTTTATTTGCCGCGCAAACCGTCGGCGTAACGAAGATATTTAAAGCCGGCGGCGTTCAGGCCATTGCCGCCATGGCCTATGGCACCGGCAGCATCCCCCGCGTCTACAAGATATTCGGCCCCGGCAATCAATACGTGACCTGCGCCAAGCAACTGGTGCAAAAAGACGGGATAGCGATCGATATGCCCGCCGGCCCCAGTGAAGTCGCCGTTTATGCCGATGAAACGGCCGTGCCTGCTTTTGTGGCCGCCGACCTGCTTTCCCAGGCAGAACACGGGGCCGACAGCCAGGTATTGTTCGTAGGCAGCCCCGGGTTTGACATGAACGCCTTACAAAAAGAAATTACCACACAACTCGACAGGCTGCCCCGCAAAGCCATCGCCGCAAAGGCATTGGAAAACAGCAAACTGGTCGTTCTGTCAACCGCAGAAGAAGCCATCGACCTGTTGAATGAATACGCGGCGGAACACCTGATAGTGAGCTGTGCCAATGCGGCGGCCTTTGCAGAACGGATCATCAACGCCGGCTCCGTATTCCTCGGCAATTATTCCCCCGAAAGCGTGGGCGATTATGCCAGCGGCACCAACCATACCCTGCCCACCAACGGCCATGCCAAAGCGTACAGCGGCGTAAGCGTGGACAGCTTTGTAAAAAAGATTACTTACCAGCAATTGACCCCGGAAGGATTAAAGCATATAAGCGCTACGGTAGAGATCATGGCGATGGAAGAAGGGCTGGAAGCGCATGCAAATGCAGTGAGGATAAGGAATGTGGGAAATGTGAAAATGTGAGAATCTGGAAATATGAAAATGACGAATATAGAGACCTGCCGCTTCCCGTCCCACCGGGACGACTGGCGGGTAGCTGAATATACAACAACTCCGCCTCGTCCCGTAGGGACGTTTCGTGGGTAATAACAACAAATTATGAAAGTCGATATTAACGACCTCTTACGGGAGAACATCAAAAAACTGGTGCCTTATTCCTCCGCCCGCGATGAATTCAAGGGAGAGGCCAGCGTTTTCCTCGATGCCAACGAAAACAGCCTGGGCTCCCCGCTCACAAAATGGTACAACCGCTATCCCGATCCTCAACAATGGAAGATTAAGGAAAAACTGTCCGTTATCAAGGGCATCTCCCCGCAACACATTTTCCTGGGCAACGGCAGCGATGAGTGCATCGATATTTTATATCGCGCTTTCTGCAATCCCGGTAAGGACAATGTGATTATCTGCCCGCCCACCTACGGCATGTACGAAGTAAGCGCCAACATCAATGAGGTGGAAATACGGCGGGCCCGCCTGCTGGATGATTTCCAGTTGGACCTGGTACACATGGAAACGCTGGTGGACGATCATACGAAGATTATCTGGCTCTGCTCACCCAACAACCCGACCGGCAATTCACTGAACCGCGAAGATGTGGAAACAGTACTGAACAATTTTCCCGGGCTGGTGGTAATAGATGAAGCATACATTAATTTTTCGCGTCATCGCTCTTTTGTACAGGAACTGAAGGACTATCCCAACCTGGTGGTGCTGCAAACCCTCAGCAAAGCATGGGGATTGGCCGGTCTTCGGCTCGGTATGGCTTTTGCTGCGGAATCCATTATAGAAGTATATAATAAGGTAAAGCCGCCCTACAATATCAGCCAGGCTACACAGGAGCTTGTACTCAAAGCGTTGGATGAAGTAGGGCAGGTGAATGAAATGATAAAACTAATCGTGGCGATGCGCGGTGAATTGGTAAAAGAACTTAGCAGTTTGCCAATTGTCCGCAAGGTATATCCGAGCGATTCCAATTTCTTGCTGGTCAAAGTAGATAATCCTGCAGAGGTCTATCATTACCTGCTTGAAAAAGGTATCGTAGTGCGTGACCGCCACAAGGTGGAACTTTGCGAAGGATGCCTGCGCATAACCGTAGGCACCGAAAAGGAAAACACCGATTTAATTAAAAATCTCAGGGCGATCCTGCAGAAATAGGTATTTTTAGTTTTCCAAAAATCAGTATTAATATGATCCCGATGATACGTTCCGTTGTTTTCTTTGGCTGTTTTACATGGACAGCGCTTACTGCCTGTGCCGGCGACACTACCCATGTAGCCCATGACAAACCTTCACAGGCAAATGCCGATGTGCCGATTACCCTTCCCACGGGTTTTACCTCCATTACCGTGACTTCCAATCTCGGGCAGGCGCGCCATCTTGTCGTTGCCGCCAACGGGGACCTGTTTGTAAAATTGAACCGGCTGAAAGGCGGGAAGGGCATTTACCGCCTGCATGATTCCAATGGCGATGGAAGGGCGGATGTGATCACCGGCTTTGGCAATTACGGCGGTACCGGTATTACCATCAAAAACGGTTATCTCTACGCTTCCTCCAATTCCGAAGTATTTCGCTATAAAATAGATGAAAAAACCGGGACGGTGGACACCGCTTCCAAACAACGGATCGTTACCGGTCTTATAGACAAGGGAGAGCACAATTCAAAATCAATTGTGCTGGATAACAACGGGAATATCTATGTGAATATCGGCGCGCCGTCCAACGATTGCCAGCCGGAAGGCAAAGATCGTGAGAAAGGTGTACCAGGACAGGATCCCTGTCCCTTATTACCCATAGCCGGCGGTATCTGGCAGTTTAAAGCCGACAAGGAAAACCAGTCCTACGCCGATGCGGTGCATTATGCTACCGGTCTGCGCAATGTGGTAGGGCTCGATTGGAATACCGAAGTAAACGCCCTCTATGTCATGCAGCATGGCCGCGACCAGTTGTTCCAGAACTATCCCAACCTGTTTGATCAGAAAGCAGGCGCTGAAAACCCCGCCGAAGAATTGTTCCGTATCAATAAGGGCGCAGACTGTGGCTGGCCTTACTGTTATTACGACAATGACAAGAAAGAAAAACTGCTCAACCCGGAATATGGCGGCGACCGTTCAAAGACGGGCCCCTGCGAAAGCAAGGTGCATTCACTGGTACAGTTTCCGGGCCACCTGGCGCCCAACGGCCTTTTGTTTTATACCGGCAGCCAGTTCCCGGAGAAATACCGGAATGGCGCTTTTATCGCATTTCATGGCTCGTGGAACCGTGCACCCGAACCACAGGCTGGTTATTTTGTGGTGTTCGTTCCGTTTAAAAACGGCCTGCCTTCGGGCAAATGGGAAGTATTTGCCGACGGTTTTGTAGGCGGCTCACTGGCGGCAGGCGACAGGGCAAAATATCGCCCCTGCGGACTGGCACAGGGCCCCGACGGATCATTGTACGTGTCCGACGATAATAATGGCACCATTTGGAAAATCAGCTATACAGTCAAATAACCTGTTTAATTAATACAGCTTTATAATACCTGGCCTAAAATCAACTGACATATATGAAGAGAACCGTTCTCCCGGCAATGGTTTGCCTGTTTATTCTATTTTCGTTTGTGACCCCGCAGCAGACTGGTACGAAAGCAGCGGCGATAGAAAGAGGTAAGAAAGTCTACCTCGCCACCTGTCTCGCTTGTCACCAGGCCGATGCAGGCGGCGTACAGAACATGAATCCCCCGCTCATTAAAACCAAGTGGGTGCTCGGTGATAAAAAAGCACTGGCAAAGATCGTCCTGAAAGGACTCAAAGGCGGTGAAATCAATATTGATGGCGACACCTTCAGTAACCCGATGCCGGCGCAGGAGGGCTCACTGACCAACCAACAGATAGCGGATGTCTTGACCTACGTGCGCAGCAGCTTTGGCAACAGCGCTACCATGGTGACCCTGGCGGACGTGGCCGCTACCCGTACAAGACTGAACCAACCGGCAGCTAAGACAGCAGCAGCCCCGGTAAAAAAGGCCGCTCCCCAAAAGAAACCATAAACCGGATGAAACGAATACTATTTATCGACCGCGACGGCACATTGATCAATGAAGCGCCTCCTACTTATCAACTGGATTCTTTCGATAAGCTGACGTTTTACCCCCACATGTTTGAATTCATGGGACGTATCGCCCGTGAGTTTGATTATGAACTGGTGATGGTCACCAACCAGGACGGTCTTGGCACTCCCGCCTTCCCGGAAAATACCTTCTGGCCGCTGCACGATTTCGTGATGAAAAGCCTGCAGAACGAAGGCATTCATTTCAGCGCTGTCCACATCGACCGCAGCTTCCCGGCCGATAACGCGCCTACCCGTAAACCGGGCATTGGCATGCTCACCCAATACCTCAACAACGAGCAGTATGATATAGAGAATTCCTATGTCATCGGTGACCGGATCACCGATATTCAACTCGCCAAGAACCTGGGTTGCAAAGGCATCTGGCTGAACAACGATTCACAACTCGGCTCGGGCGAGATAAGCGACCAGGTAGCCGAACTGGAATCGGTCATTGCACTGGAAACCACCCGCTGGAGCGCTATCTATGAATACCTCCGGCTTGGATTACGGCAGGTTTTACATGAGCGAAACACCAGCGAAACACAAATCAAGATAGAGCTCAATATCGATGGAAGAGGCAAGGCGGCGATTATCACCGGCCTGGGTTTCTTTGATCACATGCTGGAACAGATAGCCCGCCACGGCAAAATGGATTTAACCATCCGTACCAACGGCGATTTGCATATTGATGAACACCATACCATCGAAGATACCGGCATCGCGTTAGGAGAGGCCTTTGCCAAAGCGCTGGCCGACAAACGCGGCATGGAGCGCTATGGTTTTGCCCTGCCGATGGACGAAGCCGATGCAAAAGTGCTGATAG
>DASYCT010000226.1:0-4940 GCA_036500065.1 Chitinophagaceae bacterium | reverse complement strand
TGGACCATATCAACAAGTATATCAGGACCAATTATATTGTGAAACCGAGGAAGCGGCTTTGGTGGCTGCTGGAAAAAAGATAAGCGATGAAAATAGAGCATGTTGCTATCTGGACCAACCAGCTGGAAGAAATGAAGGCTTTTTATACCGCGTTCTTCCAGGCGGTACCCAATGAAAAATACTGCAACCTTAAAAAGTCTTTCAGTTCTTATTTCCTTTCTTTTGAAAACGGGGCCCGGCTGGAGCTGATGCATATGCCCGACATACCGGGCAATAAAAACGATGTGATGGATCAAAGCATCGGCTTTATCCATATAGCCATCAGCATGGGGAGCAAAGAACAGGTGGACGCATTGACGGAAGCGATCCGTGCGGCAGGCTACCCGGTGATCGGCGAACCCCGGTGGACCGGCGACGGTTACTATGAAAGCGTCATCCTTGACCCCGACAGCAATCGCATAGAACTGACTATTTAACGAACTACTTCCCATGATACGAAACAGCATAGCATTTATAAAACACAAGCCAAGTATCATCATGGGATTCCAGTTGGCGGTGAGCAGCCTGCTGCTGGGTATATGGGTGGCGGCGCTCCCGGCCATTAAACTACGGTTAGGGTTTACGGATGGCACCCTGGGCCTGTCATTGTTGCTGTCACCGATCGGATCGCTTACAGGCGTGCTACTTTCTTCCAAACTGTTTAGTAAACTGCCGGTGGGCAGGTGGCTCACGATCGGCCCCATTTTTCAATGTATTCTATTTGTCCTGCTGGTTACCTCTATGCACCGCCTTGTTTTCTGGCTGGTATTATATCTTATCGGCCTGGTAGGGCTTTGCAACGGGGTAGCCAACAACGCGGTGATCAACCTGATAGAAAAGCGTTACCACCGGCGTATTATGAGTAGCTGCCACGGTATGTACAGCCTGGGCGGTGGCGTGAGCGCGGGAATGGCCTTTATTTTTTACAGTATGCATATTCCCGCCTATGTACAGATCATGATCATGGCGGGGGCGATCATACTGGTATTGCTGCTCAACCGCGCCCTCCTGCTTTCCTATACCGAACTGATCCATTCCGGTTCGTCACTGGCAGCCCCGCCGGTTACCATCCTCGGGCTTGCCTTTATTTGTTTTGTTACGTTTATGGGTGAGGGTTCTATTGCAGATTGGAGCGCCATCTATTTAAAAGAGTCGATGCACAGCACGGCCGCATTGGCAAGCCTCGGTTATGCCGGTTTTTCGGTCATGATGGCGTTTGGCAGGCTAAATGGCGATACGCTGGTACCAAAGACCGGTGCCCGGAAAATCGTGATTACCGGCAGCCTGGTCGCCGCCACCGGTTTTTTATTGGTAGTAGCATTTCACTTCCCGTTCATGGCTATTGCAGGCTTTACGGTAGTGGGCCTGGGCTATTCCTGTATCGTGCCGATACTGTTCAGCGCCGCCGCCAATGTGCCCGGGGTAAGCCCGGCAATGGGGATTGCCTCCATTACCAGCGGTGGGTTGATTGGCTTCCTGTTTGGCCCTTCTATTATCGGCCTGGTATCGGAAAAAGCAAACCTCGCCGCAGGGCTGTCGTTTGTACTTGTTCTTTCCCTGGTAGCGGCTTTTGTGGGCTATCGGAACAAATTCCTGGCGGCGGATACCAATGTGCCCTATATAGAATTAACATGAGCAATACGATAACTACCATACTGTTTGATTTAGGCGGAGTATTAATCGACTGGAACCCGCGTTATGTCTACCATGCTGTTTTTAATACAAAGGAAGAAGCCGACTGGTTCCTGCAAAACATTTGCACGCACGACTGGAACGAGCAGCAGGATTCCGGTCAGTCGCTGCAGGATGGGACCGAAGAACTGGTCGCAAGGCATCCCCGTTGGGAAAAGGAGATACGCACGTATTACCAGCGATGGTCCGAAATGCTGGGCGGCCCCCTGCCGGACACGGTGGAATTGTTTAGGAAATTGCGGGAACAGCAGCGGTACAAGTTTTATGCGCTGACCAACTGGAGTGCAGAAACCTTTCCTGTAGCGCTGGACCGCTATGAATTTCTACACTGGTTTGACGGCATACTGGTAAGCGGTGCAGAGGGAGTGCGAAAACCCTTTCCCCGGTTTTATGAGCTGGCTCTCCAACGGTTTGGCCTCCATCCATCGGAGACTATTTTTATTGACGACAACGGGCGTAATGTAGAAGCGGCCAGGGCATTGGGCATAAAAAGCGTTCATTTTCAATCAGCTGAGCAACTGGCGGCGGCTTTGCGGGCGGAGAATATCATCTTTTAATGCGGGCAGAAGTATAGTATTAACATTTTTTTGACCGGCGAAATTGGTAGATTCGTTATACTAACGCAAACCTACACCTAATCTTTGAAATATGCCAATCCGGGACAAATTACCTCCCTACCCGGGCCCTGGGCGGGATGCATTCACCAGGAGCCGCGAGGGTGAGTACTGGCGTGTTATCTTCAATAAAATGCTCGCCCTTCTGCGAAACAGGTCTAAGGGCGATGGCCGTCTTGACCTATCCCTACTGAAAGAACTGGACCTGGAAAAAGACTACCCCCTGCGTAAATTGATTCGTGGCGGCTTCCAGTGGCAACACGATACCGGGAATCATATCTTTCGCTTTCGCATACAAATACCCGAGCACAATGGCGCCCTGTTGCGTCAAAACAAACGCATGAACAGTTACCGGTTTATCATTCTTCTCGTGCAGGGCAATCCTGAACAGGAAGGCGCTATGCAGTTGAAAAGCATTGAATCGGAAGAATATACGTTTGCAGGCACCGGGATTGCCACGGAATGCCTGCTTGAATTGCCTTATGCACCTGTTCCTGGCCAATGGCTTTTCTGCCTGCGCGCTGAAGCGCTGGAAGAAGGCAGGGTAGCGGCGCACCCCAAGTCGAAAGGATTGTTGGTATTGGACGGGGGAAGATGGGAATAATCGTAATGTAAAAATACAGCAGTGCGGAATATGGAAAGGACCGGCTTTGGAATCTCAATAGCCTAAACTCTCCACCAACTATATGACTACTTCTTTTAAGCGACGTTTCCGGGTGTTCGCTACCTGGCTCGCCGCACCCTTTATCTTGTTGTTTATATTTCGTCTGTTGTACGGCTATATCGTCATTACTTCCGCCGCCGGATATGATTATAGCCGGGATTTTTTCAGCAGCATGGGGCATCTGAGGAAGAACTATGCTTCGGAAAAGATGGTGCTTAAAAGCAATGTGCAGCAACAGGCTGAAATAGCTTCCGCGCAGAAGTATGAGAAGACGGCTACCATTAAATCAAAGACCTCCCAGTTTGAAAAAGACCAGGCGGATACACGGAAGGCAACCGGCCAGTTCAACGCCGTTGTTCAATACGAGCAGAGCCTGGGCAACAAAGGCAACCGCGAGCTTCATTTGCTTATCGGCGTAAACCCTGCTTCTTTCGACAGCTTTTACCTGGCCTTGCAAAAAATAGGAACCATAAAGGCTACTGAAATTACTAAAGTAGATAAGACAAATGAATACCGCCAGCTAAATGCCAAAAAGGCTTCGCTGGAAAAGATACTGGCCTCGCTGGAAGAGCTGAAATCGAAAAGCGGGCAGATAGCCGATTATATCTCGCTGCACGATAAAATACTGGAGATAGAAACCAGCCTGCAGGAACTGGGTGTAGAACTGGGCAATTTCAATACGGAGAATGAATTTTGCACGGTTCGTTTTTCCCTGTATGAAGGAGCGCCAAAACAGGAAGTGGGTTTGTTTACGCGGGTAAAAACGGCCACGGAATGGACGATAAAATATTATGCGATGTTTATCCTGTCGCTGCTCGGGCTTTTGGGAGCTTCGTTTATTTTGCTGCTGCTGATTGATAAACTGAATATTATCGGGAAGATTTCAAAGAAAATAGGAGGGGGATAAGGGCTATAAATCGCGCCCTTTTTGAAATACCGGGCTAAAGCGATACTTTAGGACGAAATTAACCCTCTTATGAGCCAGGACACAAACCCCCAACCCTCCCCTGCACTCGTGCAATGTAAATGTTGTTGCGAATCTGTTAATCCCACCCACCAGCTTTGCCCGGTTTGCAATTTTCCGCTGAAAGGAACGGAAGAAGAACAAAACAATTTTATCTATCAGCGTGGGTATAAACAAATGGAATTGAATGAGCTGAAAGGAAAATCAGCGAGAGCAGCAATTACCTTTTATATTCTTGCGGGGGTATTGCTGTTATGGGGAGTCGTTGGTTTTTTTAAGGCGGACGCAGGCGATATTCGCATATACATCATCGGGATCTACGGCTTTTTGGCTGTGGCGTTTCTCCTGCTGGGCGTCTGGTCGGACAAAAAGCCCATACCGGCTATCATTTGCGGACTAGTGCTCTATGTGGCGCTTTCCATATTGAATTTCGTGGCGGACCCAGGCACTATAACAAGCGGTATTATTATAAAAGCTCTTATTATTGTCGGTCTTGTAAGGGCGCTGGTCAGCGCGTTGGATGCAGAAAAGATCAGAAAAGAGCATAAAATTTAAGAAAGCCATTCTCCAGTCGTTCCCGTCTGCCCGCCTGCTCAATTCTATTTCAGAAATTGAATCCTTTTGCCGAATTTGGCCCGGAAATATAGCTATATGCCGGGCAGGATACCTGTTGCGCATAAGATAAAAAAGGACAACATGAGAAAATTTGCTCTTGCACTTATTATAAGCGGATGCTTCGCAGCGGTGCAGGCGCAGAACGGTCCCGCGATGAAAACCCCCGCGGATTATGTAAATCCATTGATGGGCACCGACTCAAAACCTTCGCTTTCCAATGGAAATACCTATCCCGCCATCGGCGTACCCTGGGGAATGAATATGTGGACGGCCCAGACCGGCAAAAACGGCGATGGCTGGCAATACACCTACGAAGGCGAAAAGATCGAAGGGTTTAAACAAACCCACCAGC
>DASYCT010000225.1:0-2738 GCA_036500065.1 Chitinophagaceae bacterium | reverse complement strand
ATACGGCCCGTACGTAGTTGTGATAAGCGTCGATACATTCGGCGCAACGATAAAACCGGCTTACATAATCCCGGTATTCATCCCAACTGAATTTCTTCGCCACCGCCGCCGTATCGATCTTCCCCTTCCAGGTAAGATACTGCAAAAAACCGCCGCTCCATTCCC
Source organism: Chitinophagaceae bacterium (assembly GCA_036500065.1). Lineage (GTDB taxonomy): Bacteria > Bacteroidota > Bacteroidia > Chitinophagales > Chitinophagaceae > JACMLD01. The sequence goes on along the minus strand of DASYCT010000225.1, from coordinate 2,573 downwards.
AGTTGTTGCTGATAAAGAAGACGGCGTACATCTTTCGCCTGCCGAGTTGCGCCAGCAGGTAATCCAGCCCGTCAAAAAGCTGCTCATCGTAGCGCCCCTCTTCAGGCTGTAATGCCGGGTGAACGGGGCGCACGCCATTGATAGCCCTGGCCTGCCCCTCCGCCCCCAGCATTACGCGTATATTGGTAATCCCCTCCTTTTTAAGAAAATCAAGTTCCCGTTCCAGCCGTTTTTTACCGGCTTCGGCATTCGGCCCTGTAGCCAGTAAACCGGCATACCACATATTGGCGCCCACGAAATAGTACGGGCGCCCATCGATCATGAACTGTGTTCCCTTTACCTCCACGAAGGAGGGCGACTGTGCAAAGGCGAAAACAACCGTCACCAGAAGCGCCCCCAGGGCCGATATGTGTTTTAGGACTGAATCCATTCGTTGATAATGGGTGATGCCGGATTAAATGCGCCCATTTATTTTACAAACAATACATCGTCAAAATATAAGGTCTCGTCCGCTGCATTCGGTCCCTGTATATACCATCCAAGCTGTTGGAAAGTGCCGGATGTATTGGCAGTAATTCCCAGTTTCTGGATTGGAAGCTTGAAATAGGTCCATGTATTCGGCGGAATAACAATCGGGTTGGAAACATCGGCATTACCATAACCTTTGGCAGCATCGGTGGAAGTAATATAATACGTTTCCGATACGGCCGCCCCATACACCCAGAACGAAAAATAGGTATAAGAAGGATCGGTCGGGAAATAAGGTGCGCTCCAGTAAGCAAAGCCGTCTGCGCTCCAGTTGCCTTTCTGGTAAGTGGCGGCAAACGTCGGGTAGTGTGTTAATTGCACTGCCGAGGAAATCGTGGCGGGTCCCCATGAACCATTCACGATATTGGCGCCATAATTACCATTGGCAAAAATTACAAAGGAGTTGGTGATGTTGATAAATTCCTGCGAAGTAGTATCGCTGCCTGTTGGATTGGTTATAACCAGGTTGGACCTGCTGAGACTATTAGCTGGCATCTTCAATTGCAAGGTATGATGCGATTTCGACAGGATGCTGACAGCCGCTGACGAACCCCTCAGTCCCACGTTTGTCACCAATTCAAAATTACTTCCCGTAAGCGTAAGCGTATCTCCCGGGTTATAGTCGTAATTGGAAACGGTGGTAACGGCAGGGAAAGCACGGACATTAAACGGCACAGTGAACTTTGTTCCCGCTTTATTGGTGAATACGATGTTTTGCGGACCGCCCAATGCGGTGTCCGGTACGCGGAAGATAACCGCGCCATCGGTATTGAAATTGGGATTGAACGGAGCCGGCACATTGCCGTTGCTGAACACGATGCTTGTCACCTCGCCAAGGCCGCTACCAGTCAAATACAATGTAGCATTCGCACCGGCAGAATCAGGTAAAAGATTCTGCGGATGGGGCGTACTGGATGAATTCTTTTTACAGGCAGGCGCAAGGAACAGGAGTGTACCGAGCAGGCATACTGCGAGGCTCCCGTATGTTTTCGATATATTACTTTTCATAAAGATGAAATATTTAGATTTAATAATAAGAAACTGGTGCCTGGCCCAATGCCGGATCGGCTACGACTTCGTCGTTAGGGATCGGCATAAACAATTGCGTAGACGCATTAAACGAAGGGGCGAGGTGATTGATAGAACCATCTCCGTTTAAAGTACCTCTTTCCTGGTGAAGCAGGATATTCGACGCCGCGGTATAACCCTGGCGTTGAAGATCGTACCAGTAATCACTTTCAAAGGCAAATTCCACCCTGCGTTCGTTAAAGATCATCTGTTTGGTGATAGAAGTAACAGCCGGCAGTCCTGCCCTTTGATGTACGAGGTTGAAGGCTGTCAGCGCTCCCGCGTCGGTGGTCGAAGCGTTGCTACCCAATACTCCTTCTGCATATATCAGCAACACATCGGCATAACGCAACACATACACGCAAAGACTGTTTCCGCCCTGCCCGTTGGCCGTCCCGATAACACTCGCCGGACCTGCAACATATTTCAGCGCATTGGTACGCGTTCCGGTTTGAATGGTTAAAACACCGTTCGGGTCCGGCACTGCGCCTGTCGTATCATATACAAACCCGTTGGGAAAATTGGCGTTCTTCCAGGCGGGGTTGGTAAAGCCCTGCTGCATGATAGACCAGTCTTTCCGTTTATCACCCACCTGGTAAGCATTCAGCAAATCAAGCGTCGGTATTGCGGAGGAATAGCCTGTATTAAAGTCCGGTTTCAACAGTGTGGAAGGTCCTACGTACGCCTGGATGGCGTTTGCATAAGAATAACCACCCGACCCAATCCATTGCAGCGCAAACAGCGACTCCTGGTTGTTGTTGTCGGCTACCTGGGTGAACATGCCCTGGTAGTCGGGGAACAGTGAATATTTGCCGGATTGTATAACGATATTGGCCCAATAGGCGGCACTGTCATATTTTGCTTCATAGAGGTATACTTTTGCCGCCATACCTGCTGCAGACCATTTGGTCACCCGTCCGGGCGCAGCGGGTGTAGACGGAAGCGTGTTGTAAGCAGTTAAAAAATCGGTCAGCGCA
>DASYCT010000224.1:0-5279 GCA_036500065.1 Chitinophagaceae bacterium | reverse complement strand
GCGTGGTGGATGACATTGTGTTTCATGTTCCACATAAAGCTGTTGCCACCCAGTATGTTGAGCGAAAATGCGGCAATGCTGTTCAGCCATTTGTATTTGCTGAAACTGCCGTGCGCGCCGTCGTGCATCACGTTGAAGCCGATAGCCGCCACGATACCGCCCAATACCACGCTTTCCACAATCTGCCAGAAAACGTTGGGCGTAAAAAATACAAGATGAATATAGATGAACAGGAAGCTCACCATTAATATCACTGCCTTGATAAATAAGTTGTAATTGCCGGTGGTTGATTTGCCCACTTGTTCGAAATAGTCACCGATTCTCTTCTTCAATTCAGCATGAAAGGAATGAGGGACATTGGAAAATTTAGGTGTTGCCATTGAACGCGTTTAAAGTAAGTACGAGGTGCAAAGGTAATCCATGCCTGCCTAAGAAACGTATTTGTTGTAGAATAATGTATATATTATGGGAAATTTTAAGAAGAAGATAACTTTCCGATCGCCCATGTGACAATTCCGACGACAAAAAACGGGAAATTCCTCTACAAACAGGTGGCCCCTCCGGAGCCTTGCTGACCGGGTATATTCCATAAATTGGTGGCTTAGGTCTCGTTCTGTATCAGCGCATCCAAATTCCGTATTCCGACGCTTTTTTCTGTAATGTATCCCTCGGCGAATTTTACCCCGATACGCTTGCCAAGCATGCGTGCGCGGGCGATAACACTGTCGAGAAAATCGGGTGTCGAGATATAAGTCTGCGGGCCGCCGGCATCCGACTGGCTGGTGTGGAATTGAGTACTGTAGGCCGCTACCGCCTTCATACGCTGTTCAAAGACATCCGTAATATCGATCACCAGGTTGGGGTCGTGGTACCAGTCCTGGAGATAATGCAATACATAGCGCGGGCGCCACTGTTCCTGCGACTGGCCGTTTTCGTCTTTTGTCTCCAGTTTGCGCAGACCCGACAGGAAACAGGCATCGGCAATCAGCCTCCCTCCCCGGCCGTGATCCGGGTGGCGATCCTGGGTAGAATTGGCCAGCACGATATCCGGGCGGTATTTGCGCAACACCCGTATCAGCGCCAGCTGGTGCTCCTCGTCGTTCCGAAAAAAACCGTCCCTGATTTTCAGGTTTTCACGCACCGACACCCCCAGCAATGCGGCGGCATTGGCCGCTTCTGCGTACCGGGTTTCGACACTGCCGCGGGTGCCCAGTTCGCCCTGGGTCAGGTCAAGAATGCCCGCTTTTTTGCCTCTTTTTACTTCGTTGAGGATGGTTCCGGAGCAACTCAGCTCCACATCGTCGGGGTGTGCGCCGATGGCAAGAAGGTCTAATTTCATCCGTTAATAATTTATTTTTTCAGTGGCCGGGAGAACGCCGGGCATTTTACGGGGGCAAATGTAAGATGAATTGGAGTTGTCAATGGCCAAAATTAAAACATGTTTTCGCCTGTTTTATGCTTACATTTGCGGAAAATTTTTTAACATATGATTACATTTGAAGAGATTGGAATTGAGGAGAGATTGATTAAGGCTGTTACTGATTTAGGTTATGTAAATCCGACCCCCATCCAGGAAAAAGCAATCCCGGTATTATTAGGCGGCACGACCGACTTTATCGGTCTTGCACAAACGGGAACCGGCAAAACGGCGGCTTTCGGCCTTCCCCTGCTGGACCTCATTGATTCGGCTGCCCGCTATCCCCAGGCGCTGATAGTATGCCCCACCCGCGAACTGTGTTTGCAGATTGTAAGTGAACTCGAACTATTCAAAAAATACATGACCGCCGTCCACGTAGTGGCCGTCTATGGAGGAGCTTCCATTGGTATGCAGATCCGCGATTTGAAACGCGGGGTACACATAGTCGTAGCTACCCCCGGCCGCCTTATCGATTTGATCGAGCGTAAAGCCATCAACCTGGAACAGATCAAATACGTCGTGCTGGACGAAGCCGATGAAATGCTCAACATGGGCTTCCAGGACGATATCGAATTCATTTTGCAGAATACCCCCAAACGCGAAAGCACCTGGCTTTTCAGCGCCACCATGCCCATGGAAATACGCCGGGTAAGCAAGAAGTACATGAAGAACCCCGTGGAAGTAACCGTGGGTAAAATGAATACGGCCAACAAAAACATCGACCACCAGTATTTTATCACCTCGGCCCAGCACCGCTACCAGGCACTGAAGCGCTTAATCGATTTCAACCCCGGTATCTATGGCATCATCTTTACACGCACCAAGCTCGACGCACAGGAAATCGCCGAAAAGCTCACCCGTGAAGGATATGATATTGATGCCCTGCACGGGGATCTGACACAGGGACAGCGTGATAAGGTAATGGGCGAATTCCGCGAAAAGACCCTGCAGTTGCTTATAGCGACCGACGTGGCCGCACGTGGTATCGACGTAAAGGATATCACCCATGTCATCAACTACGAACTGCCCGACGATATAGAAGTATATACCCACCGCAGCGGCCGTACCGGCCGGGCCGGCAATACCGGTATCTGCATGAGTATCGTCCATAGCCGGGAAGTGGGGCGTTTAAAACAAATAGAACGCATCGTACAGGTGCCTTTTCACCGGCTGGAAATACCCTCCGGTAAAGATGTCTGCCGCAAACAGTTTTTTCATTTCATGGACAAACTGTTGCAAACCGACATCAGCCACGGCGATTATGAAAGCTATGTGCCCATGCTCGAGGAAAAGTTTGCCGACATGAGCAAGGAAGAAGTGCTGAAACGCGTGGCCGCTATGGAGTTTGACCGCTTCCTCAAGTATTATGAAAATGCGGAAGACCTCAACGTCCGCGAAAGGACGCGCAGCGACGTACGCGACCGTCGCGATAGTTTCGACGGAAGGGACCAGGGCCAGGGCCGCTACAACCGAGAAAGCGGGCCTGTGCGCCGCGATTACAATGGCAATGGCCCAAACGGCGATTATATGCGCCTGTTTGTCAACCTCGGCACCAAGGACGGTTTTTACAAAGCCAGTTTCCTCCAGTTTATCCTCGACATGAGCGAGCTGAAAAAAGAGGTGCTGGGAAGGATCGACATGAAAGAAATGAACAGTTGGATAGAAATCGACCGTAGTGTCGCTCCCCGGATGATACTTGCCATGGACGGCAAAAAATACAAGGGCAGAAGGATACGCATGAACGACGCGAATAGCAGGTAGGCATCCCAACTTTCCCACTCATTCGTTGTTATACTATGGAATCCCGCTTTTTGGCTATTTGCCCCCGGTAAACTAGCTTCGCGGGTCAATAAACTTAAATCAACAGACTATGGCATACGATGTTCTCGTTATCGGCAGTGGTCCCGGTGGCTATGTAGCCGCTATCCGTGCCTCTCAACTGGGTTTTAAGACCGCAATCATAGAAAAGGAAAGCCTCGGCGGTATATGCCTCAACTGGGGTTGTATCCCCACCAAGGCCCTGCTCAAAAGCGCGCAGGTGATGGAATACATCAGGCACGCCAAAGACTATGGCATCGATGCCAGCGGAACCCACAATTTTGAATCGGTTATCAAACGCAGCCGCGGGGTGGCCGACAAAATGAGCAGGGGCGTACAATTTCTCATGAAGAAGAACAAGATCGACGTTATCATGGGATTCGGCAAGCTGAAGGGAAAAGGACAGGTGGAAGTGACCAAAGCCGACAATACAAAACAAACCGTAGAAGCCAAACACATTATACTTGCTACCGGCGCCCGCAGCCGTGAACTTCCCAACCTGAAACAGGATGGTAAAAAAGTAATCGGCTACCGCGAGGCCATGTCGCTCCCCACGCAGCCTAAAAGCATGATAGTGGTAGGAAGCGGCGCCATCGGCGTTGAATTTGCTTATTTCTACAACAGCATCGGCACCAAGGTGACCATCGTCGAATTCCTCCCCCGCGTAGTGCCGGTGGAAGACGAAGACATCTCTAAAGAGCTGGAAAAACAATTCAAAAAGAACGGCATCGAGATCATGACCAACGCCTCTGTGGAAAGTCTCGACACGAGTGGCAACGGCGTAAAAGCAACTGTGAAAACGGCCACCGGTAATATCACCCTTGAAGCCGACGTCGTCCTGAGCGCCATAGGCATCGCTGCCAACCTCGAAGGCATCGGGCTGGAAGAAAGCGGCGTAAAGACCGATAAGGGCAAGATTACGGTCGATAAATTTTACCAGACCAGTTTGCCCGGCGTTTACGCTATCGGCGACTGTGCCCCCGGCCAGGCCCTTGCACACGTGGCCAGCAAAGAAGGCATCATCTGCGTCGAAAATATCGGCTACAACGAAAAGAAATACAACCACCAGCCCGAACCGCTGGACTATGGCAATGTACCGGGCTGTACCTATTGCACGCCCGAAATAGCTTCCGTGGGCTTTACTGAAAAAGCTGCCCGGGAAGCCGGTTATGAAATCAAGGTCGGCAAGTTCCCCCTCAGCGCCAGCGGCAAAGCCAGCGCAGCCGGGGCTACCGAAGGCTTTATAAAAGTGATTTTCGATGCCAAATACGGCGAATGGCTCGGCACCCACATGATCGGGTACAACGTCACCGAAATCATTGCCGAAACCGTCGTCGCACGTAAACTCGAAACGACCTACCACGAGGTGTTGAACAGCATTCACCCCCACCCCACGATCAGCGAAAGCGTAAAAGACGCTATCGAAGTGGCCTACGGAGAAGCTATCCACCTGTAAGAATATGCAATGTGGAAATGAAATATGGAAGCGGGATTCCCACATTTTTTAACCTTAACTTAATTTTCAACTTATTCCCGGATTGTGCTAAATTGACTGTTATGACGCAATCTTCCATTTGGGAAAAGGAAACCTTCTACGACCCGAAAGATATTATTATCGTGGGCAGTGGCGTGGTAGGATTATGGAGCGCTTATTACCTCAAAAGCCTGCAACCCGATCTGCGCATACTGATAGTAGACAGAGGCATCATCCCCACCGGCGCCAGTACCCGCAATGCCGGCTTTGCCTGTTTTGGAAGTCCTACCGAACTGTTGCAAAACGCCCGTGAAATGGGCGAGCAGCGGATGCTGGAGATAGTCGCCATGCGCTATGAAGGGCTGCGGCGCATCCGGAAAGTATTCAGCAAAGGTGAAATCGGTTTTGAACGTTACGGTGGCTACGAGCTGATCAGCGAAGCGCAATACCCCAAACTCAAGCAACTCAAAAACGATATCGGCTGGCTCAACATTACCCTGCGCAAAGCCATCAAAGACGAAAAAGTATTCCGCCTCGCGGATAAAAAGATCAAAACATTCGGGTTCAGGC
>DASYCT010000223.1:0-11501 GCA_036500065.1 Chitinophagaceae bacterium | reverse complement strand
TTTAAACAATCCCATTTATTCGGGCAAGATACTGGTAGGCGGCAAAAACTTTGGCAGTGGCAGCAGCCGTGAACATGCGGCATGGGCCATCTACGATTACGGGTTCCGTTGCGTGGTCTCCAGCTTTTTTGCCGATATATTTAAAAACAATTCGTTGAACATCGGCATACTGCCGGTGCAGGTAAGCCCGGAATTCCTGGACAAGATATTCAAGGCCATCGAGGCCAACCCGCATACCGAACTGGAAGTAAACCTGCCCGATCAAACCATTACGATCACCGCCACCGGCGAAAGCGAACCCTTCGATATCAACAGCTATAAAAAACATAACCTGTCGAACGGTTATGACGATATCGACTACCTGCAGGATATAAAAAAAGATATTCAGTCATTCGCTGCCAAAAGCGTGTATTAAACCCGTCCTGATTTATTATGCCCGAGACCCAACGACATATCGAAATAATGGACACCACGCTGCGCGACGGTGAGCAAACCAGCGGCGTCTCCTTTTCACCCTCCGAAAAGCTGACCATCGCCCGGCTTTTACTGACGGAAGTAAAAGTAGACCGGATTGAAATCGCTTCAGCTCGTGTGTCGGAAGGTGAATTTGCAGCGGTAAAGATGATCACCAAATGGGCAAAATCCGCCGGGCTGATCAACAAGGTGGAGGTATTGACCTTTGTGGACGGCGATGTGTCGGTACAATGGATGCTGAAAGCCGGCGCCAAAGTAATGAACCTTCTTACCAAGGGCTCACTGAACCATCTTACCCACCAGTTAAAGAAAAAGCCCGAGCAGCATTTTGCCGAAGTCGCCGCCGTCATCTCCCTGGCAAAGAAAAAAGGACTTGAGTGCAATGTGTACCTCGAAGACTGGAGCAACGGCATGCGTCATTCGAAGGAGTATGTTTTTCAATACCTGGACTTCCTGCAGCACCAGCCTGTCAAACGAATCATGCTGCCGGATACGCTGGGCGTGCTCATTCCCTCCGAAGTATATGCCTTTATTGCAGAGATTGTGCAGCGCTACCCGCATATTCATTTTGATTTTCATGCCCACAACGATTACGACCTGGGCACGGCCAACGTGCTCGAAGGTGTAAAAGCCGGTGCGCATGGCATTCACCTTACCATCAACGGTATGGGTGAACGGGCCGGCAATGCCCCGCTGGCCAGCGCCATCGCCGTGCTGAACGACTTCATGCCTTCCGTAAAAACCTCGGTGGCGGAACAATCCCTGTACACCGTCAGCAAACTGGTAGAAACCTTTTCCGGGTTCAGGATACCGGTGAACAAACCGGTCGTCGGTGAAAACGTGTTTACACAAACCGCCGGCATTCATGCCGACGGGGATAAAAAAAACAAGCTCTACTTCAGCGACCTGATGCCGGAACGTTTTGGCCGCACGCGCAAATATGCACTCGGCAAAACCAGCGGCAAGGCCAATATAGAAAACAACCTGCAGCAGCTCGGCATAGAATTGTCCGACCCTGATCTGAAAAAAGTAACCCAGCGCATCATCGAACTGGGCGACCGGAAGGAAGTAGTGACCCAGGCCGATTTGCCCTATATCATTTCTGATGTACTGGACAGCAATACGATCGAAGAAAAAGTAACGATAGAAAACTACCTGCTTACCCACTCAAAGAACCTCCACCCTTCGGTCACCATCCGGATTTCCATTAAGGGGGAATTGTTTGAAGAACAGGCCCAGGGCGACGGGCAATACGATGCCTTCATGAATGCGCTTAAAAAAGTGTACAAGAAGCAGAAACAGGAACTCCCCGTGCTGACCGATTATGCGGTTCGTATTCCCCCGGGCGGCAAAAGCGATGCCCTGTGCGAAACGATCATCACCTGGAGCTACAACAATAAAGAATTTAAAACAAGAGGACTCGACAGCGACCAAACGGTATCGGCGATAAAAGCGACCCAGAAAATGCTGAACCAACTATAATACCGCATATTTTTTTATTTCAATAAATAGCAAGGATGGCAAACAAGCATATTTTAATTGTTCCGGGCGATGGCATCGGGCAGGAAGTAACAGCAGTAGGCAAAAAAGTATTGGACAAGATAGCTGCGAAGTTCGGGCATACCTTTACGTATGATGAAGCATTGATTGGGCATGTGGCCATTGAAGCGACCGGCGTTCCCCTTCCCGATGAATCGCTCGAAAAGATGCGTAAATCGGATGCCGTATTATTTGGTGCGGTAGGCCATCCCAAATACGATAACGATCCTTCCGCCAAAGTAAGACCCGAACAGGGCCTGCTGAAGATGCGCAAGGAACTCGGGCTGTACGCCAATCTCCGCCCTATCAAATTGTTCGATGAACTGCTGGGTGCGTCCAGCATCAAACCGGAAATATTAAAAGGTGCGGATATTTTATTCTTCCGCGAGCTGACAGGCGATATTTACTTTGGCGAAAAAGGCCGGAAAAACAAGGGTGATACCGCATTCGATGTGGCCGAATACAGCCGCTACGAAGTAGAGCGCATCGCCCGCAAGGCATTTGACGCCGCAAGAACCCGCCGAAAGAAAGTATGTTCTGTCGATAAAGCCAACGTGTTGGAAACCTCCCGCCTGTGGAGAGAAGTGGTACAAAAAATTGCACTGGAATATCCTGATGTAGAAGTAGAGCACCAGTTCGTCGACGCCACGGCCATGCTGCTGATAAAAGACCCGCGTCGTTTTGACGTAGTAGTGACCGCCAATCTTTTCGGCGATATTCTTACCGACGAGGCATCGCAGATAGCCGGCTCGATGGGCATGCTGGCCTCTGCCTCCATCGGCGATGGCACGGGCGTGTATGAACCTATACACGGTTCGGCCCATGATATTACCGGTAAAGGCGTTGCCAACCCGTTGGCTTCTATTTTATCGGCCGCCTTGTTACTGGATATTTCTTTTGGTATGAAAGCAGAATCGGAGGCGGTTATCAACGCCGTGGACAAGGTATTAAAAGCGGGTTTCCGCACCGGGGATATTGCCGATAAACAAACGGCGAAGGAGAAGATACTGGGTACAGAGGCAATGGGGGCGGAAGTACTGAAACATCTTTAGCATATCTAAACATCTATTTAAACAGCCCCGCCATAGCGGGGCTGTTTGCATTTTCTACACGTAGTTCCTTTATGGCATTCCCAAATCAAGACTATCAACTAGAAGAAATCATGTATTAATCAAATATATAATGACATGCAATAATAAAATATTATCCCATCGTGTTTTATATCCAGTACCCACACCCCAACCCCATGAAATATACGCTACCCTTTTGTGTCTTTGCTTTGCTATTTCTGTTCATAAACCCGGCGGCCGATGCAACCGTCTATTATGCAAGAGCCAACGGCCCGTGGACATCCTCCACTACCTGGTCGTTAAGTTCCGGTGGCCCGGCTATATCAAGCGGGTTTCCCGGCACGGGCGATGATGTTATCATTGAAGGCGGTTTCACCGTCACTATTGCTGCTTCCGGTACGGAGAATCTACATGCCGCCAATGTTTTTATCGGCGGCAGCAGCAGTTCCGGCACGTTATCGTACCCCAACTGGAATCTCTCTTCTTCATTGACCCTTACCGGCGACCTCACGATTGGTGGTTCGGGCGCTTCAGCGGCAGGAACCCTTACGTATGGCTCATGGGGGCTTACCATCACCTGTTCACGGCTGCTAAAGGGAACCGGGCCGGCAGCAATGACCAACGCGCTGCAACAGGATTTTACGTTTACGGGCAGTTTCACCTTACCAACCGGGTTTAATCAATTCAGGAATTTTATCGTTGCAGGCGGTACGGTAACGTTAAGTGAAAATATTGAAACCAATGGCTCCGTTTCGCCGGCTATCAATGCGGGTAGTACACTGGATCTGCAAACCTATACCATCAATATCGGCGGCTACCAGAATTTTATCATCAACGGCACGTTGATTGTAGGCGGTAATTCGGGTGGTTTTTCGAACAGCAATTTTCCCAATACCTTTACAAGCCTGACCATCGGCAACAGCAGCACCGTGGTATATTCTTACCCCGGCGCTCAAACGATTTACCCGGCTACCTGGCAAAACTTAACACTCAGCGGTTCAGGCGTCAAAACCACCGGTTATGTAGGTTATGTATCAGGCCTTACGTTGACCAATGGCGGAACGGGGTATGACTGCGATGCCACACTTAATTTTACCGGCGGCGGCGGTACGGGCGCCAGCGGGGAAGGCTATGATTTTGGTAATCCCGGCGATCCTATTTCCTACCTAAGCCTGGACAATGGCGGCAGCGGCTATACCAGCGCCCCCACGGTGGTTATTACCGGCAATTGCGGCGGCTCTGGCGCTACTGCCACTGCCACCATCACTACCATGGCGGCTGCTACCATCAATGGCCAGCTTACTATGGGAGGCACGGCCACGTTAGCAGGAACGGCCCCGGTATATGGCGCATCGGCCACGCTGGAATATGCAGGCACGGCGGCGCAGGCAACCGGTGTTGAATTTCCCGCGGTATGGTCGGGTTCGGGTGGCGTTATTATTAATAACAGCAATGGCGTAACCCTGAGCGCCGGCAAAACCATCGGCACGGTATTAACGCTTACCAATGGAATTTTAACGACCTCTTCTGCTCATTTACTCACTATGTCCAATATGGTTGTTTCGGGCATTACGGGCGGTTCGGCTACATCGTATATAAACGGGCCGGTGAACGTCACCCTGGCCCAGGGGCTGACAGGCGCTTTTTCTTATGCATTCCCGGTGGGTAAAGCAGGTGCTTACCTGCCGCTGGTGCTGGTAAACCCCTCAACCCTCGGCGGGTTGGTTACCGCCACTGCCGAAGCCTTTACGAGCAATTCCGGCGGCAGCGCCGACGGAACCAGTGTTTTATCTATCAGCCATTCGGGATACTGGTCGCTGGTTTTGACCGGCAATTTCATGGGTTCATCCATGTCATTAAGCAGGCCTGCCGCTTTGGGCGTTATCAATGTGGTGGCCAAAAGCAGTACGGTGAATGGCGTATACAGCAGCCTGGGAGGCACGGTAAGCGGCAGTGCTGTTATCAATTCCAATAACATCGGCGGCGGCGCTGTGGGGGCATTCTATGTATTCGGTTCCAGTAGTTCATTGCTGCTGCCCATTGGCTTTGTCGATGTAACGGCTTTTGACCAACAGGACGGCGTACAGGTAAACTGGAATGTCGCTACTGAAATAAACATAAGCAGGTATGAGGTGGAGAAATCGACCGACGGGCAGCTGTTTTATACAGCAGCCACGGTGGCCCCGACAGGCAACAACAACCTCGCCGTTCAATACCATTGGCTGGATGCGAATGCTGCGGGCGGAAATAATTATTACCGTATAAAATCCATCGATGTAAATGGAGCTACGGAATACAGCAAGGTGGTAGAAGCAACCATCACCGGCCAGTCCATGCATGCCACGATTTACCCGAACCCGGTGAAGGAAAGCCTGCTCTATTTGCAGGTGACAAACCTCGAAAAAGGTTCTTACACTGTTACCATCAGTAACCAGCTGGGCCAGCAGGTATACCGTAAAACCATTGCGCACAGCGGCGGTTCCGCGGTCTTTACCCTGCAACCCGGGAAAGGTTTTATTGCCGGCATCTATGAATTGCAATTGAGCGGCAACGGTTGGCGGAAGACGCAAACGATTGTAAAGGAGAAATAAGCCCCTAAAATAAAAATACAGCCATAAAAGGCTGTATTTCAATATAAAATACCAGGTTGTGTCCCCGCACGGGCTCGAACCGTGGACCCGCTGATTAAGAGTCAGCTGCTCTACCAACTGAGCTACAGAGACAAATTTCGAGGTGCAAATATAGAACGTTTAGGCGTAAAACGGCCAATTGTTTGCGGCAGGGGGAAAAATGTTTTTAGTACTTTTAATCCCCATGGACGCCGACATCCATACACTCTATACCTCCGATTTCTACCGAATCGTAGATTTTAAATGCCGGTGCGTGGATTGCCGCACCTCGAAGCCGGAAGTAACCGACACTTTCTGCATCAGTTTTGTTCGGAAGGGTAATTTTCTTTTTAATGTATTCCGGCGGGTGCTCGATTCGTACAATGGGACCGTGCTGGTGACCAAGCCGGGCTATGAGCATACCGTTACGCATACACATACGGTGCCGGATGAATGTACCATCTTCGATTTTACACCGGCATTCTCAACGGAAGTATCCGATCGCTGGGGCAACACCTCTTTTTTCCGAAACAATGATCTGCACTCCACGTTATTGCACACGAGCGCAGAAATGGAGTTCCTGCACTTCTATGTCGCCCAACAGGTCATGAGCCGTTCGGGCTCGCGGCTGCAGATCGATCAACTGGTAATGGAAATCGTTGAAAAGATATTGAGCGCCGTCACCGACTATACCCCCAACCCTTTTATCTCCGGGCAGTTGAAAAAACACCATCTTATCACCATTGAAAAAGCCAAAGAATACATCACCGGTCATTTTACAGAAGATATTTCATTGATAGAAACCGCGCGCTACTGCCATATAAGCCCGTTTCATTTCAGCCGGGTATTCAAAGCATTTACCTCCACCTCCCCGCACCAGTTCCTTTTGGGCATCCGGCTGAAACAGGCCGAGCTATTGTTGCGCGACGGGGGGCTGCCGGTGGCCGATATTGCTTTTTCGTCCGGGTTCAACAGCCTGGAACATTTCAGCGCCGCCTTCAGTAAAAAATACCGGCAATCCCCTACCGCTTTCCGGGCGCAAAAGAGCAGGATTTCGTAAGTCAGTCCAGGTCCCTGCCGCTAGTTTTGAGGATATAAATTATATCATTTATGAAAGAGCAATTACTGGCTACACTGGAAAAATCAAAACACTACACGCTTGGGGTAATCACGGCCATGCCCGCCGCAGCGTACGATTTCAAACCCACTGCGGATGTCTGGACCTTCGGGGAACTGATCAACCATATCTCCTATGGCATCTATTGGTGGGAAGAAAATTTTATCAAGGCAAAGAAGACCGACTGGAACCCTCCCGCCGCCGACAGCAGTCCTAAAGCCGTGCTGGCCGCCCTCAACAAGGCTTATGCTTCGCTGGAAAGCACCATAAAGAAGCAATCCATGAACGATGACGCAGTAGCGGGGTTTCATGCCACGTTGGACCATATCACGCACCACCGTGGACAGGCGACGGTTTATTTGCGGTGCAAGGGCATTACGCCGCCCGAATATGAGTATTAAAAGAACGGTGGGTCGCCCTATAAGGGCGGCTCACCGTTCTTTCTTAAAGAATGTCTCAAGGTCTAATCTTCTTATCCTACTCTCCCGTCCTCCCCAGCGTCCTGTCGAAGGCAATCTTTGCAGACAGGTAATCATAAACCGCTTCAAGGTAATTGGATTGCGCAGCAGTCAGCGCCAGTTCGGCATCGGTGAGTTCCAGCCGCGAGGCCACGCCCCGGGCATAACGGTACTGGGTAATGTCGTAGCTGAGCTGTGCTGTTTGCTGCACGGTTACCCGCGTTTGTATGCGGGCGGCCGTTTCCTTTAAGTCGGCTATTACCTGGTGCACGTCTGCTTTCAATTGTTCAAACGCATTGTCGAGCCGAAGCACCGATTGCTTTTTGTCCAGTTTGGCCTGTTGGATGCGGGCGAGGTTGCTGTAACCAGTAAACAAGGGTACGGTGAGCTGTACGCCCACGTATGGTGTGGATGGATAATAAGCATTGAAATAATTAAACTGGTTGACCTGTGTTTGCAACTGGTACTGTCCCACGGCGCTGACCGAAGGTTTTCGGGCTGCGGCGGCAAGAGCCGTTTGCTGGTCATCGATTTGTGGTTGCAGGGCAAGGGCCTGCAGGTCGGGGCGGTTCTTTATCGCTTCCCGGTACACGTCCTCTTCCGCAGGAACGGCGTCAGCGACCGGCAATTGCAGCGAATCGCTCAAACGAATGTCCTGCAGCGAGTCGATGCCCATCAACGTTTTTAACTGCAGCTTCCCCACTTCCATCGCATAGGACAGTTTCAGCAGGTCGGGTTCCAGGTTTTTTACGGACGTATAGGCGCGGAGCGTATCAACCCGTAGTGCACGACCCTGGGCCAACAATGATTTCGCATCTTCCAGCGCCTTACGGTTACGCTCCAGGCTTTCTTCCTGTAGTTTGAGCCGTTCCTGCAGGACCACGATCTGCCAGTAGGTTTGTTTGACCTGTGCGGCAATGACAACAGTTTTATCGGCCAGCAGGGTCTTGTCGACTTTTTGTTGCAGGCGGGCGCTTTTGAGCGCGGGGGCCGCCTGTGCATTGTACAGGGGTTGCACGACGGAAAGCGTGGCAATTGCCTGGTCTTTACCGCCAAAGCGGCCATACGCGACCTTGTCCGTGCTGCTATTGCCATTCAATCCAAAAAATACGGGCAACCAGAAATAATGTGCTGCCTGTGCCCCGGCCGTCACAGTGGGCAGCAACAGGCTTTTGGCTATCCGTTCCTGCTGCACGGATTTATCCACCCCGATACGGGCCGATTGCACTTCCCGGTTATGGGTCACCGCCAGCGATACCGCTTGTTGCAGTGAGAGTGGTTGCTGCGCCTGTATGACATAGGATGCCAGGCAGAGAACGAGAAAGGCGAGCAGGGTATATATAAAAACTTTCTTATCGTACATATAAATTGTATTCGGGTATTAATAATGAATGCTTATGCGGGCATCGTTTCCAGGCTGCCGGTCGCCGGTATTGCCTTTGCTTCCGCCGCCTTTGCCCGGTGGGGCCGCGAAAGAAATGAATACACGGAGGGAATGACATACAGGGTCAGGACACCGGCAAACAAAAGACCGCCGACGACTACGATACCCAGCGAGGTCCTGCTGCCGGACGAAGTGCCCAGTGACAATGCAATAGGCAGGGTACCGAAGATCATCGCCAGCGTGGTCATCAGGATGGGCCTGAACCGCGAAGTGGCGGCAGCCAGTACCGCTTCCTTCACATTCATCCCTTCCTCCTTACGCTGGTTGGCAAACTCGACGATCAATATCCCGTTCTTGGTGATCAGCCCGATGAGCATGATGATACCGATTTCACTAAAGATGTTGATCGACTGGTGGGTAATCCACAAGCTGAGCAGCGCACCGGTAACGGCCATGGGCACCGTCAGCAGGATGATAAACGGATCGACGAGGCTTTCAAACTGCGCCGCCAGCACGAGATAAATAAGAATGATCGCGAAGATGAACGCAAAGACGAGGCTGGTGCTGCTTTCCGTAAAGTCGCGGCTTTGCCCCGCCAGCGCGGTGCTGAACCCCTTGGGCAATACTTTGGAGGCGATGCCGTCCATCTCCTTGATCGCTTCGCCGAGGCTGACGCCGGGAGCGGGCGTTGCGGAAATGGTCGCGCTGTACGACTGGTTGTAGCGATAAATAGCCGGCGGACTTACACTTTCATTCATCTTTACCAGGTTATCGAGCGACACCATTTCGCCGCTGGATGATTTGAGGAACAGCGATCGCAGATCCGCGGGAGCGGAACGCTCCTTGCGGTCCAGTTGCCCGATCACCTCGTACTGCCGATCGTTAAAAATAAAATAACCATAACGGCGGCCACTCAGCGCAAGCTGCAGTGTGCGGCCGATTTCCTGGGTGGAAATACCGGACTGCGCTGCCCGCTGGCGATCGATCGTAATGCCTATCTCGGGGCGGTTGACTTTAAAATCGGGGTCCTGGAAGCTGAGCTTCGGGCTTTGGTAGATATTACCCATAAGTTTGGGCATAATATCCACGAGGCTTTTCAGGTCGGGCGCCTGCACGACATATTGCAGGGGCTGTGAGCTGGAAAAACCGCCGATGGTAGGTATCTGGATCGGGATGATGATCACGTTCCTGAACCGCCCGGACGCCGCGACCAGCTTCTGGTAGACCTGCGCCTGCGTGAGCCCGCTTTTGCGTTCCTTCGGGTCTTTCAGGAATATCCACTGGAAGCCACCGTTGACCGGCTGCACCAGGGTGCCGATGGAAGCGGCAATACCCGCATAGGTCGTATTCTGGTTTAAATCGGGAATGGAATCGGCCACATAATCGCCGACTTCTTTCATCGTCTCTTCCATGCTTTCATAGGAAGTACCTTCCGGCGCAATCACGGCCAGCCCGATCATGGACCTGTCTTCCAGCGGCGCCAGTTCCGAGGGAAGTTTAGGCGCCAGCCAATACGCAATGCCAAACGACAACAGCAGCAGGACGACGCCGAGCCAGCGGAACCGGAAAAAGCCGCGCAGCGTTTTTTCATAGCCGTTATTCAGCCCCTGGAACCAGGGTTCTGTTTTCCGGTAGAGCCATCCATGCGAAGCCCCTGTTCTCAACAAATAGGCACTCATCATGGGCGACAGTGTAAGCGCCACAAAGGCGGATATTAATACGGAGCCAGCTACCACGATGGCGAATTCCTTAAACAACCGGCCGGTGATGCCGCCTAAAAACAGGATGGGAAGAAACACGGCGGCGAGGGTGATGGTGGTGGAGATAACGGCGAAATAGATTTCGTCCGAGCCTTTGCGGGCTGCCTGCAGGGGCGTCATCCCCTGCTCCACCTTACTGTAAATATTTTCCAATACCACGATGGCATCGTCCACCACCAGTCCAATGGCCAGCACCAGCCCGAGCAGGGTCAGTACATTGATGGAGAAATTGCCGATGTACATGATAAAGAAGGCCGAGATAATGGACACAGGGATCGCCACCAGCGGTATGATGGTGCTGCGCCAGTCGCGCAGGAAGATAAAGATGATCAATGCCACCAGGCCAAACGCCAGCAGCAGGGTCTCCTTTACCTCGTTCAGCGAATTGCGCACCGGCACGGTAAAGTCCTTCCCGAGCGTGATAATAAAATCTTTGGGCGCGGTCTTCACGATATCGTCAAACCGCTTTTTAAACTCATCCACGATGGCGAGTGAATTGGCGCCCCGTTGTGGTTGTACGCCCGTTCCGACGCCGTAGCGGGCGGTTTTACCCTGGCTGACGATCATGGCGGTGCGTTCGTTTTGAGAGGACATGATGGCCCTGCCCACGTCTTTAAAGCGGATGATAGCGCCACCTTCCTGGCGGAGGATCATATTATTGAAATCATCTTCGGTCACCAGTCTTCCCTGTGTGCGGAGCGTAACTTCGGTGTTCTCCCCCTCGATACGACCGCTGGGCAGGTCCACGTTTTCCCGTTGCAGGGCGTCCTGCACATCAGCAGGTGTGAGATGATACGATGCCAGTTTTACCGGGTCCATCCGCAGGCGCATGGAGCGTTTACGACCTGCATACGAATCCACGAGGCGAACCCCGGGAATGGATTGCAGGCGTTCCTTGATATTGATGTTGACAAAATCGGTCACATCTTCCAGGCTTTTGGTATCGCTCTGCACGGTGAGGAAGACGAGGAAATCGGGCGGTCCCGCTTTCTCCACGATGGTCGGTTCAATATCGGTGGGCAGTTGCTGGCGTGATTTGGCCACTTTATCACGGACATCATTGGCCGCGGCTTCGAGGTCGGCATTGAGG
>DASYCT010000222.1:0-5171 GCA_036500065.1 Chitinophagaceae bacterium | reverse complement strand
ATTAATTGTGGGCAGTGATAGTACCACGGATATGTTTTACTCGAATTGTGTTATTATCCTGGACAATATTTTATCCGACAAAACATTAACATTGCCTGATCCGTCTTCCAGCATTGGTAGGGTGTATTATATTTTTAATGCCAATACCCTTTCTGCCAGCTACCATCTTAGCCGTGCAATTTTTACAACAGGAAATACAGCCTATTTCACTATAACTGGTAATACCACCTATCATGCAATGATAGTTTCAGATGGTGCAAAATGGCTTCAGTTAAATTAATCCATATATCTTTTAATAATCCAACCTATGAAATTCAGAACACCGATCACCTATTATGGTGGCAAGCAAAAGTTGATACCTTTTATTTTACCGCGTATCCCGGCACACACCGGCTACCATGAAATATTTGCTGGTGGGGGTGCGATATTCTTTGCAAAGCCACCTTCCGAAATTGAGGTATTAAATGATACCAATAAGGAATTGATAAACTTTTATAAAGTCGTCAAAAGCGATTTTGTATCGCTGGAGAAGGAAATCAAGATTACATTACACAGCCGCGACCTACATCGTCGAGCCTGGGTTATTTACACCAACCCGGATATGTTCAGTGAGATTAAACGGGCATGGGCGGTTTGGGTATTGTCTTCCCAATCTTTCAGCGCCATGTTGGATGGCTCATGGGGTTATGATAAATCTAAGAACAGAACATCAACACTTATCCAGACTAAAAAGGAACGGTTTACCGAAGAATTGGCAATAAGGCTGCAAAATGTTCAAATTGAATGTACGGACGCGCTTTATATTATTAATAGCCGCGACCAGAAAGACGCATTTTTCTATGTTGATCCCCCTTATTATGATAGTGATTGTGGTCACTATAACGGCTATTCATTACAGGACTATGAAAATTTATTGAAAGCCCTTTCAAAAATCAAAGGGAAGTTTCTGCTATCCTCATACCCAACACCGATTCTATTGCAATATGCCAAAAAGAACAAATGGAATATGTTTTCAGTAGAACAGAAAGTATCTGTAAATGCAAAAAGCGGGTATCTAAAGCGGAAGATTGAGGTATTGACGGCCAATTATCCTATAAAGTGAAAAAGGCTATAAAATTAAAAAGCCGGAAAATCCGGGCTTTTGTTTTAAAGATAACTTACCTGTTCGGCATATTCATAACCCTGCTTAACTAATTGACTGGCTAATCGAGGTGAACAAACGAAGAAATAGGGCGCATCCCACATGATGATTACTAGAGGCTTTCCTACGGTTTCGTCGGCCTGTTTTACAAAAGATTTGGCGGAGCCATTGCTGGTAAAAAATGAGCCGTAAGCGTTTAATTGCGTCATGTTCATAGTATAATGTTTTAGCACCACGAACATAGGATTGTATTCCGGCACCTACAAGGGGATAATAAGATGTTGATGACGAGCAACATATATGCTTTTGAGGTGATATTTCGGCCTATTTTATGCAGTTTCAGGGTGCGTGTTCAGGTCAAAAATTGGGACATTTGGATTTGAATTTTTAGGACATTTGGTTTGGGCGACTATAGATGGAATAATAACGGGAATTTCCGGGGATACACGGTAGATACTCCGGAGATACTCCCGGGATACTCCCGGGATACTCCCTTATTGGTATGATTTGGGAGGGGGGATACTCCGGTACTTTCTTTTTCTGTAGCCTGTGGCTCGCAGCTTATAGCTAAATATTCAATAGCTTTGAACCATGGCGAAAGCAACCAGCAACAAAAAGGCAAGCGCCGGCAAATCAAACAAACCGGTTATCCTTATTACCAATGACGACGGCGTCACCGCCCCCGGCATTCTAAACCTCGTAGAAGCCGTAAAAGACCTCGGCAAAATTGTAGTAGTGGCCCCCGACAAACCCCAGAGCGGCATGGGACACGCCATCACCATCGGCCAGCCCCTGCGCCTGCACCCCGTCCATTCCTTCCCCGGCATCGAAGCCTGGCAATGCAGCGGCACACCCGTGGATTGTGTAAAACTGGCCGTGGACAAGGTACTGCACCGCAAACCCGATATTTGCCTCAGCGGTATCAACCACGGCGCCAATCATTCCATCAACGTTATCTATAGCGGCACCATGAGCGCCGCCGTCGAAGCTGCTATTGAAAGCATCCCTTCTGTCGGCTTTTCGCTGCTCGATTACAGTATCGAGGCCGATTTTACCGCCGCCCGCATATACGTCCGCCAGATCACCGAACTGATGCTGAAAAAACCGCTCGACAAACATTGCATCCTCAACGTAAACATCCCACCCATCAGCGCTGAATTGATAAAGGGCATCCGGGTATGCCGCCAGGCTTATGCCAAATACGACGAGGATTTTATCGAACGCAACGACCCCACCGGTCGTAAGTATTTCTGGCTTACCGGCGAATTCAAAAATCTTGACAAAGGAAAGGATACCGACGTGTGGGCCCTGGAAAATAATTATGTAAGTGTCGTTCCCGTGCAATTTGATTTAACCAATTACGTTTTAAAGAGTAAATTGCAAAAAACGTGGAAACTCTGATGCTCAAAAAAGATGATATCCGCCTGGGGATTATACTTGGCTTTATCGCCCCTCTCCTGGGAATGGTTATCTATTACTTTGTCGCTTTCTATAGCCGGCATGTCAGCTTTACCGAGTTTTTGGGGTATCTCCGTCATTATAAAAGCCTGCTAACGGCAGTCAGCAGTATTTCACTGGTCGCCAACGCCATCCTGTTTACGTTTTATGTAAACGCCCGGAAAGACAAGACGATCAAAGGTATATTTCTTGCTACTGTGCTCTACGGAATTGCGGTGCTGCTGATCAAACTGGTGGCTTAGCTGGTCCCGTCGGTTCCTCCATACGTTGCCTGCAAAATGTCCACAGGCAGCCCATACCTCCTCCATAGATACTCCATACGTACCCCCAATCATACCTTTGGTACACACCTGTTTCATTTTTAGCTATCTTTAAATCCTTCTTACTGTTATAAAATAAACACTGATTACATGAAACAGTTACTGGCCGCGGTGCTGCTCATCGCCTGCTCCTGCTCCGTATCGATGGCGCAAACCGAAACCTATTCCCTGTATCGCAAGAAAACAGCCATGATACCCATGCGCGACGGCGTAAAGCTGTTCACGGTCATGATGTCGCCCGTCGGCGCCACCAAACCCCTGCCCATTCTTATCCAACGCACCCCCTACGGGGCTGACCTGCCACTGAAAGAAGACAGTACCGTCGACCTTACGCGATTTCCGGCCTACACTGACATGGCCCGCGACGGCTATATCTTCGTTTTCCAGGACATCCGCGGCAAATACAAAAGCGAAGGCACCATGCAGATCCACCAGCCGCTGATCCACGCCACCCAGAAAGGAGCCATCGATGAAAGCACCGATACCTGGGACGCGGTCGACTGGCTGGTCAAAAACGTTCCCCTCAACAACGGCAAAGCCGGTATCTACGGCATTTCCTATCCCGGCTGGCTGGCCCTGGTGGGAGCCGTTGATCCTCACCCGGCGCTGAAAGCCTCTTCCGAACAGGCCTGCATGGGCGACCTGTTTCTCGGCGATGACTTTCACCACAACGGCGCCTTTCGCCTTAGCTATGGCATGGAATATTCCTACGAAGTGGAATTTGATAAAACCACCGACAGCGATTTCCCCTTCCCCCAATTCGATGTATTCGACTGGTATATAAAACTCGGCTCCCTGAAAAATGTGAATGCAAAATACTTCCACGATAAAGTGCCTACCTGGAATAATTTTGTGCAGCATCCCAACTACGATGAGTTCTGGCAAAAGAACTCACCCCTGAGCTATATTCATACCGCACAGATACCACAACTGCATGTGGGCGGTTATTACGACCAGGAAGACATGAACGGTCCGCAGATCATGTTCGCCCAAATGGAAAAAACGGATACCTTCAACCGCAATCATATTGTGCTGGGCCCCTGGAATCATGGTCAATGGGGACGCGCCAAGGCCGACAGCCTGGGCAGAATTGCCTTTGGAAGCAGGACAGGCGATTGGTTCCGCACCCTGCAAAAGAAATGGTTCGACTACTGGCTGAAAGGCATCGGCGACGGCAAGTTTGAAAAAGCCTGGTGCTTCCAGACCGGCAGCAACGAGTGGAAAACATACAGCACATGGCCCCCCAAAGAAGCCATCGTTCAAAACCTTTACGCAGGCCCCGATCATACGGCTTCTTTTACCAAACCCTCCGCCGCTTCCGGCGATGTGAGTTTTATCAGCGACCCCGCCAAACCCGTGCCTTATCGCATGCAGCCCATCGAAGCCACCTACGGCTACGGCAGCCACTGGCGCCCCTGGCAGGTAGAAGACCAGCGTTTTGTTTACAGCCGCCCGGATGTGATGAGTTTTACGATGGATTCGCTGACGCAGGACCTTACCGTTACCGGCAAAATAACCGCCCATCTTTTTGCAAGCACCAGCGCCAGCGATGCCGACTGGATAGTAAAGTTGATTGACGTGTATCCCGACAAGGATCAGAAGAATATTCTGATGAGCGACTACCAGTTGCCGGTAGCTATGGAAGTATTCCGCGGGCGTTTCCGCAAAAGCTTTTCAAAACCCGAACCACTGGTGCCCAATAAACCCGAAGAGTTTGTGATCGACCTCCATGAAATCAACCACACGTTTAAAAAGGGGCATCACATCATGATACAGGTACAAAGCACCTGGTTCCCCGTCATCGATCGCAACCCGCAGAAATATGTACCGAATATCTTTGAAGCAAATGAAAGCGATTATATCAAAGCCGAACATAAAATTTATTTCTCCGCCCAATACCCGACGCACATCGAATTGCCGGTCATGAAATAGTTGATATATGACCAACTAATTAAGATGTTCTTCCGTCATAAACGAATACGGGTCGATGGAATAATGCCTGTCCTTTTCTTCCGGCTTTTCTCCCAGCTCCAGTTCGAGGAAAGAAGCCGTTTCATATACCTGCCAGAGATACAATTGCTTTGGTGTTTCCTCCATTACCTCGGGAAGCATTTCGGGCAATAAACCATTCCAGCAGGCAGCCTGCAACTGGTCGACCGGCGATAAAGGATTCGGGTTGCCCGCGTCATCCTTTTCACAACACTGCCTGGCGGCGAAACTGGTACCGGTAAGGAGCAATATTTCGAGTTGAG
>DASYCT010000221.1:0-3639 GCA_036500065.1 Chitinophagaceae bacterium | reverse complement strand
AGAGATCAAACAAGGCTTGGATTAAAAAACCAGGGCGATCATGGATAGACCGCCCTGAACAGGCTGGCTTAAAGCCGCCTTGAGAATATAAAGATATAAAAAACTTTTTTATTGGTGGCTTGGCTATTAACACAGAATCTCTGTGGTTAACAACCCGCGCCGCAGGCACTCCTGCCGCAAAAAAATCCCTTTTTTCTTCGCTGTCTCCCCGCAAACCCTTACCTTCGCCGTCCTTTCACAAACCGCCGGGTGTGGTGACCTGGCAGGAAAATGGAACCTGGCCTGCTTCTCCGGGCCTTATTTCAAAAAAAAGTGAAAAAACAGTAACATGAAACGGACATTCCAACCTCATAAACGTCGTCGTAAGACAGTACACGGTTTCCGCAAGCGCATGCAAACCGCCAACGGACGCAAAGTACTGGCAAGCCGCCGTGCCAAGGGCCGCAAGAAATTGTCGGTTTCCAGCGAGAAAGGATTAAAATAAACCCCTTTCCGGGTTATTTACCTTATTTTATAGCTCCGGTTTTCCCGGGGCTATTTTTATTATTTATACGCCAACCATCCTCCATTGGGCAAAGAATACACATTGGGCAGGCAGGAGCGGCTTAAAAGCCATAAGCTCATCGAACAACTGTTCAATGGAGGGAAAGGCTTTTCGGTATCCCCCTTCCGCGTATACTACCTGTTGGATAAAACCGCGGCCGCCGGCATCGCAGCCGGCGATGGGTCAAAGACGGCCCCTTCCGTTCAATGCGGTTTTGGCGTAAGCAGCCGGCAATTCAAAAAAGCGGTGGACAGGAACCGCGTAAAACGCGTGACGAGGGAAGCCTGGCGCCTCCAAAAACAAGTGTTGGAAACCCGGATGGAAGCAGGAACGGAGCGACTGGCGGTTTTTTTGATTTATACCGGCAAAGAGCTCCCCGCTTTTAACACAGTAAAAGAAAAACTAGCCGTAATTTTAAATAAGCTGATAGCTGTTATCGATGAAACCGGTACGCACCATCCTTAGCCTTCCTTTTATAGCCGTTATAAAGCTATACCAGTGGGTCATTTCACCGCTGATCGGTCCCAAATGCCGGTACACGCCCTCCTGCTCGCAGTATGCAGTGGAGGCATTGAAAAAGCACGGCCCCCTGAAAGGAAGCTGGCTGGCCATTAAAAGAATTGCCCGTTGTCACCCCTGGGGCGGCCATGGATACGACCCGGTGCCCTAGCCTACACTTTTCAGTTTCTGCTGCTCTTTTTCGAGCTCTTCTATCTTTTCCCTTTTTTGCTTGGTGGTAAAGAACTTATATACTTCCGGTGCTTTGCCGGAGCCATCAGCATCATTGTCGTGAGGGATGCCATTGAAGGAGCCGATAATCTTTGCATTATCCTGCGCACTTACCTTTTTGATGGTAAAAGGCGGTACGAAATAGGTTTTCTTTTCGTCGCTGGCGTTTTGCCCGGCGATCAATTGCTTGGTGCTGTCGATAATATGATTCAGTTGATCGGCGCCAATAGAACCCGGCCGCTCGGTGGAACCGTAATTGACGATACCGCCAATCAGCGTATCGTTCTGCAGGTTGAGCAGGTAACTTCCGTTATCGGTCAGGTCAAAGGTTTTCGTGGTGCCGCTGGTGGTTTTCACCGTAATCGTAACCTTATCGCCGCTGAAAGCAGTTTCCTGTTCATTGTGCGTCAGACTGGGGTCCACCGTGATGGTATTGCCGTTTACGGTGAAGCTGCCGCTTGCTACGATCATCACATTTTTGTGTCCGCCGGAGCAGGCTGCCAGTGAACCTGCTAACAGGATAACCGGGATGAGTTTATGTTTTTGCATGGTATGTGGGTTAAAATGAATCCCGGTAATTGAACTACCGGGATTGCAAGTAACTGAAAATTTTAATTGAAAGCAAATCGCAACTATTTGGTCGCGGCAGTGTAATTGGCCGCGGCTTTTTCCCAGTTGATGATATTCCAGATGGCGGCGAGATAATCAGGCCGTTTGTTCTGGTATTTCAGGTAGTACGCATGTTCCCATACATCCACGCCCAATACCGGTGTGCCTTTCACTTCTGCCACGTCCATCAGGGGATTGTCCTGGTTGGGGGTAGAGGAAACTTCCAGCTTTCCGTCCTTTACGATAAGCCATGCCCAACCGCTTCCAAAACGGGTAGCGCCGGCGGCAGCGAACTTTTCTTTAAATGCATCAAAAGAACCAAAGGCGGCGCTGATGGCGTCGGCCAGTTTGCCGGAAGGCGTTTGCCCCTTTTTAGGGGTGAGCAGCTCCCAGAAAAAACTGTGATTCCAGTGGCCGCCACCGTTGTTACGTACAGCGGGACTGATGCTGCCTGCCGCCCTTACCAGGTCTTCCAGCGATTTACCTTCGTTGGGAGTGCCTGCAATGGCTTTATTGAGGTTGTCAACATACGCCTGGTGGTGTTTGCCATGATGTATTTCCATGGTCTTTGTGTCAATATACGGCTCCAGTGCATCGTTTGCATACGGTAAAGCCGGTAAGATAAATGGCATAATTGTATTATTTAGTATTGAAAAATGAACATTGATATAGCCGGACAACAAATTTACAGTGCAAAAGTTGATTACTCAAAAAGCCTTTAGCGCCTTGCTTTGAAAAATGCCTTCATCAATTGAGCACATTCCTCTTTTAAAATGCCTTTTTCAATCACCGTTTTCGGGTGAAAGGGCTGGTTAGCCCCGGTAATGCGACGATACCCGTTTTTTTCATCGTCCGTTCCCCATACCACCCGGGCCAGTTTGCCCCAATATAGGGCGCCGCTGCACATCAGGCAGGGCTCTACGGTCACATACAGGGTGGCTTCCGGGAGATACTTACTGCCTAAATAATTAAAGGCCGAAGTCAGTGCAATGATTTCTGCGTGCGCGGTCGCATCGTTGAGTTTTTCAACCTGGTTATAACCACGCGCAATGACTTTTTCATTGACAACCACTACGGCCCCCACCGGGACCTCCCCTTCCTCAAAAGCCCTTTGAGCCTCTTTAAGCGCCTGCTGCATGAAATAGACATCGTCCATAGGCGCCGAAATTACGGACTTTCCTGGCATCGCTGACCCCGTAATACAGTAAATTGCTGTATGAAAAAAGCATACCACCTGCTCGCAGGCTTTTTACTGGTAGCCTTGGCCGCCACTGCGCAAACCGGGCTTCCTGCTGATTACCTGTCACCCGCCTTTCATGCCGCAAGACGCGATTCGCTGCGCAGCCGCATGCCCGACCATTCCGTAGCCGTCATCTTTGCTTTTCCCACGCGCACCTTCTCCAACGATGTCAGTTACCCCTATCACCCCAATCCCGATTTATATTATTTTTCCGGCTACCGGGAACCCAATGCCGTATTGTTTATTTTCAAGGATCAACAAACGGCGCCTGATCACACTACCTACAAAGAGCTGTTTTTTATCCAGAAAAAAGACCCGCAGGCCGAACAGTGGACAGGCAGGCGCATGGGCGTCGAAGCAGTAAAAAAAGAACTGGGGATTAAGATGGTTTACAACGGTGCCGAATTCAACCGGTTCCCGCTGGATCTTTCCCGTTTCGATAAAATCATTTTTGATAATCTTCCCATCGATGTGCCCGATGATCCTTCCGACTGTGCAGACCTCTACGATCTCATCG
>DASYCT010000220.1:0-10704 GCA_036500065.1 Chitinophagaceae bacterium | reverse complement strand
ACATAGGCCGGCGTAGCGGTCTTGTCCAGCGGCAGTTTGGTTTTCAATGCAAATACGGTGATAAGATATTCATGGGGCGCACCGGTAGGAGGGCAGGGGCCGACATAGCCGGGCATACCGCCGTCGTTGTTGATTTGTATGGAACCCTCGGGCGCCAGTCCCTTGCTGACATCGCCAGCGCCTGTTTTCAATTCAGCAGTGCCCGCAGGTATATTAAAAATAACCCAATGCCAGAATCCGCTGCCGGTAGGAGCGTCCTTGTCATAGATGGTCACGGCAAAGCTTTGCGTACCCGCGGGAGCATTTTCCCAGCTAAGCTGCGGCGACAGGTTTTGACCATGACAGCCAAAGGCGCTGGCAAATTGTTTTTGCGTAGCCTGGCCGCCCAGCTCATTGCTTTTTAAGGTAAAGCCCTGTGCCTGCGAGGCATAAAACCCGGTAACCAGTAAGCTAAAAATGATACTTGCCTTTTTCATGGTTTTTATTGTACGATTTTAATGATGTACCGCGCAAAGATAATTGGTCTGGCAAGAAAATGCTAAATTGTCCTTCATGTTACAAAAAGGAGAAAAAGCGCCGGAGTTTGAATTGTTTTCAACCCCCGACCAGAAATTAAAACTGAGCGAATTAAAAGGCAAGCGGGTCATACTGGCTTTCTACCCCGCCGACTGGAGCCCCGTATGCAGCGACCAGATGGCACTGTACAATGAAATGCTTAAATTATTCCATAAGCAGAACGCGGAACTGCTCGGCATTTCGGTGGATAGCAAATGGTGCCATCTTGCTTTTGCACAAAGCAGGAACCTGCATTTTCCACTCCTGGCCGATTTTGAAGAAAAAGGAGAAACAGCCCGCAAATACGGGGTGTACAATGAAGCAGAAGGAGAGAGCAACCGCGCCCTGTTTGTCATTGATGAAAACGGCACCATCGCCTGGAGCTATCTTTCACCGACGGGCATGAACCCCGGCGCGGATGGTATCCTCGATGCTCTTGATGCCATGAAATAAAATAAAAAACTGTCAAATGAGTCTACGTGTACCGGTCAGCGACAACGACCATAGCCAGGGCGAAAAAAACGCCGCGATTGTATTAATAGAATACGGCGATTATGAATGCCCCCACTGCGGGGCGGCATACCCGGTTATTAAAAAGCTGCAAAAGCATTTTGGCGGCAAGCTGCGGTTTATATTCAGGAACTTTCCCATCGCCGAATCACATCCCCATGCCGTCACGGCGGCGTATGTAGCAGAGGCTTCCGCCCTGCAGGACAAATTCTGGCCGGTGCATGATTTGATATACGAGCACCAGCAAAACCTGTCTACCAAGTTGCTGCTGTCGCTGGCGGAAAGCGCCGGTGTTGATATAAAGCAATTAAGCCAGGATATTTCCACCCCGGCGGTAACCGACAGGGTGGAAAAAGATTTGGAAGGCGGCGCCCGCAGTGGTGTAAACGGCACACCGTCCTTTTTCGTCAACGGCTATAAGTACGAAGGATACCATGAATACGATAGAATGCGCAAAGACCTGGAATCGATACTTTGATTTTCTTACCCGGGGTATTATAGTGCAATCTGTTTTTCTTCCACCATCCTGCGCAGGTTCAACAGTGCATAGCGCATCCTGCCAAGCGCCGTATTGATACTGCAGTTGGTCAGTGCAGCCACTTCTTTAAAGCTAAGCCCGGCGTAATGACGCAGCACGATCACCTCGCGCTGGTCTTCCGGCAGCAGGTCCAGCATGCGACGCACTTTCTCATGGCTTTGACGCTTCATCATTTTCGTGTCGATAGTGTCTGCTGAGTCGGAGATACAATCAGTCACGTACATGCTGTCGCTGCTCTTAAAATTGGGCTGGCGTTTTACTTTGCGGAAATGATCCACGCAAAGATTGTGGGCGATGCGGCTTGCCCAGGGCAGGAACTTTCCTTCCTCGTTGTAATTGCCGCCACGGATGGTTTCAATTACCTTGATAAAGGTGTTCTGGAAAATGTCTTCAGACAAGTGCTTGTCCCGGACCAGCAGGAAAATGGAACCATAGATTTTGTCTTTGTAGCGGCGGATGAGTACTTCAAGGGCATTGACATCCCCGTTTTTAAAATTACGGATTAGCTCGCAGTCAGTGATTTGATTGGTAGTAGTGTTCATAACATTTGGACATTAGATGGTTTGTAATTGGATAGTTTGGAAGTTCGTATTGCAAAGAAATCGATACCGGGAAGTTTGAAAAATAGAACATTGTATTAATTCTATATACGTGGATATACAGGCAGGCTTGTAGACAGGATACTACAATCACCCGGCAGGAGACAGGTGACCCCTGTTTTTCCAAAAAACACTTAGCAGGTTTAAGCGTTTACCCTTGATCAAAAACCCGGAGTATCCCCCCTCCCAACCAGCACCAAACAGGGAGTAAGTAGGGAGTATCTCGGGAGTATCTCCGGAGTAACCCCTGGGTATCCCCTGAAAATCCCCTGGAATGACCCCCGAAACCGGTCAGAAACCAGCCTTTTTTTCCCGGCGCCTAAAACCTCGCCTCAAGCGTCAAAAAACAACTCCTTCCGTCGGAAGGTACAATGCCCGGCCCGGGATAACTATCCGCCCGCCGCGTGAAATAACTGGCGTTGGCAAGGTTATTAACGGAACCCAGTAAAGTGAAGTGTTTGTTCAGCCGGTATTCGGCCGATATGTCCATGATCCGGTAGGAAGGCACCAGCCCGTCGATGGCATTATCCGTATAAGTGGCATTGGTGGCATCCGTGAACTGCTCGCCTGTGTACGAAAACTGGTAACTGGCCGACCACCGTGCCCGGCGTACGGAAACCCCGGTTTTAAACACCACATCCGGCACAAACTCTACCCGCCGCCCTTCAATCGAAGGATCTTTACTGTTCACATACCGCGCGTTGATCAACGAGAAATTGGAAAATACTGATACGCTTGTTTTCGCCTGCCCGCCCTTCAGCCATTTCCATACATCCAGTTCGACGTACGACTCAAGACCCACATGCCGCGATTGCGCTACATTGGTGCGCAGGTTGTAAATAATAAAATTGACCGTATCGGAAGAAAGAATGCTGCCGATCTTATTATCGTAATTGATCAGGAACAAACTAATATCAAAATTGAAGATGCCCGAGCTTTTACGAATCCCCATATCCGCCGAATAACCCTTCTCGTCCTGCAGGTTGCTGTCCACCCGCAGGTTGGGATTAAGCGTCCGCAGGTCGTTGAAATTAATCGCCTTGTAGTTCTGCGATATATTGGCGTACAACTGCAGCACCTGTAGAGGGTTATACGTAACACCGATGCCCCCAAGCAGGAAATGCCGGTTGTTCAGCTTGTTGTCGGTTATCTTTTGCGGATTGATCGGGTTGCCCGCAAGGTCAAATACGACATTGGTATAAGTTCCTTCCGCGCGCGTCGTAATGCTTTCAAAACGCGCGCCGGGAATAATGTTCAGCTTCGGCGTGATGCGGAAGATGTTTTCCGCGAAGACAGCCGTATTGTGATTGGGGAATACATAATCGGAATAACGAAGTGTATCCGACGCCTTCGTGGGGTTGAACGTGAAGTCCCCTTTGGTGCCGCCGGAACCCTCATTGCCATAACCCTGCTGGCGGTTGGTATGCCCGTCGTAATAGCGGAAGCCCAATAGCGCAGTAGAAGAAACGGAACCAATTTTATATTGGTACAGCAACCTGCTTTCATTGCCCCAGTTATGATAATGATCAATATACAGGTTACGATCCGAACCGTCGTCGCCCCGGTTGATAAAGGTGAGCAAACCAAGCGCATCGCGGCTGGCGAGCAACCCGAAAAAGCGGGTGTTGAACGTGAGCTGCCGTTTAATATGGTAGTCCAGTGAAAAAGAACCCAGGTTCCAGTCCACCTTAAACCAGTTTCTTGCCCGGACCGATTGACGCGGGTTCTGTGCAAATTCGGCATCCGTCAATCCCCCCGGCTGGTGTTCCAGGTAATCGCTGTGCGTATATTGCAGGGTAAGTGATAAACGTTCGTTCACACTATATATCGCGGAAGCATAGCCGGTGTTGGAGTTGAACGCCGAGTTGGGCCGCCAGCCCTGGCCCGCCTTGTGCTGGAAGAACGCGTAATAATTCAATTTATTCACCGTCCCGCCGACGCTGGTAGAGGTATTGTAAAAACCATAGGAACCGCCCGTCAACAAACTGGTGACAGCAATTTTTTCACTATCCGAACCCTTGTTCATCCTGAAATTAATCATACCGCCAAACTGTGTGCCGTATTGCAGCGAAGCCGCCCCGCGCACGATCTCTATCCGCTCCATCGCCTCGGCCGGCGGGGTATAATAACTTTCAGGATAGCCCAATGCATCGGCGCTGATATCATACCCATTTTGCCGGGTATTGAAATTAGCTACCCGGTTGGGACTAAGCCCCCTGCCGCCAATAGCCAGTTGTATGCCTGCGCCATCGTTTTCCCAGATATTCAAACCGGCCACTTTTGAATACAACTGCCGGCTGTTGTTGGTGGCCTTGTTGGCAACCACGTCTTTCATGACCACCACTTCTGTTTTCTTTCCCGCATAAATCGCCGTGCCTTCCACGTCATGCAAACGCGTAAAACCCGAATGCATTTGCTCCGCCGATCGCACCACCACCGTGTGGAGATGCTTTATGTCGGTAGTCAGCGGCACCTGGATAAAAAGATTGCCCGCGCCTGCCGTAATCGCTTTGCTGACAGTGATAAGACCCACGGAACTGACTTCGAGTACATACGAACCCGGTTTCACACCCGTCAAAACGAATTTCCCGTTTTCATCCGTGATGGCCCGGTAGTCTGTGTGTTGTAACAAAACCGTAGCCCCGGCCACTGGCTGCTTTTGAGCGTTCACCGTTCCTGAAATAGTAATGGTCTGCGCACCGGCAGCTACAAACGAAAATACAAAAACTAAGATCGCAATGGCTTTCATGGCCGTGTTGATTGATTGTTTAAAGGTAATATCCATGCTTTGTGACCAAACCATGTCTCTTTTTCAAGCGCAAGGTTAACGGTACTGTCAATATAAAGACGGCTGCCGTTGCCGTTGAGCGTAACATAACTTTCCACCGTTACCTCCGGGTTGACAATGCCCTGTTTCCGGTACTGCTGCGCGAGTATATGCGCATATTGCAACATCATGTCCGGCTGCGTTTCCATCATTCGTTCCTGGTAGCCGGTAAGAAATTCGGCGTTGTTCACTTCAAACTTCCTTCCGGTGGCAGGGTTTTTTACATAAAAGAACGCTACACCGCTTTTTTCCATCAGCATCACGCGCCAGGAAAAACGATAACCCTCTTCCGTCCACAAAAGCCTGCCCGGATAAAGCATAAAACGGAAAGGCGTAACCAGTTGCAATAAAAAATAGATGCCGAGCAAAACAAAAATCCGTTGCTGCCGGCGGAGCGGAATATACAAGCGTTGTTCCATTTCCGTTCTCACGGGCTGGTGCATCACGAATGTCCTTGCCTTTTGTAGTACCTGCCGGTGAAAACCTTCCGAAAAGAAAATCAGCGTGGCGCTCATCATCAGGTAAGGAAACATGCCTATCTGGAAAAGCACGGCAGTAAGAATATGAAAAACGATGACCAGCAAGTAGGCAGGCCGCCGCGTGGTTTTGTTGAGTAAAAGAAATGCAATCGATAAATCGAACAGCGCGCCGCACCAGCTAAACAAATAAGCCACCCATTCATGCCGGAGCAACGGCCCGATCAACGGGATAGATGCATTGGCCGGAAGCCATATCCTCAACGGCATGGCGCGAAAAAGCCAGTCCCAGGTCAGCTTGGACAAACCCGCACAGCAATAGATGAGCGTCAACTGGTATTTGAATACGAGGATGGTCCACGACGGGACCTGTGTCACTTTAAGCGATGGCTTGCGCCAGGTATCGACGGAACAATACCGGTGCGCCGGCACCAGCATTAGCAGGAAGGAACAGATCGTCACCAGGTAATAATGGTTCAGGTAGTATGTCTTATCCAGCAGTTCCGCATAGCAGAAACATAGAAAGAATACCGGTGCGGCTATCCTGTAAAAAAAACCGATGCAGATAAATAGTGCCGCTACCGCCATAATTGTATACAGCGTATACATACCGGCAGCGTTAAAGGGCGACAGCCATTCAAACCCGAAGAAAGGGAAGTGAAAAGCAGGCCGGATATAAAAATCCCGTACCCATCCATGAGCGATAAAACGGATGCTGCTGAAAAACAATACGGCCCCGAAGGCTATTCTCAACACGGCCAGCGGGGCTATATGCCTGTAACGCGTAAAATAATTAGTCCCCATCGTCATCCGCGAAAGAAATTTTAATAC
This sequence comes from Chitinophagaceae bacterium, assembly GCA_036500065.1. Classification (GTDB taxonomy): domain Bacteria; phylum Bacteroidota; class Bacteroidia; order Chitinophagales; family Chitinophagaceae; genus JACMLD01. The sequence goes on along the minus strand of DASYCT010000220.1, from coordinate 4,368 downwards.
CCAGTGCCGAAGTCATGTCCGCTTTGAGCAACACCGTCAGTTTGCGTACTTCGGTATAACAATCGGTGATGGCGGTGGAGTTATTTTGTATACCGGTAGACAGCGGGTCGGGCAATGCCTGTATCTTAGCCAGCAGCGTTGTCATTTCATTTTGAATGGCCAGGTCGAGCGACCCACCGTTGTACAGTGCTTTGGTAGCAGCCACCTTATCATCGATGCCAGGACCGGAACCGCCGAGGTAAATATTCTGCATCGACTGCACCTGCGCCAGTAATAATTGTACCGATAAGCCACTGTAGTAGCCTTCCACCTTCGTCGGCGCCTTGGGCAATACAGAGGGACCGTACAATCCAATCGGGATGCCGATTTTATAATTCTGCAGGTTGACATCAAAGTCCAAAACATAAGAGTTCACCAGTTGGCTGAGCGAACTGCCTGCATCCACACCGGTGGCGTTGATGAATTTAGTATAGTAATTGCCGCCGGAAACAGCCCATGCCGCACTTACTGCCGCTGTTTTTGTTTTAAGGGAAGCCGACAGGGCGGCAAGGTATAGATGCGCCCCTACGGCGTTTGCATCGGTGTTAAAGCGCGCCAGGCTGGCGTCATTGCCATTGGCAAACAACAGGAAGTCCATGGCAGGAAAACCCTGTGCCGGGTAATTGGCAAGCGCGTCGATCACATACGGCGTACCTGCAATATTTGCCTTGATGATAGTAGTATCGGTGGGGAAGGAATTGGTGAAATGCGTCGTAAGCGAAAGATCCGAAGCAGGGCCAAACTCAAACCCGCTGCAAGCCTCCCATGATTTGTACGCATCCTTGAAAGCTGCCTGCACGCTGGCGAGCGAAGTGGAAGAAGGTAAAGCATTGAACGCAATAACAGCAGCGTCCAGGGCCGAAGCACTGGACGCCAGCTTTTGATAAGAAGGTATGATTATATTGGTGCCAAGGTTGATCAGCGTCGAGTCGGGACCGGTAGCCTTGGGTGTGTCTCCGCCCCCCGAATTACTTTTACTACAGGAAAAGCTAATCGACAAAAACAGGACGGTAAACCCGGCAGACAATAATAATACGATACGTTTCATAATATGTTAAATTGAAAATGAGTGGGCAAAATTATAAAACCGCTAACTGCGCTGCGCTGAATCCATACACGCCGCCAATAAACTGCCTGATAGCATCGGTTTTTGCTTCTATCTGGGCCGTGGTATTGACACTTGCATTAACGAATTTGTATAAATTAGGCGCATTGGGGCTTGCACTGTCATACAATGCCAGGAGTTGCGCTATCTGTGCATCGGTAATGATCCTGGTGGAACTGGTATTATATTTCAGGTTGCGCACAAAACCCAGCGATTCGGACAGCGTACCATAAGCGGCCACGGCATCGCCGGCCACGATATTGGCATCCGTTTCCTTCATTTCCTGCACAATGGCGGCGGCATCGAGCTGGTCGAAGGTAGTAATGATGATTTTGGCCTGTGCATCTTTGGTTGTCATGTCCTTGTTGCTGATAGCCGCGCGGCCCTTCAGGAAAGCGTTCATCAGCGTTGCATTGCAATGAAGCCCGGCATCCACCTGGTTGGAATAGCTTCCGAAATACTTCAGCCCTGAAATATTGGTGGGGAAATCAACCGGCACACCGTAAAAAGCAAACGCCTCGTCCCAATGATGTTCCATAGCGGTTCCCGTTCCGGCAACCACCGTACTGTTGTCAACCGAATTACTGATGGAATCGGTCATAAACACATTGGCAATCTGGTAGGCAAAAATGCCATTGAATGTTTTTTTAATCACCTGGCTGTAGAAAACGCCGCTCGGAGATAAAAGATATTTTTTGCTGGAGCTGACCGAACTGGCTGCTACACCGGCCACACCGGCGGTTGCTGCTACGGCAGACTGGCTGTAAAGACCCACGCTGTCAAAATAGTTGACCATGTCCGCCCTGATGGCCGCACTGCAGTAATTGGACAACTTCAACCCCGATGCATTCAGTTTCAGTGTAGAGTCATTGAAGTAGTTGTTCACATTATTGAACATATCGATCAGCTTCTGTGCACTTACCACCGTATTGGGACTGGTATTAGCCAGGTTGACAACCACGCCGATCTGATCGGCCATCGCTATCAGTTTCAACTGGTTGGTATCATTTACATTGGTGAAATTATAGGTGGTCGGAACCGTATAGACTGGAATGGAGGTACCGTTGTTGTCTTTTTTGCAACTGGTTGTCATAAAGAGGGCTATCGTAAGGGCCGATGCTGAAAATGAAATAACTGTCTTTCTCATAATTATGTTTAATTGAAGCTGCAAGATTACGACAGCGGCAAGGCGATGACATTCCGAATCGGGAATTCGATTTACGGGATCAGGAAAACTGGGGACGCGTCCCACCGGGACGCCTGGCAGGTAGAAACCGGGTAGGCCGTCCATCGTCCCGTAGAGACGCCTGGTGGGTAAATGTCAAACCCCGCTTTAGGCGGGGCTGACGATTCAGAGTATAGGGGCTACTAATGCTGCGTTCAGATGTTGTCGGGGAAATATTTAACCAATATTTTATCAATCATCTCGTTGGTGCATGGCTTTCCTTCAAAAGCCGCCACTTCGGGAAAGGTGTGGGCCCTTACCGCATCGTCGGGGTCGAGGGAAGTCGTAAGCATTACGATGGTTGGCTTCTTTTTGGCCCCTGTATCGAGGCCTTCATACATAGCCAGGAATTCCCAGCCGTTCATGCCGGGCATATTGAGGTCAAGGAAAATAAGATCGGGAACGGGACAATCAGTTGATTCGTGTTGACTGCTGCGATGGAGGTAATTCAGGGCTTCTTTGGCGCCGCAGGCTGTTTTCACATGGCGGGTGCAACCTGTTTCTTTGACGACTATCTGGTGGAGAAAATTGGTGGCTTCATCGTCGTCGATCAGCATCACGCAGTTCAGCTTGTTTTTCATACAGCCCAGGTTATATTGGATTTAATGATACCTCCGGATATCTTATCCGGTATTCCAGGGGGTGCAGATTAATGCGGCCGGGGTGCCGGCCGTGTAATGAACGAACAGGGGTTGGTTATTATTGCATGCTGGTCCGGGGCCGCGGGAACTGGTAGGATAAGGGTGTCATTCCCGCACGCACCAGCCGCCGGAATGCTTCCACCGTTTTTAATAAGAAACTTTCCTTGCTGAACTGCTGTTGCCCGTTTTTCCAGTTGATGGAAAGCACTTCGGTAAGCGTTTTCTTTAACCCCTTTATATTGGAAGGTTTTTGGATATACAGCGTGGCGCCATCGTTGTAGGCCTCGCGCACGTCTTTTTCCGCGGCGGAAGTGGAATAAATGATTACAGGTAAATGTTTTAACCGGTCGTGCGCCTTGATTTCCTTCAGGCATTCCTTGCCGTTTTTATTGGGCATGTTCAGGTCGAGAAAAATAACGTCGGGAAGGGTAACGCCGTCATCCGTCAGCGCCTGGATGAGCTGCTCCCCGTCGTCCACCGTATTAAGCGCAATAGATTGTTCGATCTGTTCTACGATGTCGGCAAAAAGCATGCGGTCGTCCTCATCGTCGTCTGCCAGTAAAATGCTCAGCGTCCTTTTTTCTTTCATAGACTTATGGCGGTTTATCACGACGGGGGTAACTGGGTACCCGCACCGTATTGATTTAAAATAAAGGATTGTTATATATCGTTTTACATATATATCTATATCTAAAATACATATAAACTGTGAACCCGGTAATGATAAAATGCAAAATCGAAGAGCTTTTGCAAGTGGCTGATACAGAGGGTGTAAATGTATCAGAACCGCCTATTGGTGTTTTTACGATTGAAACGATCGTAAAGATACGATTTTTATCCCATCGCGCAGGTTTAAACGAAAGAAAATCAACTAAGTGTAAATGACTACAGGAATCTAAAAGGTGGGTCACCTTAGCGCTGCCTTTGCGCCCGGCAGAGGTGGCTCACCTTGCACCTGGCAGAGGAGACACCTTGTATCTAAATGATGCACGAAGGTGAGCCGCTTCCCATCGCGCCGGGCTAAGCTCAAAGCGACCCACCTTTACCGCTCAGCCGGCCGTTTCAATATTAAATCGTTCCGCCAGGGCCTTCCTCCCTTTGGACGTGATAACAATCGCTCTTGAATGCTGGGTTTTCCGCAGCCAGTCACGTTCCAGCATCTGGCCGAGCAGGGCGGCCCCCAATGCCCCCGACAGGTGGAATTTCCGTTCGCTCCAGTCAAGGCAGCGCCTTGCAAAAGCCCGCCGCTGTTGCTGCAGCGCGGTGGTATCGATGCCCAGTCCTGCAAAGAAGGGCGCAGCCCGGGGAGTAAGCGTATAACTTTGATAGGACAAAAGGATTATTTTTTCCTTCACCAG
>DASYCT010000219.1:0-2315 GCA_036500065.1 Chitinophagaceae bacterium | reverse complement strand
GGGTTTTCAAACACGTTGCGCAGGATAACGCTCGGCGTGATGGTGCCGTAATAACCCTGGCCGATATAATTTTTAAATACTTTGTTGCGGGCCGCTACCTTTTTCAGTTCCTGCAGGTATTCAAATTCACTTTGAGGCGCGGGGTTTTGTAGCGGCTGCTTAAGACGGATAGAGGCGGGGATGGTCTTACTAATCAGTTCATTAAGGCTCGATACACCAATGGTTTTCAACATCTCACTGGTTTCTTTTTCATTAGGGCCGATATGTCGTTGCTGGAATTCGGCGGATTGCTGTTCGAACAGGTTCATAATTGATTATACGGGGTAAAATGTAAAAAGATGTGCAAAGTTAAGGCTCAACAGGCAGACTAACAGGCATTTGTTTAACGGGGTGCATAGTGTGGGGAAAACCAGGGACGAAACAGGGGCGAAGAAGTTGATTGTCAACTGCTAACTCACAACGTTTGTACAGGTTTGCGCGATGTATAGCTGCGGCGGCATTTCTTCTTCCGGTGCGTTTTCCAGTTCCCGCATCTGGTTGCTGGTTTTGCGACTGCCGTCATGGCTCCATCCCGGGGGGCCGAAAAGATAGCCGAGCTTATGTTTCCAGGAAATGTCGGTGCGTTTTATGTCCTTCCACATACTGCCCCATTCATGAAAGATAACCGTAACCGGTGTTTCTTTTTCAAGTGGCTTGGTAAGCCCGTATTTGAGCGGCTGGTAGGCCTCTTCCGGCAGTTCGGGTTGGAAGGTGCCGAACAGCTTATCCCAAATAATGAGGAACATGCCCATGTTTTTATCCAGGTATTTGGGGTTGGAGGCATGATGCACCCGGTGATGGGAGGGGGTCACGAGGATGTATTCCAGCCAGCCCAGTTTTTTTACCTTTTCAGTATGCACGAGGATGCCCCATATCTGCGTGGCGGCATAGACAAAGGCGATATCCCAGGGTTTAAAACCCAACAGGGCTATCGGAATAAAATAAACGAAACGGTACAGGGGTTCCATGACGGAAGAGCGGAAGCCGACCGTAAGGTTGAATTTCTCCGACGAATGATGCGTGACATGCGTGGCCCAGAACAGGCGGCAATGGTGGTCCACCCGGTGCAGCCAGTAGTACATGAAGTCTTCAAACACAAACAGCATCACCCAGTACGTTACAGGGGTCTTTATATAGGCAAAATGATAGCGATAAAAGAAGTTCAGGACAATGCCCACGTACACGGCGCGGAACAACAGGTCGATGCCCCCGTTGGCGAGCATGAGATAGATGTTGAAAAGGGTATCTTTGAGTGTGTAGCTTTTCCGGTGCTGGAAGTGGCTGAGAAAGACTTCCAGCCCGATCACGATAATATAAATCGGGGTAGTGATTAAGAAAAGATATTGTTCGCGAATGGTTCCCATACGATTGAATTCGGATCACAAAAATAGCTCAGAACCCCCATTTTGGAAGATTTATTGTAGAATGAGCGTAATTTTAACGTGAAAATGCGGGAATATGGCAGAAGATTTATTACAAAACTGGCAAAAGAAATCAGCGGAGCATACCAAACTGTACAAACAGTTTTTACAACGCCCGAACCGGAAAGCAGTGTTGAAGCAATTGCCCGATTTGCACGAAGAAGCCTTTAGCAGGATTAACTGCCTCGACTGCGGAGCCTGCTGCCGCAATTATTCCCCCCGCTTTAAAACACCGGATATAAAACGGATTTCGCGTCACCTGAAAATGAAGGAAAGTGATTTTATTACGACCTACCTGCGGCTGGATAACGACGGCGATTACGTGACCAAATCGACCCCCTGTCCCTTCCTCGGGGCCGATAATTTTTGCACTATTTACGAAGAACGCCCTTCCGACTGTCATCGCTTTCCTTATACGGATGAGGATGTGCTGATAGACCGTCCACAGATAACGATGAAGAACGCTACCTTTTGCCCGGCGGTGTATTTTGTACTGGAAAAATTGCGGGTAATGCCGAAATAAGTTAACGGGTTTGCATTTCAAATAACTTCTTATTAATGGCTATCCGGGACGAGAGGCAGGTAATACCTGTAGTCAAGAAACAGGTAATGCATCAGCAGGCGGTTGTAATCACCCAGCGGTCGTCGCCCTCTTTTTTTGAAAAGTATTGGGGACGCGCTTAACAAAATGTTGAGGCGCTTCCTGCCGGGATTGGGCGGACCGGTATGTTAATAGGGGCTCAGTTCTTCCCAGGCGGCCGTCAGCGGCCGTGCGATACCGTCACCCTTCCATTGCGGCGAGCCGGGGATTTCGGTGGTTGCTTTCAGAATATCATCTTTCATTTTGCCGGCTTT
>DASYCT010000218.1:0-4668 GCA_036500065.1 Chitinophagaceae bacterium | reverse complement strand
TTTTTGTTCGGTTTCTTTTTGGCAGATGAATCTACCATGGGCGGCGGCGGGGGTGGCGGAGGCTCATTCCGCTGCTCACTTCTTTCTACATCTTCAAGCTGGACATCTTGTATGACCAGTTTCCTGAGCCCAAGCGTTTTTGCCACCTGATCCTGGATTTTTTCTTCCGTGCTGTCAACACCGGATACCACCAACTGTTTTAGATGAAGTGTATCTGAATTGCTATAATACAGGATACGAGAGCCCGGCATCCCTATTATCTTTGGGAAAAGATCCCGCGGAACCGTTCCAGAATAGAAATAATACACGCCTTTTACAGCACCCGTTTTACCAACTGCCGCCAGTAGTTGGGGGCATGGAAGACCGGCAATCTGGACTGCCCCGCTACCACAACCTTCCGAAACCGCGATGTTGGTGGTATCACCATATTGTTGTTTCAATGCGCTTTCCACGTCTTCCTTATCCCATAGTCCCGAAGAGTGCGAGCAACCTGCGAGCAGTAACCCGGCAAAAAGAATAGTTGGTAATGAATACTTATTCATGAGGAGGTGTTTTTATTCATACCGCAACGCCTCTATCGGGTTCAGTTTGCCCGCCTTGAAGGCCGGGTACAATCCTGCCAGCAATCCCACGATAGAGCAGATAATGACCCCGCTGGCCACCCAGCCCCAGGGCACCACAAATGACGTATGCATCAGCATGCCAACAATATTGCCTAGCAGCACTCCCGCAAGAATCCCGAAAATGGCCCCCAGCAGGCTGATAATAATCGCTTCGTACAAAAACTGGTTGCGCACATTGCGCCGTTTACCCCCGATAGCCTTTATCAAACCCACTTCCTTCGTGCGTTCCGTCACTGCAACCAGCATGATATTCATCAGACCGATAGCAGCGCCTACCAGCGTTATAAGCCCTATTACAATGGCCGAAAGAGTCACCCCACTTAATAAATTCATCAGCATGTCCACGAAACTATCGCTCTTGTCCACCAGGAAATTGTTCCCCTCTGTAGTAGTCAGTTTTCTTACGGCGCGGAAAGTACCTTCCGCCTCGCCCATCGCGGCATCCAGCAGCTTCACATCGGCTACTTTAATACCAACGGAAAATGAAGCATTGGAGTTGCTGTTGAAAAAACGCCGCACGTTATTGTAGGACGTAAGAATCGTATTGTCCCAGCTAAAACCGAGCGTGGACCCCTTCTCTTCCAGCACGCCTATCACCCTGAAGGGAATATTGCTCACCCGGACTATTTTATCTACGGCCCGGTCGGTATTATCACCAAACAAAGCGGTAGCCACATCCTTTCCCAGCAGGCACACATTGCGCCCCGACTCCACGTCGAGTTCGTTGAGATTCCTTCCCGTGCTAATCTTATAACCATTGAGGTCTACGAAATTTTCATCGCCCCCGTATATGCGCACCGTGGGGTTTGTTTTCTTATTATCGTAGGTCACCGTTGCATTGTTGGAACCCGCAAAAGACAGGCCTACCTGCGAGGCAAATTTGTATTCCTGTTTAAAATTCTCCGCCTCCAGCCTGGTAATGGGCTTATTCTGGTTGGATATCTTTTCCTTTCTTTCCCCCTTTTTTTCTTTTTTGGATTCCCGGTCGCCATGCATCCGCCACATCTGTTTGTAGCGCAGGCTGAAGCCGTTGGCGCCCATGGCGGAAAAGCTTTCGGTAAACTTCTGGTTCATGGCCTCGATGGCCGTGTTGATGCCAACCAGCGCAGCAATGCCCAGCGCAATGATGGCTACCGTAATGATTGTACGCAGCTTATTGCTCCGGATATTTCGGTAAGACAGGGAAAGCGTGTCCTGGAACTTCATGCACTAAAGTTAGTATTCCCGGACGAACCCGGGCGCACAACTTATATGAGCGGCCCTTTCGGCAGGCTCACGGCAGGCCTAGAAATACAGTTTGCTGAGCAGGAGTTGGGGGAATATCCCCAACAGGATCACCAGGGCCGCCAGCAGGCCAAGGATGATTTTGAAGACAGGGCTCACCGGCGCCAGCTGGCTGTCGCCCTCCCGGAAATACATGGCCTGTATGACGCGGAAATAGTAATATACGCTCACAGCGGCACAGAGCACCGCAAAAATAACCAGCCATAAATAGGAGCCGTTCTTGACCGCCGCCAGCAGCATATAGTACTTGGCGAAGAAACCGGCCGTCAGGGGAATGCCGGCCAGCGATAGCAGGAATATCGTGTTGGTGGCCGCCAGTAGCGGGTGCTTTTTGGCCAGCCCGTTATACCCGTCGAACGTATAATCCTTCATTTTAATAAGAATGGCGAAAATACCGATGGTGGCAAGGCTGTAGGCAGCAGCATAAAGAATAATGCCTTCCTTGCCATAGTCGTTGTACCCAAACAATGCAAACAACATAAAACCCGCCTGCGCGATACTGGAATACGCCAGCATACGCTTTACGCTTTGCTGGAATACCGCCGTGATATTGCCGATAAACAGGGTAGCCGCAATAATAAAGGCCAGCACCAGTTTCCATTGGTGCAGGCTGGCCCCGTACGAAGCGTCAAACAGCCGCACAAAAGCAATAAAAATCGCCGCCTTCACGATCGTTGCCATAAAGGAAGTAAACACCGTGGGCGCTCCGTCGTACACATCGGGTGTCCAGAAATGAAAAGGCGCGGCAGAGACCTTGAACGACATGGCAATCAGCAGCAGCAACATGCCCGCCATCTGCACCGGTTCAAACCCTTTTGTTGCAAACGCCATATAATCCAGCGCAAACGAACCCGTAGCCCCGTAAATCAGTGCAATGCCCATCAGCATAATACCGGTGGAGAAAGACCCCATCAGGAAATATTTAAGCGAAGCCTCATTGCTTTTCAGGTTTCGCTTATCACTGCCGGTAAGAATATAGAGTGGGATGGAAATGATTTCAATGGAAAGGAACAGCATCAGCAGCGTATTGAACGAGGAAGCGATAGCCACCCCGCACAGTACAAAAAAGATCAACGCAAAATACTCCGATACATTTACGCCCACTTCTTCGACATCCCGTGCGCTCAGCAACAGGTAAATAAACGTGGCCCCGTAGGCGATGCTGTTAAACAACAGGCCAAAGCTGTTAAAGACCAGCATGTTCTTTACATCAATATGCAAAAAACGATGGCCGTTCAGTTCGGCGACATTCAATACCAGCAGGATACCGACACCTAAGATGGCAAGATTACGGATAGCAGCACGCTGCCGGGTGAAAATGCCGCTGTACATCATCACAATCCCCCAGATAGCCGAAAAAATTATTGCGTTCATACGTTGCTTAAAATCTTCTTTATACTTTTGTTTGCATCTTCCCCAGTATCATATCCACCACGTCGTTGGTAAGCTGGAGCATTGGTTTCGGATAAATACCTGCCACAAAAATCAGGGCTACAATTATTATAAGCGAAAACTTTACCGCCGCCGATGTATCGGTACCGGAAGCAGTAAGCGTGCTGGTTTCACCAAAAAACACCTTCTTGATCATATTCAGCGTGTACACCGCCGCAAGGATGATACATACGCCTGCCGTAGCCATGTCCATCACGCCATATTTCGTAACCGGTGAGGAAAACACACCGTTGAACATCATAAACTCACCGACAAACGCATTGGTGAGCGGCAGCGCAATATTGGCCAACGCCACGATCACCAGCAGGATAGCCAGTCCCGGCGCCTTCTGCGCCAGTCCGCCCAGCTCGGAAATCTTTCGCGTACCATATCTTTTCTCGATGGCATCTGCCACAATCCACAACCCGAGAATATTGATGCCGTGGTTGAACATCTGTATAATGGCGCCCTGCATACCGCTTTTATCCGAGGCAAAGATCGCCAGGCACATCAACCCCACGTGGGCAATCGATGAATACGCAATCAGGCGTTTCAGATCGTCCTGCTGGATGGCGATCAGCGAAGCATAGATCATACCGATCAGGCAAAACATCGAAACCGTATCGCCCCACAGGTAGGTAGCGTTCGGAAGCACCGGCGCCAGCCAGCGTATCACCGCAAAAACACCCATCTTCACCATGATGGCGCTCATCACCATCGTCACGGCAGTAGGCGATTGCTCGTATGCCTCCGGTTGCCAGGTGTGCAAAGGCCAGATAGGCATCTTGATGGCAAAGGCGATAAAAAACAGCCAGAACAACCAGGTTTGTGACTGGGGAGGCACTTTTGTTGAATACCATACGGCAATATCAAAGGTCTGTCCCACGTGAAAATAAACGATGATGATCCCTACCAGCATGAGCAGCGAACCCACAAACGTATAGATGAAAAACTTAAACGTGCTCGAAATCCTTCTTTCACCGCCCCATGTCGAAGAAAGAAAATACACCGGTATCAGCGCCAGTTCCCAGAAGAAATAAAACAACAACGCATCCATCGCCAGGAACACCCCCATCAACCCCGCCGCCGATAGCAGCATGAGCGCATAAAAACGCGGAGCATCCTTATACGTATTATTCCAGGTGGCGATAAAAATAATGGGAAAAGAAATAGCCGTCAGCAGGCAAAGCAATTGGCCCATACCATCCAGCCCGATATGGAAGCGGCTGTTGAGCGCCGGGAGCCATTCGGCATTAAACGTGGTATGAGCAGCGTCCCTGAAGACCGTAAGGCCAAGCACTGAAACGTTCAGCGTTGCCAGGGAGATCGT
>DASYCT010000217.1:0-4392 GCA_036500065.1 Chitinophagaceae bacterium | reverse complement strand
ACCCTCATTGCCTATACCTCCACCGGCTGCCTGTTCATGGACACCGTGGCCGTGACCGTGTTCCACTCACCTGCTGTTGCGCCCGGTCCTGATACCAGTCTCTGCAGAGGGCAAATCGTTTTGTTAAAAGCCCCGGCAGGTTTTGTACAATACAGCTGGCAGGATGGTTCCACCGGCAGCGATTTCAGCGCCGGCCAGCGGGGTATCTATTGGGTGAAAGCCACCGACAACAATCATTGCAGCGTCGTTGATACCATCATTGTTACCAGTTCGACGACCTGCAAAACCGGTCTTTATTTCCCCAATGCCTTTACGCCTGATGGCGGTAGCAATAACGCCTGGCGGCCGGTGCTGACCGACGGTGATCTCACAGCGTTCCGGCTGCTGATCTACAACCGCTATGGACAAAAGATATTTGAATCCGCCAACCCCCAAAACGGGTGGGATGGAAGCTGGCAGGGAAAGCGCCAGCCTTCGGGTGCTTTCGCCTGGGTTTGCAGCTGGCAGTTTGCCGGCCAGCCGGCGCAAACAGGCAAAGGCAGTTTCCTGCTCCTGCGTTAATATGCTTCCCGTACATGTCTTTTCGTTACCTTCAGCCTCTTTTTAGCATCAAACAACTGCTCATTTTGGACCCGCATACTCATCACGATCACCACGACCACGAGGAATTACACTTGCAAAGCTCCGCCCTGCTTACCGACATCGTTATCGGTATGAGCGACGGGCTGACTGTTCCCTTTGCCCTTGCAGCCGGTTTAAGCGGGGCCGTTTCCTCCACCAATCTTATCATTATTGCCGGCCTGGCCGAAATCGCCGCCGGCTCCATTGCCATGGGCCTCGGCGGTTATCTCGCCGGTAAAACGGAGATCGATCATTATAACAGCGAATTAAAACGCGAATACGACGAAGTGGAAACCGTGCCCCATAAGGAAAAGGAAGAAGTAAAAGAATTCTTTTCCAACCTCGGGCTGAGCGAAGAGGTGCAAAACCAGGCCGTTGAAGAAATGACCCGCGACAAAGAGAAATGGGTGGACTTTATGATGAAATACGAATTGGGTCTTGAAAGACCCGATCCCCGCCGCGCCCGCAAAAGCGCTTTCAATATCGGCGTCTCCTATATCGTTGGCGGCATTATTCCGTTATCCCCTTATTTCTTTGTACAGGAAGGCATCACCGGTTTAAAGATATCCGCCATCATCACGCTTATCTGTCTCTTTATATTCGGCTTTTTCAAGAGCAGGATCACCGGTGTCAATCCCTGGCAGGGCGCCCTGCGCGTCACCCTTATCGGCGCCGCAGCAGCAGGATGCGCTTTCGGGATCGCCAAACTGATAGAGAGATGATTACTTATCGACTACTTTCACATCCGGCATAAACGCCGCCACTGTCATCAGCAGTGACGCCGCCAGCAATACATAAAGCCCTGTTTTCAATTCCGGGCAATCGCCGGCATAACACCTCGACAACAGGAGATAATTACGCGCCGACCAGGCGATATTACACGCCACGATAAAAAGATTGGTCCGCTTGGCCCAGACAAAAGGCAGCAGGAACATAATAGCGGCCCCTACGGATAATATGCAATTCATCAGGCCCGGGCGACCAAAATTCTGCGGGCCCGTTGCATACATACCGCCTATTTCCAGTTTCACCGACGGGATATATACCCAGGGGGTATAGCAGATCGCTATGATAACCGCTGCCGCCAGCAGCCCCAACCATTTGGAATACTTCATGATTTATACCGTTTTGCGGACCGCAAAGGTATGTTTTTGTGTGATGTATAAAATGCTGCCGGAGTGGGGGGATTTACCCCCCCGGCATTGGACGAACTATTGGACACAAGAAACTGTCGATGGGAAGAACTGGTTTGGATGATGGAAATAAAATAAAAATGGGGCTTGAATAGAAATTCTACCCCGTTTTTAATCCAATATCCTATGAAAAACCATTACAAAAATATTCAATTAAACCGGCCGTTCTTACGTCCACATACCTGAAATGCATAGGTATAACTACGCATCGTTTATGCGTACATATAACCTTCTTTAAAAGACAATCGAATCCAGCCATTCGTTCCTGAATTGGCCCCGGGGGTCGTATTTACGTAGTAATTTTTGAAAATCAGGCAACTTCGTATATAACCGTTTTATATCCTTATGGCGCATGCTAAATAACTTGCCCCAATGCGGTTTTGCATGGAAGGGAGCCAGCCGCTCTTCTACCAGGGGAAGCAGTTCGCGGACCGCCGGCCAGTCCTGCTGCCAGGTAAAATGAAGTGCGGTGCAGGCCTGCCGGTAACAGGGACTCATCCAGAGTTCGTCGGCCGCTATACAACGTATTTCGGAAATCAATAGATAGGGAGCTATTTTTTCATGCAGTTGTTCGATCGCCTGTATTGCCTGGTAAGCGTTCTCAACAGGAACAAAATACTCGGTTTGCAATTCTTTTCCGCTGCTCGGCGTAAAGCCCATGCGAAAATGGGGCAATCGCTCATGCCAGGCACCGGGTACGCCCATTTGCTCGGTGCAATTCTCCGCCGGCACATCACTGATGGGATGCAGGTTTTGTGTGGCGGCTGTAGCTCCGAAAAAATCAGCTTCTCGCTCGCCCTTCCCGTCTTCTCTCACCCGGGCCTTTATCCATACTTCATTGATGTTTTTCTTGCGCCAGTCGGTAAACAGGCTGACACTGTACCCTGCCGACATGATCGCCTCAAAATGATGTTCCAGCTCGCCCATCGGCAGGTTTTCATAAACATACTGTTGCACCTGGTAAGTGGGCTCAATGGCAAGCGTGATGCTCGTTACTATTCCCAATCCTCCCAAATGCACCACCGCCCCGGAAAGTATTTCTTTATCTTTCTCCCTGTCCAATACCAGCAGTTCACCCGAAGCCGTCAGCAGTTCCATCGCCCGCACCGATGTCGACAGGTTGCCATTCTTTATTCCCGATCCATGCGTAGCCGTCGCACATCCCCCCACCACTGAAATATGCGGCAGCGAAGCCATATTATGCAATGCATACCCGCGCTCGTGAAGATAAACGGCTAGTTCTCCATAGCGCACTCCCGCCTCCACGGTTACGGTCTGCCGCTCTTTATCCAATGCTATAATTTTATTAAGCCCTTCCAGCGAGATAAGACAACCCCCCGAATCGGCGATATCGTTAAAACAATGCCGGGTACCGAGCACTTTAAGCCGTGGATATTTTTTCACCAGCGACTGTACTTCTTCTATTGACCCGGCCTGCCGGAGCAGGTTCGTCTTATATGTATGATTTCCCGCCCAGTTCTTTAGTTCTCCGTTCATGATGTTCGATTTACATGCCCGACGCTTGTTTCATTTCTTCCTTGTAATTTAAAAAAAATGTACTACGAAACAGAATAGTTTTACCCTACGTTATCAATCCAAAGAAAAAGAAGGGTGATTCGCCGGCAAAGAAAAAAGCCTGCTATTTTTTGAAAGCAGACTTTTTATTAAAAGGAATTATTTTCTGTATTTCTTATGAGGGTGTTTTTTCTGATTATGAATAGAGTTAACAAATACCGTCTTATTTCTCTTGTACAATTTATATACTATCAGATAGGGGAAAATGTCTACAGCAAAATCGAACTTATAACTCATTGCTTCTGCTTTGCTCTATAAGCCTTCCTTACATTTGATTCCAGCTCATTTAATGTGAGCACCTTTGCTTTTCCACTCTCATATTCAGCAGTCCTGCGATCCAGTTCTGCTATAAATTCCTCATCACCCCACATATCGCTTTCCTGTTCCTCAATAAAGGTTTTTGCCACGCTCAATATGGCTTTTTTCTGCCGGGTATTTAATTGAAGCAGATAATCATTAATTTGTCTATCCAATAGTTTTGCAGCTCCCATAATATTCATTTTTACAAATTTAAGCCGAAAAACAGCTTTATCCAAACGGAGACACAAGCCGAAAACAGCAACCTTTTGTTACACTAAAGCATAAGATTCCTACTGCTCTATAACCAGTTTATTTTGCGCAACACTCTAACACCAGCAGTCGCATCTCCCTATCTTTAAAACCGTTCACCCATCGTATCAAAACCGGACAATCGAAGTAACAAAATTAGCATAAACAACTGATTAATAATCCTGTACGAGTCCGGCATATTATTAGTCGCAAAAGACAGCATAAAATACGGTAATGCTCAGAAACTACTTCAAAATCGCCTGGCGCAACCTCGTCCGCAATAAAAGTTTCTCCATCATCAATATAAGCGGCCTTGCTATCGGTATGGCGGCGGCTACACTGATCCTGTTGTGGGTCCAGAACGAGTTGAGCCGCGAAAATTGCTGGTCGTAGCGCAGTTCAGCATTGCCATCGCACTTATCATCTGCACGATTATCATAACGCAACAAGTAAA
>DASYCT010000216.1:0-4683 GCA_036500065.1 Chitinophagaceae bacterium | reverse complement strand
TCCAAAAGCAATTACCGGAAATACAGCATCAAAGGGTATTTCGACCCCGAAACGAATAACGTGATCTGGTGGGATGATGTGCTGGTAGACGATAAAACAGCTCATGGGCTCCTGGGCGGTTCCCTGCCCGATCCGCTGCTGACCGTAGCGGATTTCAACTGTCCCGGCGAAACGGAAATGCGGCTGGACGGCGCCAGCTCCCTGCGCGATGATAAGGAAACGGCCGGCGGGCCGGTAAACCTGCAAAAATCCGGCGCACCGCTTTTCGCGGACGACTGGGACTGGGTAATAGATAACTATACCTCAGGCGCCAATGACCCGGTTATCATCGATAGCATAGCCCAACTAACCGGCGGCTTCAAGCCTTACCCGGAAGAAAAGTTGCCACCACCCACCAGTCCCACGACGCTTAGCCCACAACCGGAAGCAGTCGCTATTGCAGCGCCCCCTGTGGCCACCCCGCCCGTGCCTGTCGCGCCGCCTGCTCCTGCACCGGGGCCAACGGCTGCCCCCGCTCCTACACAAACCGTGAACGAGCGAAAGTTCAGCACCCGGAAAAAGAATATGCAGATGGTAATACCGTTTACTCCCGGTAAAAGTATCGAGCTGCGGTTCTACGATAATGCCGCCATCGACGGCGACTCCATCGCCATCTTTCTCAACGGCAAACTCCTGCGCGAGCACATCCTGCTGGGCAGCGAACCGCAGACCATCAAAATAAACAACGACGACTTACAGGACGACAACGAACTGGTACTGGTAGCCGAAAACCTCGGCAGCATACCGCCCAATACCTCCTACCTCGTAGCCGTGGTAGGAAACAAAAAATACGAAGGCCGGCTCTTCGCCGATGAACATTCCAGCGCACTCATACGGTTCGTGAAGGACGGAAAGCGTGAGTAGTGATGGGTTACACCACCACATTCACCATCTTACCCTTTACATAAATGATCTTCTTATGCGGTTTGCCTTCCAGCCATTTTTGTACTACTTCGTTGCTTAGTACGATTTCTTCTACGTCCGGCTGTGCCGCATCGAGCGCGATGTTGATATTGGTGCGTACCCGTCCATTGATGGAAACGGGGTACTCTTTGGAGGATTCCGTTACATATTGTTCTTCGAATACGGGGAAAGAAGCATCCAGTATGCTGCCCTGGTGACCCACCTGGCTCCACAATTCTTCGCTTACATGCGGGGCATAGGGCGTCAGCAATACCAGCAGCGGCGAAAGGATCGCTTTCTTATGGCATTTAAGATCCGTCAGTTCGTTTACCGCGATCATAAACATGCTGACAGCGGTATTGAAGGAAAACCGTTCCGTATCGTCTTCTATCTTCTTAATTGTTTTATGCAGCACTTTCAGCTCGGCAGCGGTGGGCGTCTCGTCATTCCACAGCTTCCCTTTCAGTTCATCAAAAAACATCCGCCAGAGTTTTTTCAAAAACCGGTGCACCCCTTCGATGCCCTTGGTATCCCAGGGTTTGCTGATTTCCAGCGGGCCGAGGAACATTTCATACATCCGGAAAGTATCGGCGCCGAATTTATTGACGAGGTCGTTGGGATTGACGGTATTGTACAAGCGCTTGCTCATCTTCTCGGTAAGCGAGCCGCAGATATATTTACCATCCTCGAGGATAAAACTGGCATCGGCAAATTCTTCTCGCCAGTTTTTAAACGCTTCCAGTTCCAGTTCTACTCCATCCACGATATTCACATCCACGTGAATAGGGTCAACCGGGTAACTATCTTTTAATCCGAACGACACAAATTCATTCGTGTTCCTTACACGATACACAAACCTGCTGCTCCCCTGTATCATCCCCTGGTTCACCAGCTTTTTAAAG
The DNA here is from genome assembly GCA_036500065.1 of Chitinophagaceae bacterium. GTDB lineage: Bacteria > Bacteroidota > Bacteroidia > Chitinophagales > Chitinophagaceae > JACMLD01. The sequence continues at coordinate 2,839 of DASYCT010000216.1, read as the reverse complement.
GGTTCATTAAACCCGATATTCCCCAGGTCATACAATGCCTTTGTCCACATCCTGCTGTACAGCAAATGCCCGACGGCATGCTCCGTACCGCCGATATAAATATCCGCCTGGCCCCAGTAATCGGAGGCCTTGCGATCGCAAAACGTTTTGTCATTGTGCGGGTCCATATAGCGCAGGAAATACCAGGAAGAACCCGCATACCCGGGCATGGTATTCGTTTCCAGTTCCCTCGCCACCCAGGCCGGAATATTAGCCAGCGGCCCCTCACCTTCGGGCCCCGGCTGGTAACTGTCCACTTCAGGTAATAACAACGGCAGTTCCGCCTCGGGCAATGGCATCGCCACGCCGTTCTTCCACTGGATAGGGAAAGGTTCCCCCCAATAGCGCTGCCGGCTAAACGCCGCATCGCGCATTTTATAATTCACCTTGCGGGTGCCGATGCCCATTTCTTCCAGTTTCTTTATCACAATATCGCTTGCATCACGCATCACGATACCGTTGAGAAAGCCGCTGTTGCTAAGTTTGACATCTTTGGTAGCGTTGGCTTCCTTCCCATCGTAGGCATCGCCGATAATATTGGTAATGGCAATACCAAAATGCTGCGCAAACTTATGGTCGCGCTCATCGCCACAGGGCACGGCCATGATAGCGCCGGTGCCATAACCCGCCAATACATATTCAGAAATCCATACCGGTATTTCACGTCCGTCAAAGGGGTTGATGGCGTACGCCCCCGTAAAACAACCTGAAATCTTTTTCTCCGCCATGCGCTCCCGCTCACTGCGGCTTTTCACATAAGCGATGTATTCTTCCACTGCTGTTGCCTGTTCTGCCGTGGTGATCATTTCCACCAGCGCATGCTCGGGCGCAATCACCATAAAGTCCACCCCGAAAATAGTGTCCGGGCGGGTAGTGTAGACCACAAGCTGTGAGCTTTGAGCCGCGGACTGCGAGGGCTCAGAGCTCGTTGCTCGCAGCTTAAAGCTGATCTCTGCACCATAGCTCTTCCCAATCCAGTTTGTCTGCATCTCCTTCATCGCATCGCTGAAGTCCACCTGTTTCAGGCCGTCCAGCAGGCGATCGGCATACTCGGTAATGCGCAGGTACCATTGCCGCAGTTTCTTTTTCATGACGGGCCAGCCGCCGCGTTCGCTTACCCCGTTGATCACTTCATCGTTGGCCAGCACGGTGCCAAGTGCCTCGCACCAGTTTACTTCGCCGTAGCCGCAATAAGCCAGGCGGTAGTCCATCAGTATCGCCTGTTGTTGTTTTTCGTCATAGCCCTTCCAATCAGCGGCGCTAAAGCGGATGGAGCTATCGCCAGGACACGGATTGCCGGCATTGCCTTCTTTTTCAAATGCCGCTATGAGGTTGCTGAGTGGAACAGCTTTCTGCGCCTTGCGATCATACCAACTATTGAACAATTGCAGGAATATCCACTGCGTCCATTTGTAATACGACGCATCGCTGGTACGCACCTCGCGATCCCAGTCGTACGAAAAACCGATATTATCGAGTTGCTGGCGGTAGTTGGTGATGTTGATATGCGTGCTCACCGCCGGGTGTACGCCGTGCTCTATAGCGTATTGCTCGGCCGGCAGGCCAAACGCATCATAGCCCATCGGGTGCAGCACATTGTACCCCTTCAGCCGCTTAAAACGGCTGTAAATGTCGGAGGCGACATATCCCAGCGGATGCCCCACATGCAGCCCCACCCCGCTGGGATAAGGAAACATATCCAGCACATAGCTTTTGGGCTTTGTGCTGTCATTACTCACCTTGTAAGCGCCGGTCTTTTTCCAGTGTTCCTGCCATTTTTTTTCTATATCCCTGAAATTGTATTCCATGATTCCGTATCGGTTATCGGTTAAGCTCAATAAAATTTTGTGAAAGAAGACTTAAAAAAGCTCCGTTTCAATTTTCATATACGGGCCTTTAAAATATTCGTCCCCTGCAATCGTTAGATGGGCAACAAAAATACAGATTTACAGCAGTAAATCCGCTATTTTTGCCCCTTGTGGACACATTACTGACCTGTTAAAATCCAGTTACTTTATGGCTCAAATCGGTAAATCTTCCAGTAAACGTTCCCAGCCATCTTATTTTATGGCTATCCTGGGAGTAACGGTAGTACTGTTTTTTGTAGGCGTTTTCGGCTGGCTGATCCTCAACGCCAGCAAATACACGGAAGTACTTAAGGAAAACGTACAGGTACAGGTGTATCTCCGCAATACCGCCTCCGCCAAAGATGTGGATTCACTGACCGCCTGGCTCACCGCCAAACCCTATTCCCGCGATGTGGAATATATCGACAAGGCCACCGCCAAAAAGCGCCTGCTGGCCTCCGGTGAAAAGGATTTCCAGGATATGATTGAAGGTAATCCCCTGCCGGCTTCCATCGTTTTCCGGATGAAAAGCGCCTACGTGGTAAAAGACACCCTGGAAGCCATCAAAGCTGATATATTAAACGGGCGCGACCTCGTCATTGAAAGCGTTAATTATCCCGCTTCCCTGGTGGAAAAAATGGGGCCGATCCTCAAATGGATACTGGTCGTACTGGTAGCCCTGGCCACCCTGTTTGGCATCCTGGCTATCATACTCATCGATAATACCATCAAACTCTCTATGTACAGCAACCGCTTCCTTATCAAAACCATGCAAATGGTGGGAGCCACCCGGCGCTTTATCACCGGGCCTATCACCAAACGGGCGGTGATCAACGGGGCCCTGGCCGCGTTTATCGCCATTGCCTGCGTATGGGGGATGGTATTGCTGTCCGAACGCCTCCTGCCCGACCTGCGGGACCTGCGGGATAATTCCAGGCTCGGCTTGCTCTGTG
>DASYCT010000215.1:0-3877 GCA_036500065.1 Chitinophagaceae bacterium | reverse complement strand
GATATACCCGCTCTCCAAAAAGGAGGCTGCCGATTCGCACCATCGTACTCCCCTCCTCCACTGCAATCGCGTAATCGGCGCTCATCCCCATCGAAAGCGTGGACCATTCACAGCCGGCCCGGGAAGCCGGCCGGTATTTATCAAACAATGTTTTTAACAAGCGGAATTCGTTTCGCACCAGTTCCGTGTCACTACTGAAAGAAGCCATGCCCATCAACCCATTTATACACACATGTCCCAGCCCGGCTGCTTCGCCCAGCGCCGCGCCCAATTCCGCTTCGTCCATACCGAACTTGGTTTCCTCCCGTGCAATATGCACCTGTAGCAATACTTTTATCAGCTTGTTCAGCTTACCCGCCTGCTTATCGATCTCCTTTAGCAGTTTCAGGCTATCGACCCCATGTATCAAATGCACAAAAGGCGCGATGTATTTTACTTTATTACTTTGCAGGTGGCCGATAAAATGCCAGCGTATAGCTGCCGGCAGCAAGGCTTGCTTGTCAACCAGTTCCTGTACATAGTTCTCACCAAAATCACGCTGCCCCATTTCATACAGTTCGCGGACATCTTCTGCCGGTTTTGTTTTGGAAACCGCCACCAATTCCGCTTTGCCCTTCAGCGCTGCAACTATCTTTTTGTATTGTTCTATATTAACAGGCATCTTAAATAGCTATTTTTCTCCAGGGCAGGCGCTGCAATTTCCGCAGCAGCAAAAAGCACCCGCCAATGATAAATGGCATCAGCGCATACATTATCCAGGGATGGGGAATCAGCAGGTAATGCAATCCCACCAATGCCGCCACCACGGCGAGTTGCAGCATCACCCTTACAAACCGCCCGCTTTGCTGCTGCGTATTCGGCTGCCGTGAAAAGGGCAGGAAATGATCCGCCCAATAAGCGAACAGCAAAAAACACAGCACATTATTAAAAAAGCCAAACAGGAAATCATCGGCGATGGCGATGCCCCATACATACAGGCAGATAGCAAACAGGAGCAGGTACACGATGATAAAATATTTTACCAGCAGTGATTTCGCCGAACCCGTTATCAACTGCCCCGGGTGTTCCACCGGCAGACTGTGATAGACCCAGGAGGCCATATAATTTTCATTGTACGATACCAGCAACAGGCTGTTGGATATGGTAAACAACGGCAGGTAAATAAACCAGAGATAGCTATTGGTGGAGCCCAGGTGCGACCAGGTTTCACCCATGTGCTGCCCGTTCTTAAACACGAAAATGAACACAAATACCACTATATACCCGAGACTCGGGTAAAACTGCAACCGGAATGATTTGTCCCGCCCCGTCATTTTCCAGGTCATTTCAAAAGCGCCCTGCTCTACCTTGTCGCGGCAGAAAATACCCGACAAAACGCCCGATACCGATTTTCCCTGTTTGACTTCCGTCAGTTCCTGTTTGCTTTGTGCCCCATCGGTATTCATGGCCGACAGCTTACGTGCAAAAGAAGGCGCCAGGAAACGGTTCAGTATCCAGAACAATAAGATCGGCAGAAAAACAGACAATGCCGTCATCAGCAGGTGCAGGCTATCCACCTGCAGGGTATGCAGCATTTCCAGCGCCAGCGCCATCCATACCGGCGGCAACAGGTAGGAATACCAGTGCAGGTGCAACTCAAAGTTGAATACATTAAGTATCCTGGGCAGTATCTGCAGGCCCACGGTAAAAATAACCGTCATTACAATCTGGAAATAAGTAATGATTTCTTTCACCTTCTGCTCATTGCTGAAACGCAGGATAAACAGGTACAGCAGGTACGTAAAAAACACCGCCACCAGTACGCTCAACAGGGCCGTGATACACAAACCCAACCCCGTCAGCACCCCGAATTTGAAAAACGTACAACCCACCGGCACCACGGCCAACGCGATGGTGAACTGCAACAGGTAGATAAGGATATGCACCAGTCGCGCCATAAAAAGTGTCTTGCTGTTCACAGGCCGCGGCAATATGACCTGGTTATCCGTTGTATCCAGTAACACTGATGCAAAATCGGTGATCAGGGTCATCGACATCATAAAAATAATGTAGCTGTGAACGATGATCATAGCCAGCAGGAAGGAAGGGACATTTATGATGACAACCCCGATAAAAATGCCGAAAAACCCGTATGTGAACAGCACCATCGCCAGGTGGTTGCGGTTCTCATTTTGCTGCTTTTGTTTCCATTGCATGTACACCCGGCGCTTGTCCATCATGAGCTTGGTCTCTACGATGGCCAGCAGGCTATCCATGTCCACGCCCTGTTTTCGCAACAGTCCGCGGAAAGGATAAATCAGTTTTAACAGCCACTTATCCATGCGCTTAATTGTTGAGGGCGTTTACAAATGCACCGGCAGTGGCCTGGTGCTGTTCATCGCCCGTCAGGGAAGTAAAAATTGTTTCCAGCGACCCCTGGTGCGCACCCGATTTCAGCATTTCAAACGTGCCGTCGGCAATTACTTCTCCTTTATTGATGATGATGATCCGGTCACTGATCTTTTCCACCACATCCATGATATGCGAAGAATAGAAAATCGTTCTTCCCGCCTGTTTCAGTTGCGCCAATATTTCCTTGACAAGGATCACCGCGTTGGCATCCAGTCCGCTCAGCGGTTCGTCGAGGAAAATTATTTCGGGATTGTGTATCAGCCCCGAGATCAGCAATACTTTTTGCTTCATCCCCTTGCTGAACCCGTTCATGCGCATGTCACGTTTGTCGCTCAGTTCGAATAAGCGCAGCAGCTCCATTGATTTTTTTTCTATAACAGGTTCGGGCAACTTGTACAGGCGCCCGATAAAGCGCAGGTATTCCACCGGCGTCAGCACGTCATACAACGATGCCTGTTCGGGTATATACCCGATACAGCGTTTTACCGCCAGCGGTTCTTTGCGCACATCCATCCCCATCACCATCGCTTCTCCCTCAAAATCGCTGATAATGCCGGTCAGGATTTTAATGGTCGTGCTTTTACCCGCACCATTGGGGCCTATATACCCGACAATGCCCCCCTTGTCAAACGAGCAATTGATACCCTGTAAAACATAGGTGCCGCTATACTCCTTGCGTACATTATTGAGTTGAATCACGCTCATACGATTGGTTTAAGTGAGAGACAGGCAGGCGAACATCTGCCGGGGCTAAATTAACGATCAATCGGCATTGCAAAAAAATAACCCACGAAACGTTCCTACGGAACGATACGCCCGGAACGGAATTTTCTACCGACCAAATGTCCCTACGGGACAAGACGTACGACAATCTTTCCCGTCCCCTAGGGACGACTCGTCGGTGGAAGAACACGACAATCCCATCGTTCCGTAGGAACGTTTCGTGGGTTATGTTCACCTTTTATTTCAATATCGAGCGGCTGATCACGATGCGCTGTACTTCACTGGTGCCTTCATAGATCTGGGTGATCTTGGCATCCCGCATCAGGCGTTCCACATGGTATTCCTTTACATATCCATAGCCTCCATGCACCTGTACGGCTTCGGTAGCGGTCCACATGGCTGTTTCCGAGGCAAATACCTTTGCCATGGAAGAACTAAGTGTATAATCCATTTTATGATCTTTCTCATAAGCCGCTTTCAGGCAAAGCAGGCGGGCTGCTTCTATGCGGGTAGCCATATCGGCCAGTTTGAACTGGATGGCCTGGTGGTGCATGATTTCCTTGCCAAACGCCTTGCGTTCTTTAGAATATTTCAATGCCAGCTCATACGCGCCGGAAGCAATGCCAAGGGCCTGGCTGGCGATACCGATGCGGCCGCCGCCCAGCGTCTTCATGGCAAACGTAAACCCAAAGCCGTCCGCGCCGATGCGGTTTTCCTTTGGCACTTTCACGTCGTTGAATAAAATGCTGTGCGTATCGCTGCC
>DASYCT010000214.1:0-33639 GCA_036500065.1 Chitinophagaceae bacterium | reverse complement strand
CGGATGCAGGTGTTCAGCAATTGCGATGAAGTGGAATTGTTTTTGAATGGTAAATCGCTCGGCACAAAACCCCGGCCCGACGACAACGCTTCCCCCCGCACCTGGACCACCGCTTTTGAAAAGGGAACACTCAAAGCAGTCGGCAGAAATAAAGGGAAAGTAGTCGCGGAGCAGCAATTGACGACAGCAGGCAAACCGGCAAAGATTGTACTCAGCGTCGACAAGCCTTCGGTAGAAAATAACTGGAATGATGTGGTGTACATTACCGCTACCGTCACCGATGAAAAAGGCAATCCCTGTTTAACAGCCGATAATAAAATCAGGTTTAGTGCGGAAGGTGCTGGCGTTGTCGCAGCGGTAGACAATGCGGATGTGTCCAGCGCGGAACCCTTCAATGCTGCTGAACGATGGGCGTATAAAGGCAGTTGCATAGCTATCATAAAAGCCTCGGCCGCGACGGGAACGATAAAAATTACCGCACAGGCCGATGGTCTGCAGGCAGGTACGACCACGGTGACTATAAAATAAAATGATTGACATGAATGTATTTTCGAAATTTGTCTTTACGGTCTCTTGCATGCTCGCGCTGTCGGCAGCCCACGCACAACGACAGATGGAGTATTTAAACCGCGGCGTATATGCTATTAATGAAGGAGCTGCTAAAGTATTCGTGAGTTGGCGGCTGCTCGGTACCGAACCCAATGATATTGCCTTTAATGTTTACCGGGGAACGGGCGACAAGACTACCCGGCTCAACGCACAACCGCTTACCAAAGGCACCAACTTTACGGATGAACACGCCAATCCTTCTATGGAGAATATCTATACGGTACGTCCCATAGTGAAAGGAGTGGAGCAAGCCGGTGAATCGTACACACTACGCGCCGATGCACCTCCCTATCTTTCTATACCCTTACAAACACCTCCCGGCTATACCCCCAACGATGTATCGGTCGGCGATCTGGACGGTGATGGTCAATATGAAATCATTCTTCACCAAACCGGTCGTGCGCGTGACAACTCGCAGGCAGGCTACACCGATCCGCCCATCTTCCAGGCCTATAAATTGGACGGCACCTTGTTGTGGACCATCAATCTTGGTAAGAACATCCGTGACGGAGCCCACTATACACAATTTATGGTCTATGATCTCGATGGTGATGGCCGTGCGGAAATAGCCATGAAAACCGCCGATGGCAGCATCGATGGAAAAGGCAAAGTAATCGGCGATTCCAGCAAAGACTATCGCAATAAAGACGGCCGCATTCTCGACGGCCCCGAATACTTCACCATCTTTGACGGGCTTACCGGCGCGGCCCTGGCCACAACTGACTATATTCCCGCAAGGGGTGATGTAGGAGCATGGGGTGGTAAAGGTGGCAACGGCGGCAACGATAACTACGGCAACAGGGTAGACCGTTTCCTTGCCTGTATCGCCTATCTTGATGGCGTTCATCCCAGCGTGGTCATGTGCCGCGGTTATTATGGCAGGACCGTGTTGGCGGCATGGGACTGGCGCAATCATAAACTTACTTCCCGCTGGGTCTTCGATTCAAAAGACGGCAACAATCCTTTCTCCGGCCAGGGCTACCACAATATTTCTGTAGCCGATGTGGACAACGATGGCAAGGATGAAATCATCTACGGCTCGATGGTAGTCGATGATAATGGAAAAGGCCTTTTCAGCACCGGCCTTCGTCACGGTGACGCGGTGCATGTCAGTCATTTTGACCCGGCCAACCCCGACCAGTTGGTATGGGGCATTCATGAACTGGAAAATGGCGCAAAAGGTATGGGCGCGGCGCTGTACAATGCCCGCACCGGCGAAATCCTCTGGAGCGATAATATAGATAAGGATGTAGGCCGCGGCCTTGCCGCGGACATTGATCCCCGTTACCCCGGTTATGAATGCTGGGGTGGCGCTGATGGCCTGAAAACCATCAAGGGCCAGCAAATAGGAGTATCCCCCCGCAGCGTCAATTTCCGCATCTGGTGGGATGGCGACCTGCTCAGTGAACTGCTGGACGGCACGCGTATCGATAAATGGGACTATACCAATTCCAAACTGGATAATATTTTCGATGCGAAGCAATTCAATTGCTTATCCAACAACGGCACCAAGGCCAATCCCGCCCTCTCTGCCGATATACTCGGCGACTGGCGCGAAGAAGTCATCTATCGCACGGCCGATAGCAAGGAACTGCGCATTTTTTCTACTACCATTCCGACCGACTACCGTCTTTACACCTTGATGCACAACCCTCAATACCGTCTTGGCGTAGCCTGGCAGAACGTGGGCTATAACCAGCCGCCCTATACCGATTATTACCTGGGCGATGGCATGAAAATGCCACCACGACCGTCTATCACCGTTATAAAAGCAAAATAAACCAGCTATGAAGAAATATGTACTGACCCTGGTATTACCCGCCACACTTGCCCTGGCTTCTTTTATCCTGAAACAGGAGAATAAACCCGTGTTGTACATCATCGGTGACAGCACCGTGCGCAACCAGAATACCAATGGCCAATGGGGATGGGGTACCCTTATCGGTGAGTTTTTCGACAGCAGCCGTCTTTCGGTCAGCAACCAGGCAATGGCCGGCCGCAGCACCCGCACCTTTGTCAAAGAAGGCAGGTGGGACAGGGTACTGTCTACGCTCAAACCCGGCGATTATGTGATCATGCAGTTTGGTCACAACGAAGGTTCAAAGCCCGATACGTCAAGAGGCGGCTACCGGGGCGTCCTGAAAGGTACCGGCGATGAAACGGTAGAGCTTACCTGGCCCGACAGCAGTAAAGAGATCGTACATACCTATGGCTGGTATATCAAAAAGTTTATTACCGATGCCAAAGCAAAAGGCGCTACTGCCATCGTAGCCTCCATGATACCCCGCAATGAATTCCGGGAAGGCAAAGTACTCCGCGCCGATAAGGATTATGGAAAATGGGCCATGGAAATCGCCGCTGCCAGCGGGGCATACTTTGTCGATCTGAATGCCATCACCGCAGATAAATACGATGCAATGGGTCCCGACAAGGTAAAAACCTTTTTCCCCGGCGACCATACCCATACCAATAAAGACGGCGCACTTATAAATGCAGCTTCCGTGGTCGAAGGCCTGCGCCTGCTGAAGGATTGCTCGCTCAACAATTACCTGCTTGACAAAAAATAACAGCACCATGAAAAATACTATTACCGCTCCACGAGTAAGAAATGCCGGCCTGCTGGCCCTGTTCATTGTATGTTCTTCGTTCATACTATTCCGCCAGCAGCACAAACCCGTCTTTTATATCATTGGCGATTCCACGGTACGGAATGGCGACGGCACGGGCAAAGGCAGCCTGTGGGGTTGGGGCAATGTGATAGCTCCTTATTTTGATACGAACCGGATCAGCGTCCGCAACGAAGCGCTCGGCGGTCGCAGCAGCCGCACGTTTATTACCGAAGGCCACTGGGACAAGATATTGCCCAATATTCAACCCGGCGATTATGTGATCATGCAGTTCGGTCACAACGACGGCGGCCCGCTCGACGATACTTCCCGTGCACGCGGCAGCATCCGGGGCGTTGGCGATGAAAGCAAGGATATTTATAATCCCATCATGAAAAAACAGGAGACGGTATATACATACGGATGGTACATGCGCAAATATGTCAACGATGCCAAAGCAAAAGGCGCTGTTGCCATTATCTGTTCTCCCATTCCCCGCGATGAGTTCAGGGATGGCAAAGTTCAACGCTCGCCGGACAGCTATAGTGGCTGGGCACAGCAAACCGCTACCACAACCGGCGCTTTCTTTATAGATCTGAATGCGCTTATCGCCGATAAATACGACGCTATGGGAGCAGATAAGGTAAAAGGTTTCTTTCCCGGCGACCATACCCATACCAATGATGCCGGCGCAAGGCTGAATGCCGCAGCGGTTATCGAAGGACTGAAACAGTTGAAGGGATGCACATTAAACAATTACCTTGTGCATGATGCAAAATAATCTCCCGGAATGAAGTATAAGCTGATCTTCTTTCTTCTTCTTTTGACCGGCATGCAGCATCCATTGGATGCCCAGGTTATTTCCCTGGCCGGCCGATGGTCCTTTGCCACCGACCCGCAGGACATTGGCCTGCAAAACCACTGGTTTGCCACCCCGTTCACCGATTCCATTCGTCTTCCCGGCTCCATGGCCCAAAACGGCAAAGGGAACGATATAACGCTCACCACTAAATGGACTGGCAGCATTTACGACAGCTCCTGGTTTTTTGCTCCCCGTCTTGCCAAATACCGGCAGCCGGGCAATATAAAAATTCCTTTCTGGCTTACCCCCGCAAAGGAATACGTGGGTGCTGCCTGGTATAGCAGGGAAGTCACGATTCCCGCCGCGTGGAAGAATAAACGGGTCGTGCTGTTCCTCGAAAGAGCGCATACCGAAACAACCCTTTGGGTGGACGACCGCGAAGCCGGTATGCAAAATAGCCTGGTGGCCCCGCATGAATATGATCTCAGTGAATTGCTTAAGCCCGGCAAACACCGTATTACGCTGCGCATCGACAACCGCATCAAAGCGATTAATGTGGGCCCCGATTCACACAGCCTTACCGACCATACCGAAGGCAACTGGAACGGCATCATCGGCAAAATGCTGCTTACCTCGGAAGACCCCGTTTGGATAGATGACATGCAGGTCTACCCGGATATAAAAAACAAAACCGCGCTGGTAAAACTCCTGGTCAAAACAAATCATGCCGCATCAGGAACCATCCGCCTGTCAGCGCATAGTTTCAATACGGCAACATCGCATACAATAGCACCTGTCAGCATTTCCTTTAGCTTACCTGTAAACGACAGTTTGCTGGAAATAAAACTGCCAATGGGTAATAACCCGCAGCTATGGGATGAATTTGATCCCATTCTCTACCGGCTGACCGCTACCATTACGACCCGGCAGGGAGAGAAAACGGAACGGCAAACCAGTTTCGGCATGCGGGAATTCAACGTCAATGGCCGCCGGTTTGAAATCAACGGCCGGCCCGTCTTCCTGCGCGGCGATGTCAATTGTTGTGAATTCCCGTTAACAGGGTATCCTTCCATGGATACGGCCGCATGGGCCCGCATATTCCGCATCGCCCGTGCACACGGCCTGAATCATTTTCGTTTCCATTCCTGGTGCCCGCCCGAAGCCGCCTTTACAGCCGCCGATATGACCGGGTTCTACCTGCAGATTGAAGGACCTTCCTGGCCCAATCATGGCACCTCTATCGGTGATGGAAAACCGGTGGACCAGTATTTATTCGATGAAACCGACCGCATGGCGAAGGCCTACGGCAACCACCCGTCTTTTTGTATGCTGGCAGCCGGCAACGAGCCCGCCGGTCGCAACATGGTGGCTTATCTCACGAAATTCATCCGGTACTGGCGTGCAAAAGACAGCCGCCGCGTGTACACCGGTGCATCTGTCGCCATGAGCTGGCCATTGGTGCCGGAAAACGATTATATGATCAAATCCGGCGCGCGTGGCCTCGACTGGAACAAACAACCCGGTAGCGCCGACGACTACAGCGCCGCCATTGAAAAATTCACCATGCCTTATGTCACCCACGAAATGGGACAATGGTGTGCATTCCCCGATTTCAAAGAAATAAAAAAATATACCGGCGTGTACCGGGCGAAGAATTTTGAATTGTTCCGCGAAGATCTGCACGATCAGGGTATGGGCGACAAGGCGGAGCAATTTCTTATGGCCTCCGGCAAATTGCAGGCTCTCTGTTATAAATATGAAATCGAACGTACGCTGCGTACAAAAGGTCTCGGCGGTTTCCAGTTACTCAGCCTGCAGGATTTTCCCGGCCAGGGAACTGCGCTCGTGGGCATGCTCAACGTGTTCTGGGAAGACAAAGGATATATTACCGCCGCACAATTCAGGCGCTTCTGCAACAGCACCGTACCCCTTGCCCGGATAAATAAATTTGTTTACAAAAACAATGAAACATTCAGCGCGGCCATCGAACTCTATCACTATGGGAAAGCCCCGTTGCAACATCCCATCATCCGTTGGAAGATTACAGATGAAAAGGGAACCCTTCTGAAAGGGGGGAGATTTACCCCCGCGGTGGTGCCAATTGGAAATGGATTTGAACTGGGTTCGATACAGTACCCGCTGCTGTCCGTTGCAAAAGCCAAAAAACTTAAACTGGAAGTAACCATCGATCATACCTCGTTTGCAAACGACTGGGATTTCTGGGTTTACCCGGCGGAACTACCTGCCGTAAAAAACGATGATATTTATTACTGCGATACCCTCGATGCCAAAGCGGAAGAAGTGTTGAACAGCGGCGGAAAGGTGTTTTTGGAAGCCGCCGGAAAAGTAGTCAAAGGAAAAGAAGTAGCGCAGCAGTTTACGCCCGTGTTCTGGAATACCTCCTGGTTTAAAATTCGGCCTCCGCATACACTCGGTTTTGTCTGCAATTACAAACACCCTGTATTCAACTTTTTCCCAGCCACGTATCACAGCGAACTACAATGGTGGGAAATCGTCAACAAGGCGGAACCCATGCACCTGGAAGATTTCCCCAAAGGGTTTACACCCCTTATCCAGCCCATCGACACCTGGTTTATGAACCGCCGGCTCGGTTTGTTACTGGAAGCGAGGGTAGGGAAGGGCAGGCTGATGGTATGCAGCGCCGACCTTAAAAAAAATCCTGACAACCGCCCGGCTGCCCGGCAGTTATTCTACAGCATACAACAGTACATGTTGTCCGATAAGTTTCATCCCGCGGATGAAGTGGCCATCAATACGGTGCGGGATTTATTTCAAACAGGATCAAGACTGGTGTTCAGCGCCCATACAAAGGATAGCCCCGATGAGTTGAAGCCGCCGCCGGTCATTAAACAATAAGAACGATGCGTATAAATCATTTCCTTTCAGCGATACTATATGCAGGATGGCCTGCCTTATTTTCTCTTTGCCCCGGCGCCATCCATGCACAGGAAAAAATAAACCGGCACGCGTTGGTCGAACGGCATACCGTCGTCAATACTACCGTCGATTCGCTTTCCTCTCTTTCGGTTGGCAACGGCGGCTTTGCCTTTACGGTAGACATTACCGGTCTGCAATCATTTCCCGAAAATTATCAGAAAGGCATTCCGCTCGGCACGCAGTCCGAGTGGGGCTGGCATAGCTTTCCCAACGACAGCGGCTTTCGCTTCGGGGAAAGCCTGCGCTGGTATGATCTCAATGGGCGTAAAGTGCCTTATTCCGTTCAATGGCATACGCCTGAAAGAAATAAAAACTCCTCCAATTATTTTCGGGAAAACGTACACCGCCTGCAATTGGGCAATATCGGGTTCGAACTGCTAAAAAAAGATGGCAGCCCTGCCGTTATCACCGACCTGCAGGATCTGCACCAGGAACTCAATATGTGGACCGGCGAAATCAAAAGTCATTTTACCCTCGAAGGGGTCCCGGTAGATGTAAGCACATTTGGCCACCAGCAGCAGGATGCTGTTGCCGTGAAAGTAAATTCACCCTTACTAAAGGAAGGACGCTTGCGCATCCGGCTCCGGTTTCCCTATCCCACCAACGCGTTCGCCGATGAAGGCGACAATTGGAAAGAACCCGGCAGGCATCAGTCAGGTATTATAAAGAATACGGGGAACGATGCTTTAATCGATCACCGGCTGGATACAACACGTTACTTTGTCGCCTGCCACTGGAACGGTCCCGCAAAACTGTTACAGAAGGAAGCGCATTATTTTTTGCTCATCCCCGTCAAGGAGGATCGCCCTTCCCTCCCCGTTAAGGTGGGTCGCCCTCCAGGGGCGGCTCACCTTAACGGAGATGATGACGCCTTCGAAGCCAGTTTCTCTTTCTCTCCCACCCCACCCACCCATCCCTCGCCTTCTTTTGCACAAACAAAAGAAAACAGCACTGCGCAATGGAACTATTTCTGGAGCAGTGGCGGCGCCGTTGATTTTTCCGGTAGCACCGATCCAAGGGCCTTTGAACTCGAACGCCGCGTCGTGCTCTCGCAATACCTTACCAAAATTCAATGTGCGGGCGGTTTTCCCCCGCAGGAAACGGGTCTTACTTATAACAGTTGGTATGGTAAGCCTCACCTCGAAATGGTTTGGTGGCATGCCGTTCATTTTGCCTTATGGGGGAGGACCGGCCTGCTGGAAAAAACCCTTTCCTGGTATGCCCGGGTGCAGAACACGGCAAGAGCAATTGCCCGCCGCCAGGGGTATGAAGGCCTCCGCTGGCAAAAGATGACCGACCATGAAGGAAGGGAAAGCCCTTCTTCTGTGGGCGCCTTCCTTATCTGGCAGGAACCTCATTATATTTATTTTGCCGAACTCTGTTACCGCGCACACCCGGATATGCCGACCCTGCAACGATACAGGGACCTGGTATTCGGTACGGCGGACTTTATGGCCTCCTTTGCCCGTTATGATTCCGCCAAAGGAAAATATGTATTGGGTAAAGGTCTTATCCCGGCGCAGGAACGGTTCAAACCCGAGGAAACATTCAACCCGACCTACGAGCTGGCCTACTGGCATTGGGCGCTGAGCACCGCGCAGGAATGGCGCAAACGGCTGAAGCTGCCGCCCAACAAAAAATGGGCGGACGTATTACAGCGCCTGTCGCCCCTGCCCGTGCAGGATTCGGTGTACCTGGCCACCGAAAGCGCTCCCGACTCGTATGCCAATCCCGCCTATAAATCAGATCACCCTTCTGTGCTGGGCGCCTTCGGTATGCTGCCGCTCACGCCCCTGCTGAATACGCTTACCATGCGACATACCTTCAATCTTGTATGGGATACCTGGAACTGGAAAGATACCTGGGGCTGGGATTTCCCCATGACGGCTATGACGGCCACCCGCCTCGGACTGCCGGACCGGGCTATCGACGCCCTGCTGATGCGGATAAAAACCAACACTTACCTTACCAACGGGCATAATTACCAGGATGAACGCCTTCGGTTGTACCTACCCGGTAACGGGGGACTGCTCACGGCCATTGCGATGATGTGCGCCGGCTATGATCATTGCACGGTGCCGCTGCCCGGGATTCCCAAAGACAGAGGTTGGAAGGTGCGTTGGGAAGGACTTCATAAAATGCCCTGAGCCAGGCGATTGACCTGCGCCGGGATAGGAGGGGCCTTCATGTTTATGCAACACTATTACCGTAAAAACCACAGGATAGTACATGACAGCTAAACAATAACCTTCTGTTAACTTTATCGCATCTTCTTACTAAAACGATTGCAAATGAAAAATTTTCTTCCAGGATTACACTTACATTTTATCACTTAAGCGAGGTTCGATGATACTTTCTAAAGCATGACAGGTTTTTTAAAAATGTCTGCTATAAGTCATCGCATATTCCCTAACCTCTGTTAAATACCCCTTCGACAATTCTTACCGGTTGAAAGACCGGTGCCAACCTTATCTACTCCATCTTTTCTGTTTTTATTAATTAACTGGTTTGAATTTTATAACCTCAAAACTAAAGTATACATTATGAGAAAGCTGGCATGTCTTATCACTTTGTTTACCCTTTTCTTTACCGTGGCCCGCTCCCAGGACCAGGGAAAAGTGATAAAGGGCAAGGTGGTAGACGAAACGACCGGTAAGGGAATTCCCGGTGTTTCTGTCATCCTCAAAGGTAATACCACGGGCACACAGACCAACAACGATGGTGCCTTCTCCATTACAGCTCCTTCACTTGCAAATGCACAACTGGAAATCGGTTCCGTAGGCTATGAACGCCAGGTCGTGGATGTAAAAGGCCGCACCGAACTGACTGTAAGGCTGAAGCTGGAAGCAAAAGGGTTGGAAGACGTGGTCGTGATTGGCTACGGAACACAGAGCAGGCGGAACGTTTCCGGCGCTCAAACTTCGTTTGACGTAAAAACAATTGAAGAAAAACCCATCGCCCGTGTTGACCAGGCCATGATTGGCCAGATGCCCGGCGTCGTAATCAAACAACAAACAGGTATGCCCGGACAGGGTTTCAGCCTGACAGTAAGAGGTCCCGGTTCCATCGCCGGCGGTACCGAACCGCTCTATGTAATAGATGGGTTCCCCCTCGACGTGGTCAGCCAGGGAACCAATGGTAGTTTTACCGCCAACCCGCTGAATAATATCAATCCCAACGATATTGAAAGCATACAGGTATTAAAAGATGCTGCTGCTGCGGCCATTTATGGTTCAAGAGCTGCCAACGGCGTAGTATTGATTACTACCAAAAGAGGCCAGATTGGAAAAACAAAAATCAGTGTAAATGCCTACGGAGGCACCAGCAGTGTTGCCAAAAAAATGGACGTGCTGAGTCCGCAGGAATGGATCGATATGTCTACCGAGCTCGACAACTATAAATATATCACCAAGTACCCCACCGCTTCCGTCAACGACAACAACGCCCAGCGCCGTATCGTAACCGGTACTGCTGCAGGTGCATACAGTGTACAGTATATGAACGATGACCGCTGGACCCAACCCGGTCACCCCGGTCTTCGATATGTTAACTGGCAGGACGAGGCATTTCGCCCCGCGCCCTTCCAGAATTATGAGGTCTCCGCCAGTGGCGGTAATGAGAATGTTCGCTATTTCTTTTCCGGGGCCTATCTCGATCAGAAAGGCGTACTCCTGAACTCGGGCTATAAAAACTATTCGGCCAGGGCCAATATAGAAGTGAATGCCAGCAAACGCTTCAAAATGGGTTTCAACCTTGCTCCTTCTTATGCGGAAACCGCTACCCCGCTGGCGGAAGGAAAGGACGCCCAGTTGATGCACCTGTTCAACATGACGCCTATCGTGGAAGATAGCGCCGGGCTGCTCAGCGGTGCGGGTAAAAACGCCGTCTACCAGTGGGCCAGTTCCAGCGTAAGCCCGGTAGCTTATCTCAACAATACCATCAGCCTGTATAAAACCACCCGCATCCTTTACTCGATGTACGGTGAATTAACACTGGCAAAAGGGCTGTCGGCCCGGTCGAGCATCAACTATGATGAATCCAACCAGACCTATAAACGCTATATCTCCGATTTTGTGGCCGGCAATATCAGCAACTACCTTAATATACCAGGCAGGAGCTCTTCCGGCGCCTACAGTGGGTTTAAGAAACAGAATATAGTGAACGAGAATACGATCAATTACAATATTACATTGAAGGAAAAGCATACCATCACCGCGATAGCAGGTATGTCCTACAGCTTTGCGCACACAGAATCGTACACCTTAAGTACTGCCAATGGTTTTAACAACGATGCGGTCAATACGCTGAACAATGCGAGCCCAACCGCCGCCGGTGTTACCGTCACTGGCAACACGACGGAAACAAACAACGCGCTGATGTCTTATTTCGCTCGCGTGCAGTACAGCTATTTAGGTAAATATTTATTGTCGGGTAGTATAAGAAGGGATGCATCTTCCCGGTTTGGCATCGACAGCCGCTGGGGGACTTTCCCCTCTCTTTCTGCCGGCTGGCGCATATCGGACGAGAATTTCATGAAGAATGTCAGGTTCGTAAGCGATCTGAAACTCAGGGCAAGCTGGGGCAGGGCGGGAAGTTCTAATATCGGCGATTACCAGGCCATCCCCACGCTGGCTAATGCCAACTATAGCTTTGGCACTACTGCAGCTAACGGTGAGGTGCCCAGCGGCGTGGCCAGTCCTAATCTGCACTGGGAAACATCCAACACCTACGATCTCGGGTTGGACGCTACGGTGCTGAAGAACCGCATCAATATGACCTTCGACGTTTACAGGAAAGTCAGCACCGACCTGTTCCTGCAATTACCCACGCTGGCCGCTTCCGGCTTCCTGAGCGCCCTGCAGAACATCGGGCAGGTGCAAAACCAGGGTCTTGAATTAGGCCTGAACCTCGTTCCGGTAATGACAAAGAGCTTTCAATGGAGTATCAACGCAAATGTTGCATTTAACCAGAACAAAGTATTGAAGCTCGGTATCGACGGTGCGCCCATCAACGTATCAACCGCCTATACCGGCAATCCCCCCTTCCTGCTCCAGGTTGGATTGCCCATGTATAGCTATTCACTCATAAAATCAAACGGCATTCTCACCGCCGCCGACATAGCAGA
Organism: Chitinophagaceae bacterium; assembly: GCA_036500065.1. Lineage (GTDB taxonomy): Bacteria > Bacteroidota > Bacteroidia > Chitinophagales > Chitinophagaceae > JACMLD01. The sequence goes on along the minus strand of DASYCT010000214.1, from coordinate 21,539 downwards.
CCCCAAAGTGGCCAAGCTTCCCCTTGAAACCGTGGGAGATACCAAATACGTGGATAAAGACGGCAACGGCATCATCGATGCCAACGATCGTTTGCTCCTCGGACAGCCCAACCCCAAGTCTACCTGGGGACTTACCAATAACTTTCGCTACAAAGCCTTTGACCTGAGCATACAGATGTACGGCCAGGAAGGCGGTGTTATTTATTCCTTCCTTGGCAGGGCGACCGATAACCCCGCCAACGGACGCAATACTACGAACGGTATATGGCGGGATCGCTGGACGGCAACCAATCAAAATTACAATGCCCCCCGTGGTAAAATCGGAGAAGCATATACAATTCCGTTGTTTACCAGCGACTGGCTCTATTCATCCAATTTCTTCCGTATTCAGAATATTACTCTTGGTTACAACTTAAAGTCAATTATTTCTTCCGGTATTTTCAGCGGCGCCAGGATTTATGCCTCATTACAGAATTATTTTGATTGGGACAAATACAAAGGTGGAGTTAACCCCGAAGCGGAGAATACAAATGTGAGCGGTAGTAGCGCTTATCCTCTGCCCGGCGATTACGGCGCTATGCCACTTAATAAGACGATAACATTCGGTGTTAACTTTAGTTTCTAATGCTTAAATTAAATTATTACTCAATGAAAAAGGTATTATATACGAGTGGTTGCCTGGCGTTATTGGCACTGGGTGCATGCAATAAGGACCTGACCCAGGTGCCCCCGTCAAGCACGACCACTGCCAATTTTTATGGGAATACAAACGATTTCACCCAGGCGGTAACAGGCGCTTACAGCAAGCTGAGGAACTATCCCGACGCAGCGCTCTGGATGGGAGAAGTGCGCTCGGACAATGTGGTTATCGCCACGGATGGTAACCGTGATTTCCAGGGCATCAACGATTTCTCGCCCAATCTTACCAATACCAGTTTTGTGGTGACTGAATGGGACAATGACTTCAGCGGGATCTTCAATACCAATACGGTGCTCGATAAGCTGGTTACCAACGGTACCAATATTGCCGATACCTCGCTGCGGCGGCGCTTTGGTGCAGAATGCCACTTCCTGCGCGCGTTCTACTACTTTAATTTGCTGCGTTTCTATGGCAAATTGCCAATTGTCACGTCTGCCCTGACGCCGCCCCAGGTAGCCGCCATTCCCCGTAGTGAAGTGAAAGATGTGTACACGCTTATCATCTCGGATCTGCAATATGCAGCCGCCAATCTTCCCGGTGCTTATTCCGGTGCGGATGTAGGCCGTGCCACTTCCTGGGCTGCCAAAGGCGTTCTGGGACTGGTATATCTTACCAGGTCCGGACCTACCTATGGCCTTACCAGTGGGCCCGGTCTTGCCAGCGGCGAATATGATCTCGCGAGGGCACAATTCGACGATATCATCAACAACGGCGGATTTGTTTTCTCTACCGATTATCCCTCTATCTTCTCTTATACGAATGAGAACAATAAGGAAGTTCTTTTCGACATACAGTATATTAGTACTACCAACGGCGGCGATTTTCCCAGCCAGATCGTGCCGGCATCTTACTGGACCGGTCTCGGTTTGTCGGGATACGACAACGCCTATGGTACTTCTTCGTATAATGTAACGAAGAACCTGTTGGCATCCTTCAAGAACAGTGCAGGTCCTGGTGTTACCGATAAGAGAGACACGTTCTCTATCAAACACGCATTTCTTCAGACAACTACTGCTACTGTGCCGGATACCATCAATCCGTTCGAGAAAAAATACATCAACCCTGCTCTCAGGGGAGCCAGCCGCTCCGATTGGCCAATCAACTTTATCGTAATGCGCTACACCGACGTACTGCTGATGAAAGCCGAAGCTATTCTTCGCGGTGCCAGCGGTACACAATCGTATGTAGACAGCGTGGTGAATAAAGTGCGGACACGCGCGGGTATTGCCACGGTGTCCAACGTAACCATTCCGATGCTGATGGAAGAACGACGCAGGGAATTTATCGCCGAAGGATTGCGATGGAACGACCTGGTGCGCGAGGGCATGGCCGTTACGACCATGAACGCATGGATAGCCAGTGATACCATCCCTACTATCCGCGCCATCATTCCGCAGTATATCATATACCCTGTTCCCGAAGCTGAAATACTGACGAAACCCGGCCTGTACACGCAGAACGACGGGTATTATTGATAAGAGAATAACCGATGTTTGTTTTTTTATAGTTTAAAGCTCTGATTCATGGCGGGACTGCCCAAAGGACACCCTTTGTGTTGGTCCCGCCTTTCTTTTGGAATACAGGCGTAACTTCGCTTCAATAAATAAAAGAAGAACTGATGAAAGCAATAGTATGGGTCTTACCGATTGCCCTGGCAGGAATGACGCTCCCTGCTTTTTCACAATCCCTGCCCAATAAAAAGGAGGTGCTGGAGAAACTTCGGCTCGCCAATCAATACTTTATGCAGGCATGGCCTGATCCGGGTAAGGAGATCGTGACCAACCAGGCCCGGCCGAGTAATATCTGGACCCGCGCCGTCTATTACGAAGGACTGATGGCGCTTTACAACATCGATAAGAAAAAAGAGTATTACGACTATGCCGTATCCTGGGGCGAAAAACACAACTGGGGACTTCGCACCGGCGCGCAAACGAGAAACGCCGACAATCAATGCTGTGGTCAAACCTATATCGACCTGTATTTAATCGATAAAAAACCCGAACGCATAAAGGATATCAAAACCGCTATTGATGGCATGATAGCTACCCCGAAAATTGATGACTGGACCTGGATCGACGCCATCCAGATGGCGATGCCGGTTTTCGCGAGGCTCGGCGTTGAATACAAAGACAGCAGCTATTTCAGGCGGATGACCGATATGTACCTGTATTCAAAAAACAAACAGGGTGGTAACGGTTTGTACAATCCTGCCGATCATCTCTGGTGGCGCGATAAAGATTTTGTGCCGCCCTACAAGGAACCCAATGGCGATAACTGCTATTGGAGCAGGGGCAACGGGTGGGTAGTAGCTGCATTCGTGCGCGTACTCTCCCTGCTGCCGAAGGAAAGTCCTTATTACGAACTTTATCTCAAAGATTACAAAGACATGGTCGCTTCCCTGTTGCCCTTGCAACGTGCGGACGGCTACTGGAACGTAAGCCTGCACGACTCCACACATTTTGGCGGTAAGGAATTGAGTGGTACCGCTCTTTTCCTGTATGGCATGGCATGGGGTGTCAACAATGGCCTGCTGGATAAAAAACAATACCTCCCCGCCATCGTCAAAGGATGGAATAGTATGTCTGTTGAATGCGTACATACCGATGGCTCGCTCGGCTACGTACAGGGCACCGGCAAGGAGCCAAAAGACGGGCAGCCGGTAACCTATGATAAAAAGCCCGACTTTGAAGATTATGGCCTGGGCTGTTTCCTGCTCGCAGGAAGCGAAGTATATAAATTAAAGAAATAACCTCCTATGCAATATCGTGTCTCCCTGTTTTTTATAATAGCGGTATCATTCGCTCTTTCAGTTCATGCACAACGGATCAAATATAATTTCAACTCCGATTGGAAAGTATTCGTCGGCGACGCCCCGGGCGCCGATAAGCCCGGCTTTAACGATGAAGGCTGGAAACCGGTAACACTTCCCTATGCATGGAATGAAAACGATGCTTTTAAAAAAGACATCGCCGAACTCTCTACCGGCATCGCGTGGTACCGCAAACATTTTAAAGTACCTGCCACTGCCCGCGGCCAGAAGCTGTTCCTCGAATTTGAAGGCATCCGCCAGGCCGGTCAGTTCTATCTTAACGGCGTTCCGATCGGGATTTCGGAAAACGGGGTGATGGCCTTTGGCTTTGATATCTCCGACCGCGTGCATACCGGCGATACCGACAACGTACTGTCGGCCCGCATCGACAACAGCTGGGACTATAAAGAGAAAGCTACCGATACTAAATTTGAATGGGAAGACAGGAATTTTTATGCCAACTATGGGGGTATCAACAAGAACGTATACCTGCATGTCACCGGCCGTCTCTACCAAACCCTGCCGCTATATTCCAATCTCGGCACCACCGGTGTCTATATTTACGCTAAAGACATTAACGTAGCCGCCAAAACGGCTGAGGTTACCGTGACCTCGCAGGTAAGGAACGAGTACCCTGTCCCCAAAACCTTTTCCTATACCGTCGTTATCAATGAAATCAACGGCGATATGCTTCAGACGATGCAAGATCGTTCCGTCACCCTGCAACCCGGCGAGACAAAAGAGATCACCGTTTCTGCACCGGTCCACGGCCTTAATTTCTGGAGCTGGGGCTATGGCTATCTCTACGATGTACAAACCGTCCTGGGCGTGGATGGCGTAGTGGCAGATGTCGTGACCACGCGTACCGGTTTTCGCAAGACAGCCTTTAAGAACGGGATGGTTTATCTCAACGACCGCGTCATACAGGTGCATGGTTATGGGCAGCGCACCACCAACGAATGGCCCGCCATCGGGTTGTCGGTACCCGCCTGGCTAAGTGATTATAGCAACCGCCTTATCGTGCAGGGTAATGGCAATCTCGTACGCTGGATGCATGTAACGCCCTGGAAACAGGACGTGGAATCCTGCGACCGTGTGGGGCTGATGCAATCCATGCCGGCCGGCGATGCAGAAAAAGATGTGGACGGCATACGCTGGGAACAGCGCAAGGCCGTAATGCGCGACGCTATTATTTATAACCGCAATAACCCAAGTATTCTTTTTTACGAATGTGGCAACAATGTCATCAGCGAACCGCATATAGCCGATATGAAGGCCATCCGTGATGCGTATGATCCCAATGGCGGCAGGGCTATTGGCTCGCGGCAGATGCTGGATAGCAAAATAGCCGAATACGGGGGAGAGATGTTGTACATCAACAAAAGTGCGCATTTCCCCTTATGGGCGATGGAGTATTCAAGGGACGAAGGCCTCCGCAAATACTGGGATGAATACACACCGCCGTATCACAAGGATGGAGATGGTCCCCTCTACCGTGGGGAACCCGCTCCTGAGTACAACCACAACCAGGATTCGCAGGCCAAAGAAGACGTGGCCCGCTGGTATGATTACTGGCATGAAAGACCGGGCACCGGCACCCGCGTCAGTTCGGGTGGCGTAAATATTATTTTTTCCGAATCAAATACACATCACCGTGGTTCCGAAAACTATCGCACCAGCGGCGAAGTGGATGCCATGCGCATCCCCAAGGATAGTTATTTCGCCAACCAGGTGATGTGGGATGGATGGGTGGATGTGGAGAAACCGCGTATTTATATTATAGGTCATTGGAATTACGAAGGCAACCTCAGCAAGGATGTTTACGTGGTTTCTTCTGCTGATAAAGTGGAACTGAAGATAAACGGTGTCTCTGCCGGTTTTGGCGTGCAAAGCAACCGTTTTCTTTACACCTTTAAAAATATACGGTACAGACCCGGAACGATAGCAGCCATCGGCTATGACGCCGCGGGTAATAAAATAGTGGAAACACAAAAGATCACCGCGGCCGCTCCTGTATCGGTTCGTCTTAAGAACATCGAAAATCCGCAGGGACTGAAAGCCGACGGCCATGATCTTGCATTGGTGGAAGTGGAGGTAATCGATGCCGCCGGCAACCGCTGCCCCACTGCCCTCAACATGATCCATTTTGATCTCGGCGGCCCTGCCGAATGGCGCGGTGGCATCGCACAGGGGCCCGGTAATTATATCCTGTCAAAAGACCTGCCGGTAGAAGGGGGTGTCAACAGAATATTGATACGAACTACCACAACCGCAGGGGCCATCACCGTAAGGGCAAGCGCCGGCGGGTTAAGACCCGGTTCGCTGGTTATTAGTTCCCAACCTGTGAAAGTCGTAAATGGTCTTTCAAAGGAAATGCCCGCCACGGGCCTGCAGCCGAATCTTGAGCGCGGTCCTACGCCTGCTACACCCTCCTTCAGGGTTACACGCGTCGCCATCCCTATCGTACAAGCCATCGCAGGCGCCAATGCGGCCGATGCGTATAAAAGTTATGACGACAACGAACTGTCCGATTGGGTCAACGATGGTAAACTGTCGACGGCCTGGATAGAATACGAACTGGAACGGGAAGCCACTGTAAGCGAAGTGGTGCTGAAGCTGAACAATTTCCGCACAAGAAGCTATCCCATCCGCATCAGCCTGGATGGTAAAATCATCTTTTCAGGTTCCACCACGCGTAACCTGGGTTATTTTACCGCTCCCTGCACTCCCACCAAAGGGAAGAAATTAAAAATAGAACTGCTGCCAGGCAGCAGTGCCGCTGCTGGCAATACCGGAACCGAAGTATCCGGCAAAAAACTCGACGACGGCGTTGCCCGCGACGATATAAACGCCGCCGGCAAATTCAGCATCATCGAGGCGGAAGTCTACGAACAGGTAAAAAAATAAAATAAAATAATGTAGAAATGTGAGAATGTGGGAATTAGAACAGCCCTCATTTTCACATTTCCACATTCTCCCATTTTCACATTATTTCCGTAAATTACTCTCCGTTTCCGCAAGGATTCCTATCATCGCCTAACTCCCCCTTTTTTTAGCAACAGGCTCAAAAAACGTATGCACAGCCGCCACGGCCTTTCAACAGGCCGGAACCGGGCAGGATTACTATTGACCTGGCCATTGGACTATTAAACCTTTAACTGAGCGATCGACGATGAAACGACCTATCCTGTTATTGCTTTTGCTGGCTGTTGTATATGGGGGTGCAGCGCAAACAAAAGCCAGGGGAATGATTGCAGGCACCGTGCTGGATGCCCGCACCCGCCTTCCGTTGCCCGATGCTACCATTACCCTGTTGAATAAACGGGATTCCTCCTCCCTTGCATTTGCCATAGTGGATAAACAGGGCCATTACGAGCTTCAGCGGCTGGAGCAGGGAAGTTATTTGATCAGTCTCAGCTATATCGGCTATATCGATGTAATAAAACCCGTGTCGGTCACAGCGTCCGATTTAAATATAGACATGGGCGCTGTTTACCTCGTGCGCGATACCGGCCTCCTGCAGGGCGTAACGATTATAGCGCAACCGATCACCATTAGCAATGATACCATCCAGTTTAAAGCATCGGCGTTTAAAACCCGCATCAACGCCACGCTGGAAGACCTGCTGAAAAAAATACCCGGTATGGAAATAGACAAAGACGGTAATATCAGTTCCCTGGGTGAACCGATAACAAAAATATATGTCGACGGCAAAGAGTTCTTTAGCAACGATCCAAAACTGGCCAGCAAAAACCTGACGGCTGACCTGGTAGAAAGCGTGCAGGTCTTTGACGACATGAGCGACCAGGCCAGGTTTACCAAAATAGACGACGGCAGCCGGCAGCGCGCCATCAACATCAAGCTGAAAAAGGACCGGAAGAAAGGCCAGTTCGGCCGTGTGAATGTAGGTGCGGGCACCAGCGATCGGTATGCTGCCAACGTTTCCGCCAATTCCTTCAACAATAAATCGCAGGTATCGATACTGGGGGGCGCCAACAATGTAAACCGCCTTGGCTTTACTTCCAGTGATGCGGCCGGCGGAGCGGGAGCCGCGGGCGGTGCGCCTGCCGCCGCCGGTCCCACACTGCGTGCCGCCGCTCCCGATGGCAATACCCAATCATGGAACGCGGGTATTAACTACCGTGATATATGGACCCCCAAACTGCTGTTCAGCGGTAATTATTTTGTGGCCAATACCAGCACGATAAATAATACCAGCAGCTATACGCAGAATTTTTTCAACAACGATTCCGCTTCCTATACCACTACCGGGGCATATAACAAAAACACCAACCTGTCTCATCGCGTCAATATGCGGGTTGAATACATAATAGATAGTGCGAACTCTTTCCTGTTCATACCTTTCTTCAGTACCCAGAATGGTAAATCGTCCGGCTATGATTCTATCAGTACCCGTTCCGACAGCGCGGGCAACAGCTATACCGCCATCACCGGCAATACCACGCAAAGCAATGCAAGAGAGGGCTGGAACCTGGGCGACAACCTGTTGTACCGCCACCGGTTTAATAAACCCGGCCGCACGCTGACCATCGGGTGGAATACCCTCCTGAACCATAGTAACAGCGAGGGCTACAACACTTCTCCCTACCGGTTTTATAATAAGGATGGCAGCCTAAACTATCTTCAGAACCTGCAACAACAAAACCTGCAAAACAGCAATGGGTTTAACAATACAATCAGCACTTCCTTTACCGAACTGATCGGAACAAATAAAATACTGGAATTTAATTATGCCTACGCCAACAACCAAAGTAATTCCGACCGGAAGACAAATGATTACAGCGCGGTCAGCGGCAAATATGACAGTGTCAACAAACCCCTGACCAATTATTTTGAAAACGGGCTTATCACCAGCCGGCCGGGACTCAATTTCAGGGTAAAGAACCAGAAATACGATTTCCAGCTGGGTGGGGCCGTTCAGTTTTCCACGCTGGAAAACCTGAGCCGCCGCGCCATCTATACCAAGGACAGCCTGATGACGCAACATTACACCGACTTTTTTCCCATGGCTAGTTTCAATTACACTCCCAGCAACCGGAAAAGCCTGCGTTTCAATTACCGGGGAAGTACCCGGGCTCCCACTATAGCCCAGTTACAGGACGTACCGGATGTAAGCAATCCCCTGAATTATGTGACTGGCAATCCTGCCCTGCGGCAGGAGTTTGACCATAATTTTAACATGAGTTACAACACGTTTAACGTCAATAATTTCCTGTTTCTGAATGCCGGCCTAAATGGATCGGTGATGACCAATAAAATCGTAAACAGTATTGATTCCCTGGGCAATTCGATTTTGATTACCCGACCGGTCAATTTAAACGGCGCTTATAACCTGGGCCTTTCCGGTACCCTGGGCATCCCACTGAAGAAAGTAGCTTCGGGCAAGCGCAGTCCTATGAACCTCAACCTCACCAGCTCCCTGCGCTATGCCCGCGATGTGGGATTATTATACAAACAACTGAATTACAGTTCAACGGTCACCGCCAGCCAGCGGGTAAACTACAACCTGAACGTACAGGACCGGCTCGACATCATAGCCGATATCAACGTTTCTTACAATAATGCCGCCTACACTGTTCAGAGCGCCCAAAGCAGCCAGTATTTTTTGCAGAACTATGCGTTGGACCTTACCTACCAGTTTTTTAAAAGGCTGACATTGTCGACTGATTTCAATTATGCAATCAACAGCGGCTTGTCCAGCGGCTTCAACCAGCACGTCCCGCTTTGGAATGGAAGCATAGCCGTATTACTGTTTAAAAAGAAAAATGGTGAGCTAAGGGTGAGTGTATATGATATTTTAAACCAGAACAAGAGTATCACCCATTCTACCGGTGATGGCTACTATATAAAGGATACCTATACACAGGTGCTGCAACGGTTTTCCTTGTTGAGCTTTATGTACAACCTGAACCACTTTGCGCATAAGTAGCTTCGCAGTCAGCAAAGTATAGGTTGCTTCCGGCAGCCCTTATTGAATCGTATAAACCTTAATCCCCCCAATCAACTGCCTCGACTTCGTCGACCGGAAACCGAAATAACCCTCCCGCAACGGCTGAGGATCAGTAAATGTAAAGTACAGTACACCGTCTACAAGGAATTCGGTGACCCCGTTTTTTATAATGGTGGTGATATGATAAGTCTTTCCCGCTTGCAGGAGATGACTGCTATCGGTATATTCCTGCAATAGCTTTCGCTCGCCATTACCTTCGTATTTCCGGAAGCGCGTCGTTTTATTACTGTTGCCGCCCATGCCCACATAATATAACTCCAGGGAATCATAACTTTCAAGTACACCGCTACGGGTAAATAAATTACGGTTGCGCGGGTCCCGGGCCATCCAGAACTGGTTCAGATCGGAAAGCCGGTCATGAGGTGCGCCCTCAAAAGGTATCCTGCGATCATATTCTATGCGTATATTCCCCTGCAACCGTTTTTTTAACCATACGGTCACACCGCCTTTGGTGTCCAGCACGAGGTTGCCATCTTTTGTATATACCTGTTCTTCCGGTTGCGGCCCCTTTTCCGTTACCCATATTGCGGTATCGAGCGGATGGTCGAAATCATCCGTGAAAATAAGGTTGTCCGTAGCTGCTATCCGGGCGTCGCCTTCTTTCTTCTTATACTGGTCCAGCAATTCCAATGTATGTGTAAGCGATCCGGTACCGGCCCATCCCTGGTGACCGGGAATGATATAGCGGGGAGCGGGGAAATGCCGGATAAGATTCCGGATACTGGCAGCCCATTGATGCGTATTGGCATCACCCAGGTAGCCCAGGTCGCCGGCCTCCGTGCTTTTTACCAGGCAGCCCCCGGCAAGTATTTTTTCCCTGTCGAACCAAACGACAATATTGTCGCTGGTATGGCCTTCGCCCGGGTAGAACGTTTGCAGAACATGATTGCCAACCGTGAAACTGGTATCGCCGTTGAAATAAAATTCGGAGGGATGCTCTTTCTTTTCGATGCAAAGCTGCTGCGTCCGGAAACTGGAATACGTTTTAATCCCTTTTTGACGAAGCAGGGCAAAACCTCCTGTCCCGTCCTTGTGAAAATGGGTAGCGACACACAACACCACTTTCTGCCGGTGCCTTGCCTCGATGGAATCGATCAGCTTGCTGGTCTGTTCTTCATCGGGTGGGGTATTGATAAGCACAACGCCCTTGCCTGTCACCACGTACAGCCCGTTGCAGGCAACGGGACTGCTGCCAAACATAATCCAGGTTTGGAAAACATAAAAATCACCGTCGAGATGCGTGATCGAAATAGCTGGTTTTTTATCCTGTGAATAGACGCTGCCAAAGAAGAACAGGGTCATCGAAAGCCATAAGATTGTCTTCATGTATCGTTGCTGTATGGGTAATCAATGTACAAATTCCCCGCCAATGATTATACAAATTAAATTTATCTTTATTCGTTGCCTGACCATTAAGATAAACCTACATGCTGCAAACCAATTTTCGTCCTTTTCCCGAACTGGAGACCGAACGGCTGAAGCTCGGACGGATTACCAAGAATGATGTCGACGAACTGTTCCTCTTGCGTTCCAACCGCGAAGCCATGCAATACATTGACCGCCCACCGGCGGAATCGGTGGACGATGCGCACAAGCTGATCCGGGTAATCGAAGATTTGCTGGCCGCGGGGGATGGCATTACCTGGGGCATCTACCTGAAAGATCAGCCGGAACTGATCGGCACCATCGGTCTCTGGCGGATTATAAAAGAACATCACCGCGCAGAAATCGGTTACCTCCTGCACCCTGCCTGGCAGCGCCGGGGCCTTGCAAACGAAGCATTGGTAAAAGTACTGAACTATGGATTTTCGGTCATGAAGATCCATTCGGTGGAAGCGGATGTGAATCCCCTCAACGAAGCCTCTATCCGCCTGCTGGAAAAGAATGGCTTTGCCCGTGAAGCCTGGTTCAAAGAAAATTATTTCTACAACGGGGTGTTTAAGGATACGCTTATTTATTCGCTGCTGACGCCGCTGCGATGAAACGCCCCCCTTCCCCCGGTTGGTCGCATCATTTTTGCGGTTGGCATCATTTGACATACCCTGCCCCCGGGGGCGGGGTAACTTTATTCCAGTAAATCAGTCAAAGAAAACAGCCAGGAATGCCTGGTCTTTGAAAAAAACCTAAAATAACCAGATGAAATGGAACGTATTATATAGCGTAATGGCCGGGCTGCTGGGGTTTGGACCGCTGATGGCCCAGGACAGCAGCCGGCAGCAGCCACCCGCCGTATGGGACCTGTCCGCCTGTCTTAGCTATGCCGCAAAGCATAATATTACGATCAACTCGCTCCGCCTGGCTTCCCAATCCGGGGAACAGGACCTGGAACAGTCCAAAGCGGCCCGCTATCCCAACCTCGGCGCCAGCGTGACGCAGTCACTCACCAACTACCCGGCCAGCGGTCTTTACCCGGCCAGTGGCTATGGCTTCAGCTCCCAGGTGACGCTTTACAACGGGGGCTATCTCCTGAACGATATCAAACAGAAACAACTGTCGCTCAAGGCCGCCAATCTCAACGTGCTGTCCTCGCAAAACGATATCACGCTCCAGATCACGCAGGCTTACCTCAATATCCTGCTCGCCAAAGAGAATGTCGTGTACCTGCAGGATTTGATCAACACCACGCAGGCCCAGGTGACCCAGGGGCAGCAGCGTCTCGATGCCGGCACCCTCGCCCGGAAGGACCTGCTCGAACTACAGGCCCTGCTTGCCAATGACAAGTTCACACTGGTGACGGGGCAGAACGCGGTCAAACAAAACATACTTACGTTAAAACAGATATTGCAACTGCCGACCGATACGGCCTTCGAAGTGTCGCAGGCGGATACGATGGAAACAAAAACACTGGCGGCCCCCCTGGCGCAGGCGCAGCAAACCGCGCTGGACAACCGGCCGGAAGTAAAAAGCGGCGAACTGGGCGTGCAGATAGCGCAGATAGATATTGAAAAGGCAAAAGCCGGTTTAAGACCCACGCTCGGCCTCGGCGGTTCTGTGTTCACCAATTATTCCAAAAACGCACAGACCTACTTTCCACAACTGAATGACAATTTTTACCAACAGTTGGGACTTACCCTGTCGGTGCCCATCTTTGACCGGAAGGTTACGCGCACCAACGTGCGGAGAGCAGAGATTGCCACCAGCCAGGCCCAACTAAACCTGCAAAGCACCAAACTGGGGCTTACCCAGGCCATCGAACAGGCTTACCTTAACGTACAGAATGCACAGAGCCAGTTTGATGCGGCAAAGGAACAGCTAAGCTTTACGGAAGAAACCTACCGTATCGCCAATGAACAAATGAAAATAGGCGTGTTCAATACCGTGGATTACCTGCAGCAGAAAAACCTGTATATACAGGCCCTGCAATCGTATATCCAGGCCAAGTATGCCACTCAATTGTACACGCGCATCTATAATTTTTATATCGGGATACCCGTAACACAGTAATATAAAAGAACATGAAAAAGTTAAGACCCTTCATTATTATTGTTTTGATCGCAGCCGTCATAGCTGCCACCTGGTTCTTCGGTTTCAGGAAAAAACCGCCCGTTATCGTGCTGGAACAGGAAAAGCCGACACGGGGCTATATTTCCCAAAGCGTTACCGCCACGGGCACTATACAACCGGTGGATACCGTAGCCGTGGGTACACAGGTGTCGGGCACCATTAAATCGATCTATGTCGATTTCAATTCTGTTGTCAAAAAAGGGCAGTTGCTCGCAGAGCTGGATAAAACCCTCTTCGACGCAGCCCTCAACCAGGCAAAAGGAAGCCTCGCGCAGGCGCAAAGCCAGGAAGCATACCAGCAGGGAAATTTTGATCGGCAATCGCAATTGTATAAAGTAGGCGCGATTAGTAAGGCGGATTATGACAACGCCGTATCGACCTACCAGTCTATCAAAGGCTCGGTTGCGAGCCTGCAGGCGCAGGTGGCGACGCAACAGAAAAATCTTTCGCTCGCCAGTATCTATTCCCCCATCGATGGGACCGTGCTATCGAGGAATATCAGCGAGGGACAGACCGTGGCCGCCAGTTTTAGCACGCCTACGCTGTTCAGTATTGCAAAAGACCTGACGCAGATGCAGGTGCGCGCCTCGGTAGACGAAGCCGATATCGGCAATGTGACAAAAGGTGAGCGGACCTCCTTTACCGTAGACGCCTTTGCCAACGACGTGTTTAAAGGGACGGTGCAGGAAATACGCCTGAGCCCGACCATATCATCCAATGTCGTTACCTATACCACCATTATCAATACATCGAACGAAGATAAAAAGCTGAAACCCGGCATGACCGCCAATATTACCATCTACACCAAAGAGGTAGACAGCGCCTTGCTGATTCCCGCCAGGGCGCTGAAGTTCTCGCCCGATTCATCGATGACCAGCCAATATAAATTGATAAGCGATACCAGCAAGCACGTGCACCACGGGTACGCACATATATGGGTAAAGGAAGGCGACACGCTTACCGAAAAGAAAATACAGATAGGTATCAACGACAATACCCATGTAGAAGTCCAGGGTGGCCTGGGAGAGGATGAAATTGTAATAACAGGCTCGGAAGAGCTTACCAGTAAAGCCGCGGCGGCCAACGCCCCGGCAGCAAGTCCCTTCATGCCGGCAAGACGTCAAACCAGAAGAAAATGAGCAAGAAAATAGTAGAAGTACAAAATGTCAAACGCGAGTTTGTAATGGGCACCGAAACGGTACGCGCGCTCAAAGGCGTTTCGTTCACCGTGATGGAAGGCGAATTTGTCACCATCATGGGTAGCAGCGGCTCCGGCAAAACAACGCTGCTGAACATGCTCGGTTGCCTCGATAAGCCTACCGAAGGCAATTACCTGCTCGACGAAGTGAATATTGTCAAATTATCACGCAACGAACTGGCGAAGGTGCGTAACACAAAAATCGGTTTCGTATTCCAGTCCTATAACCTGTTGCCACGGACAAGCGCGCTGGAAAATGTGGAGCTGCCCCTGTTTTATAACCCCAGTGTCACGGCCCACGAACGAAAGGAACGGGCACTGAAATCGCTGGCGGCGGTTAAACTGGGCGACCGCTCCGACCACATGCCCAACCAGTTATCGGGTGGTCAGCAGCAACGCGTAGCCATCGCCCGGGCGCTCGTAAACGACCCGGTCATGATATTGGCGGATGAAGCTACCGGCAACCTGGATACGCGCACCTCCTACGAGGTCATGGCCATGATCCAGGAGTTGAACGAACAGGGAAAAACGATCGTATTCGTTACCCACGAGCCCGATATTGCCGCCTTCAGCACCCGCACCATTGTTTTAAAAGACGGCAAAGTAGTGAAAGACAGTATTAATGAAAATAAACGATCGGCAAAAGCTATGCTCGAAGGATTGCCGGTTACAGAAGATTATTAATTTACTATTATGAATATACTAAACCTGGTAAGGCTGGCCATCCGTGCGATGCAGCGCAATAAGTTCCGCACGTTCCTTACCATGCTGGGCATCATCATCGGTGTGGCGGCCGTTATTGCCATGATGGCCATCGGCCAGGGCTCCAAGCAAAGCATCCAGGCTTCGCTGTCGAGCATGGGCTCGAATATGATCACCGTCATTCCGATCAGCAACACCCGCGGCGGCGTGCGCCTGCAGGGCAGCAGCATACAAACACTCCGGATGACCGATGTGGACGCCATCCGCAAAATGCAATCCCCCGATATAGTAGGCATTTCACCCGTCGTTTCCACCAACGGTCAGGCCATCAAAGCAGAGAACAACTGGCCCACTTCCATCCAGGGCGTCGACGTGGATTACCCCGATATACGGCAATTGAAAATAAAGGACGGTATCATGTTTTCCGAATCGGACGTAAAGAGCTTTGCCAAAGTATGTATACTCGGGCAAACGGTGATCACCAACCTTTTCCCGGGCGGTGAAAACCCCATCGGCCAGATTATCCGGTTTAATAAAGTGCCCTTCCAGGTCATCGGTACCCTGGTGCCGAAAGGCGTCAGCAGTTTCGGGCAGGACCAGGATGATATTATACTTGCGCCCTATACCTCCGTGCAGGCCCGTCTTACCGCCACCAATTACCTGCAGAGCATTTATACGTCTGCTGCAAACGAAACCGTCAGCGATACTGCCACCAAACAAATAATCAACGCTATCCGCATCAGCCACCGGCTGAAAAACAGTGATGATAATGATTTTGACGTGCGCACCCAGGCCGAACTGATCAGCACGATCAGTTCTACCAGCAGTATGCTGACCGTGTTGCTGACAGCCGTTGCCGCTATATCCCTGCTGATTGGTGGTATAGGTATCATGAACATCATGTATGTTTCGGTCACAGAGCGTACCAAGGAAATCGGTCTGCGGATGTCCATCGGCGCCCGGGGCATTGACATCCTGATGCAGTTCCTGATCGAGGCGGTCATCATCAGTATTACCGGCGGCCTGATTGGTATTGTATTGGGTGTTTCCTCCGCGCAGGCAATCAATATTTTCATGCACTGGCCCATTTTAATATCAGAAGCTTCTATCGTGCTTTCGTTCCTCGTCTGCGCCATCACCGGTGTTTTCTTTGGATACTACCCGGCACAGAAAGCTTCGCGGCTTGACCCCATTGAAGCATTGCGGTATGAGTAAAAAGAGAGGAACTAATTCTAAATAAATGAAAGCGCTCAATTATTCGGATAAATGGATAAAGACCATCACGCACACTATTGCCTGGGTGATCGTTTTTTCATTACCCTACATCCTGTACAAGTCGAACGACCGGCCCCCGCGGCCGCTGACGGAGATGGAAAAAACCGGTTTTTTATATGTCAACCTCCTTTCGAATATCTTCTGGGTGGGCATGTTTTACCTGAATGCCACCCTGTTGGTGCACAGGCTGATTTATAAAAGAAGGTTCCTGTCTTATTCCTTCGTCGCGTTGCTTGCTTTCGGTATCATTCTTTTCCTGTACACGGGCCTGCTCAGGATATATATTCCAACCCTCCCCATCAATTTGCTCCGGGTGGCAAGGTTTAATGTAGGACCTTATTTGTTATCCCTGGCCAGCAGCACGGCCTGGCAGATGTGGAGCGACCGGGTAAAAGCCGATAAGCTGGTATTGCAGAAACAGCAGGAGAACCTGAAAACGGAGCTGTCTTTCCTGCGTTCGCAGATCAGCCCCCATTTCGTGTTCAATGTGTTGAATAATATAGTGGCCCTGGTGCGACTGAAAAGCGACGCGCTGGAACCTACCGTCATGAAATTATCCTCCCTGATGCAATACATGCTCTATGAAACAAATGAAGAAAAAGTATTGGTAAAAACGGAGGCGGAGTACCTTCAAAGCTATATCGACCTGCAGCAACAGCGTTTCGGGTCGAAAGTAAAAGTAACCACGGCCATCTATCTCTCGAATGAATGGAGCGAAATTGAGCCGATGCTGCTAATCCCCTTCGTTGAAAACGCCTTTAAACACGGCGTCGGGATGATAGAAAACCCGCAGATTGACATCCACCTGATGACGCAGGATAATACTCTTAGCTTTTCCGTGCGCAACAAATACAACTCCCATACCCCGGAAATAAAAGATAAAACATCGGGTATCGGCCTTGCCAATGTAAGAAGAAGATTAAATTTATTGTATGGAAATGACCACGGGCTGCTGATAGTAAAAGAGAATGACTGGTTTGATGTTTCCCTTACTATAAAATTACGCTGATGTTGAATTGCATAGCTATTGACGACGAACCGCTGGCCTTACAGCTCCTGGCCGATAATATCAGCAAAGTACCCTACCTGAACCTCGTGGCTTCCTGCGGCGATGCCTTTGAGGCCACGCGCATATTGCAGGACAATGCCGTTGATCTCCTGTTTGTCGACATACAGATGCCCGGTCTTACCGGCTTGCAGTTTATAGAAAGCCTGGCCAAAAAACCGATGGTGATTTTAATTACCGCCTACAAACAATATGCGTTGGAAGGGTATGGCCTTGATGTGGTGGATTATCTCGTAAAGCCGGTGGCGCTGGATCGGTTTATAAAAGCCTGCAACAAGGCGCAGGAGCTTCACCTGCTCAAAACGGCCGGGGCTCGTTCTCCCAACAGCCCGGCGCCGGAATATATGTTTGTGAACATAGGGTACAGCCTGCTGAAAGTAATCTTTTCCGACATCGAATGGATTGAAGGGCTGAAGGATTACCTGCAAATCCATTTGAAAAGTACACCCAAACCCGTCATCGTGCGCATGAGCTTTAAAGCGATAGAAGAACAGCTTCCCCCCACTGCCTTTGTGCGCATACATAAATCTTATATCGTATCGGTAAACAGCATCACCGCCATTCGTAAAAGCAGCGTCTTTGTCCGTGAACATGAATTTCCCGTGGGAGAAACCTACCGTGAAGTGATTGATAAACTGGCAAAAGGGAATTAATTATTATTCTTTGACTTCGAGCTTGATTGCATCATACATAACTCCGCCGCCTTCTTTTACATCCGGCAACCTGAAAGAAATACGGTTATTGCCCTGCTTTAATAAGGAGGCAGGGAATTTCAGTTCCAGTTTCTGGTAATAGCCACCCGCAACAGCCGAGCGGTAGATACTGGCATCGTTGCCCAGTTTATTGAACGAACCGGCTTTCTGGTCATTTACATATATTTCCAGCAACGGATTTTTAGCAGCGCCGGCCAGTGCGATGGTCAGCGTGGCTTCGTCCCCGACGGGGCTGTTGAGTGTAAAATTGATATTCCAGCTACCCGGTTTTGTCTGCGCATAGTACCAATCGGTGTTTTCCTTACTCCTGCCGATGGTATAGTCCAGGTTGGCAGGCGGCAGGTTGAACAGGCCGTAGTTCCGTTTGTGATCGCTCAGCTTAAACCCCCGGGTGGTCCTGTCGGCAATGCCCAATTGCCAGAGCAATTGCCCGTTTTTTACCGGGTGCCAGTCCAGTTTCCCGAGTATGGTCACAATATCGGCGCCCACTGAAATATTGCTCTTGGTATATTCTTCGGTCTGGTTACCACCCCAGGCATACAGCGTATAGTAACCCTTGCGAACATGGTTAATGGAAAACCTTCCGTCCTCGGCGGTCTGGGACGCATAAATATATCCCTGTGTCTGTGCCTGCCAGTCGTAGCCCGGCGCTGCGAGGATAACATGGGTGCCCGCCGGTGCGGGCCGGTTGTTGATCAGCAACTGCCCGGCGACGATGCCCCGCTTCAGCGGGTAAAGCGGGTTGTCCATCCACTCGTAAGGCCATTGATCTTCTTCGTCCTCCGCTTTTTGTTTGGCATCGGCCCAAATGGAGTCGGTATTCTTTCCCTCATTGACATACAGGAAAAAGGGGCCGTCGAGTTTTGACCAGTTGCCGGTGATGACGTCATCGGCCTTGCGTATGCTGGACAAAAAATGACCGCAGTTGAACATGCAAATCAGGAAAGGAGTCGAATGTACATTCTGGTATTGCTTGGTAGGACCGCCGTTGAGGTATTCGTGGCTGGCCTGTATCACGAAAAGACCAAGTCCCGATTTTACCCCGGCCATGCCATGTACGTGCCGGCCTTCGATGTAATCGGCATAATCGTATTTGGTATAATAAGTACTGTCATTGAGTTTAAATGTCCAGTCCTGCACTTTCTCGTTATCATCCAGCGCGGCCATTTTTGGCATGGGCCCCTGGATGCTGTCGCGCACGAGATGGTAATCGTACAGGTTTTCATCCGCGCGTATGCCCCAGCGCGTTTGCCCGTAGCTGGCGGCGGAATCACCGGCCCGGTGCGATTGTATGAGAAAACAATAGACCCCCGCATCTCCTTTGCGGAGCACATAATGCAGGTCGTATTGAAAACGATTGCTGGCGTCATGGTAAAAAGACAGCTCGGCAAGATCATTGTCCTGCCGCACGACCTTGAATTTGCAGGGGCTCATCGAAAACCCCGGCCCGAGCAGGTAGCCGCGTCCCTGCTTACCCAGCAAACTTTGCTGGCGCTTGTTTTTTATTTCCGTTAAATCGGCGTTGTTCTTGTTAAAACTGAAAGTGACAATCCCATTGGACATGGTAACAAGGTTACCGCTTTCCTGCACCGTCACCGGTGGCTGGGCTGTGGCAATATAACCGGCTGGCAGCAATAGCAATAGCGAACGGATAAATTTCATATACATGAGGTTGCTAAGGTAGTAATTCTGTTATTCTACTTCCAGCTGATTAATAACCAGTCCCGGATCGATAAAATAAACACGTAGGGTGGCCATCCCCGCGGAGGCAGTAATATATTGCGATGTTCCCTGGGCAAACCCTCTCAATACATTTAGTTTCCAGGCCCTGCTTTCGGCCTCCGTGTGGATATTGACCAACCGCGGCGTTTCGCCGTTGAAAGATACTGCGTACCGCAAATGACCACTGCTATTGGCGCTTTGCAGGGGCAGGCATTTTACCAGTAAGGTATGAGGACCTTTATCAAGAGAGATGTTGTATTCCAGCCAGGGCTTGCCGGTCGTGGAGCTATCGCTGCCCTCCGAAGGGGTAAAGGGTAAAAGCGTTACCCCGTTGCCGCCCGCGCCCAGGCCTTCGATGGTATGGAAGGAAACGCCGCTTATTTCTTTTTTCTGTATGTAAGCAGCAGCCGGAATAATAACCGCTGTTGTTCCAGGGCTGCCGGCCGAAGCGCCGGCCCGCCGTGCGCTGTCGATCATCTTTTGGGTGGCAATTGCAGGCATATTGAATACCGCCTGGTCGCGTGGATGCCAGCTCATGATGCCCTGCCATTTACCACCGGCGATACTGTCGTTGTAACGGGCGGTCAGTTGTTGTATAGCCGTGAAAGCTTCCGTTGCTTTTTGTGCATACAACAGCGCTTCCTGTTGACCCGCCGCAGCCAGCCGCAGGCTTTTTTGTGCATACAATATCTTTTCATTCATCCGGCGGGCGCCTTCTACCGGGTAAAGAATAAGCTCAAAAAAAGCGTCTTTGAGACGGGCTGGCATTTGCTGGTAAAGTGCTTCCGCCTTTGCGGCGATGGCCTGGTATTGCGCGATTCGTTCGGTTGCTTCCGCTTCGGTAAAATGGAGGCTGTTCATTTGCTCGGGTTTACCCGATTGCGCCAGCAGGTAATAGCTTTTTTGGATAGAGCTGATGGTATCTGCCCACCATGGGCCAAAAGTCCGGTTCGCCCAGCTATGGAGCCATTCGTTCACCTTATCGGGCGAGCATCGCTGCACGTTCCAGGCAAGGTCCATGGCAAATTCTATATCTTCTTCGGCAGGCTTTATGTCCCCGACGTTGAAGATCCAGACCCGGTCGGCTCCCAGTTTCCATGCTTTGCTCATTTCGTATGATACCAGTGAAGGCGATACCGACGACAACCATAAATAATCCTGTGGAGATCCCCAATAGGATAGATGATAATAAACACCGCTTCTCCCGCTGCGTTGCCGTTCCTGTTCGTTGGAGAGCTGGCGGATATAACCGTAGTTGTCGTCGGCCCAGACGATGGTGACATCATCGGGCAGCGACAGGCCGTTGCGATAAACCGTCAGTACTTCCTTATAAGGACAGAATATCTGTGGAATATCCTGTAATGGTTTGCCGATGGTATTGCCAAGCAGGCGGCGCTGGTCGTCGATCACCTGTTGCAGCAGTTTTACTTTCTCCGGGATGGGCGCGGGCCCCGGCATACTGCCGTCATGGATGCCACGCATGCCCACGGTGTACACCGATTCATATTTTTCCGATTGTTGTACGCGGTCTTTCCAATAGTCGAGTATTTGTGCTTTATTATGATCGTACCGCCATTCGCCGGGCGCTGTGCCGTATTCATGCACATAGTTTTCCGCCCATTCGAAGACATTATTGCGAAGCATCGGCTCGCAATGACTGGAGCCGACAACGATGCCATAATCATTGGCCAGCCGCGGGTTGTCGGGATAATAATAAAATGCTTTGGTGCAGGGGTGCATCGCCGGCCAGATATAATTGGCCTTCAGCCGTAGCAGCAGTTCGAAGATCCGTGTATAGGTTTTCGGGCCGATGTCTTTA
>DASYCT010000213.1:0-3168 GCA_036500065.1 Chitinophagaceae bacterium | reverse complement strand
GACGCTACAGCTTTCGATACACATAAATCGTTTTATAAAGCCCTTCCTGCAAAACCTCATATCGTGCTGTATGCCGCCGGCTTCCAGGTAGAGAATAACGCCGCGCTACTGGATTGGGAAGGCAGTTACCGGATGATGAATACACATTATGCGGGAGCTGTTTCCATGCTCAACCTCCTTGTAACGGATACGGACAACAATCTTGAACGAATCATCGGCCTGTCGTCGCTGTCGGGTGTGCGGGGGCGTAAAAGCAATTTTATTTATGGCAGTACAAAGGCGGCATTCACCCAATACCTCGCGGGACTGCGGCAATATCTTTTTCCGCGGAAGATTATTGTTAATGTAATCGTTGCAGGCTATATCCGTAGTAAGATGACAGCAGGGCTCCAACTGCCGGAATCGCTGTTGATGGAGCCTTCGTTCATCGCCCGGGCGGTGGTGAACGCCGGGAATGGGTTCGTCCTCGTACCGGGTTTCAAATGGAAAATCATTTATCGCATCCTGAAGTTGTTGCCGGAGGGGCTTGCTGCGAAACTGCCCTGATGGTTATAAACCTTCTATCCAGGCTATCATTTTATTCCTGCCGGCGGCATCGGGTAAAGCGCCTTCGCCTGCATTGAAATTCTCCAAAGCATGTTCCGGGCTGGCGGTGGCAGGAATAACACAGGTAACGGCGGGATGGGAAATAATGAATTTCAGAAAATAGGCCGCCCAGCTGTTGATCGCATAATCGCTGGCCCAGGAGGGCAGGGATTTACCGGCTATTTTTTTGAAATAAGCACCTTCGCCAAAAGGACGGTTGATGATAGTCGCCACGCCACTGTCTGCCGCAGCCGGTAGTAAGCGCTTTTCAGCATGCCGGGAAAGCAGCGAATAATTGAACTGGACAAAATCGGTTTTTTCCTTTCGTATCACTTGTTCCAGGTTGTCATGGCTGCTGTCGGTATAATGGGTCACGCCGGTGTATCGTATCTTTCCTGATTGCTTCCATTGCTGCAATACGGGCAGGTGGGTTTTCCAGTCGGTAAGATTATGTATTTGCATAAGGTCGATGGTTGTTCTTTTCATTTTGTGAAAAGAGGACTCCATTTGCCGGATGCCTTCCTGCTTGCCGGTGGTCCATACCTTGGTGGCATAGAAAAAATCATCCCGGGCGGCCATGTTGTGGGTAATATCACCGATTACCTTTTCCGAATTTCCATACATGGGCGAACTGTCTATCAACCTGCCGCCGGCGTTATGCATCGTTTCCAATACTTTTTGCAAAGAAGGATGGGCGCTGCTGCCGGCAACATCGAATGTCTGCCAGGTGCCCATGCCGATGACCGGCAGGGCTTCCCCGGTGGAAGGGATGGGTCGTGTTATCATACGATGGCTTTTACTGGTTCGATAAACCGGGGTGTTGCTCCATCCATTTGACCAATGTCTTTTTGATGATTTCTCCCATCTTTTGCTGGTTGGCAGGGTCCTTGAGAAAATCATGGCTTGCCGCATTATCGCCTATTTCCAGCAACAGGCGTATCGGGGCGGTGTTTACATGTTCATCGAGGCTGTAAAAAGCCAGTTTGCCGGTGGAAGCGCAACGGTAATCGTTCCGGCCGGTAGTGCTGTCCATCAATACGCCGCCGTTTGCCAGGGTAGTAGCAGCTGCAAGGGCTGCGGTTAATTGTCCGGCCAGTTCCTGGTTCTCGGCCTGGTGGGCATCGCCATAATGAACATATCCCCAAACCGCGTGCTTGTGCGTTCCGCCATTATTGTGCAGGGCGATAAACACATCGGGGTGGTGCTTGTTGGATTGCTGCAGTTCCCAGGCATAGCCGGATATCTTTCCATCGATGATCTCAGTGGTATGAGCAATCTTGGTATTGCTTCCGCTGTCTGCATCGTGCACGTCTTTGCGGCCCAGGCTCCATACTTTGTACTCTTTGAAGTGGGGTTCCGTCGCCATCGCTGCCTCGGCAACGCCATTGCTTACAAGAGCTTCGTTAAAATCCCTGCCGGTATTGGTTTGATGGGAGGGCTGCCAAACGATGACTATCTTTTTCTTTGCGGGAGTATAAGCAAACAGCATGGACAGGAATGCTATACAGGCGATATGTTTCATACAGTGGTAGATTTTTGATACTGGAAAACTACTGCAAATTTAAGTATGAATTGCAATTGTGCCACAGCCTGTGGCACAATTGCAATAAATGAAAATTAAAACTTCACCACTCCCCAATACGCTTTCTTCGGTTTTAAGTCTTTATCAAACAGGAGCGGATAGTTTTTACGACCGGGAACGGGATAGCCGTCCAGCCAGGTATGGCCGTCGGAGATATTCCAAAAGGTAACACCGGTGATTACATTTTTAAACTCGCGGAAGACGGCGAATACCTGTTTGTACTGTTCCACTTGTTTTTGTTCCAGTTCAGGGGTGAACGCATCGCTTTCATCCGGGCGCTTGGCGCGAAGGTTTTTTTCCCATGGGTAAATGGAAATGTCCAGTTCGGTGATCTGCACCTTTAACCCGAGTGAAGAAAACCGTTGGATGGTTGCCTTTAATTCCGCGGCGGAGGGCTCATAGATGGACCAATGGGCCTGTATGCCCACGCCGGTGATGGGCACTTTTGCTTTTACCAGTTGAGCCAGCAGTTTATATACACGCTCTCTTTTTTCGGGACGTTCGGTATTGTAATCATTGTAGAAAAGCTGTGCATTGGGATCGGCTTCGTGGGCGTATTCAAATGCTTTTGCGATAAAATCCTCGCCGCAGATCTGGTACCATTGCGAATTGCGCAGGAAATGAGTGCTGTCGTCGGCGATGGCTTCATTGACCACATCCCATGCATAGAGCTTTCCCTTGTAGCGGTTCACGACGGTGGTGATATGATCCTTCAGACGTTGCAGGAGAACGGCCTTGCTGACCTGTTTGCCGGTGGAGTCCTTAAACAGCCAGGCGGGGGTTTGCTCATGCCAGCAGAGGTTATGCCCGCGCACCCGCAGCCCGTGGGCCTGTGCGAAAGCCACGATAGAATCGGCATCCCGCCAGTTGTAGTGGTTTTCTTCGGGATGGATGGGGCCCATCTTCATAGCGTTCTCGGGCGTGATGCTGTTGAACTGCCAAAGGATCAAACCGGCTTCCGCGGAGTGGAGTACGCGGGGGGAAACGGCCACGCCTATCGG
>DASYCT010000212.1:0-4572 GCA_036500065.1 Chitinophagaceae bacterium | reverse complement strand
GCGGGTGCCTTTTATCTTTCCCTTCCACACGCCGGTAATCTGCTGGGCGGAGGCAAAAAGGCTGAAAAGGGCGAAAACCGGGATAAAAACAAGGTGGCGGAGGGATACTTTCAAAAAAACAGGATTTATTCAGGAGCAATAACGTGCCGGACAGGGGAATATTTCCCGCAAATTTCTTTTAACAGTTCCCCGATTTCCCCACCGGCCGCGGCGCTTCTGCCTCAATTGTTATTCCCGGATTTTTACCGTGAAATCACGGTCTGCGGCTGATCGACCGGGCGTGGTCCTGGGTAGGACGAAGCAACCTACCGCAGGACTTTTTTTGTAGTATATTGATTTACAGGCATAAGTAAAAAAGACCCTAATCGAGTCCCTGCTGCCGGCAGCAGGATTTCTGCAGAAAAACGCAGTTTTTTGCTATATTGAGGGTAGCCAGTCAACCCTTTTTGTTCCGGCTACGTATACCTGCTTAGTTTGCTACCGGCAATTGGGAAAACTGGCATACACTTGGTAGTTGTCTATGCACAACCCCAATTTTTACGATTTGTCCTGCCATTATTCCGATAACACAAGATTAACAGCTATGGGTATTACTTATAATGGGCAAATTTTACTATTTTTCAAAAAAATCACCTACTTCAATCCTGCTTTATGAAGAAAATTACCGGATCTGTACTGGTTCGTTATCTGGTGATAGGTATCATACTACCTTTTTTTATACAGTATGTCTTCTACTTCCGTTTTACGGGGAATTACATGATCAACGTCTTTTCTGAAAAAGGATTCACCACGTTTTACGGCTCCAATGTATTCCGTTACCGGGTGGTAGGCAGGAACCTTCATTTATGGCTTTATCATAAGCTGGAATCCAGCGGGAAATTCAAAAACATCAAAGAGAACAGTTCGTACGAAAAACGGCTGACGGCGCTGGACGACGATGCCGATAATACCTTCTACCTGACTTATTTTATCATAGCGGTTGTCTTCACCATTTTTACGGCGCTGGCCCTGCTCTACCTCTTTGATACGGCCCCGCTATACGAGATGAAGGAATCGCAGAAGGTCTTTATTACCGCCGCCCTGGTATTGCTGATCGGGTTTACCCAGTTTGTGATCACCCCGTATGATACCATCGGTTATTTTTTACTCATCGTATCGGGCCTGTTTTTCGTGAAATACCTGCAAACGCGCAACTGGCTGTACATGGTACTGGTCAACGCGGTTATTATCATTTCTACGCTCAACCGCGAGTCGGCCCTGCTGAGCCTGAGCTTTATGGCGGCTATTTATTTCAGCTATTATGGATTTAATCTTCGCTGGGTGCGCTATATGATCATCCCGGTGGCCTGTTACCTGCTTACCTGGGTGGCCCTGCGGTTTTATTTCAACAGCAGCGGCCCGGGAACGGTTACCGAGGGATTGAAATTCTGGCGCAACCTCGACATACGGAAGATGTCCAACCTGATGGGTTTCCTGTTTGCGATTATTACGTTCTACCTGGTATTTAAGATAAGCGATAAGGAAGTCAACAAAAAGCTGATTTGGAGCTATATTTTGATGGCTTCGCCGTATATACTGATGATCCCGGTCATCGGCATTATGATAGAAGTGCGGCTCTGGATGCCGATTATCGTAGGGTCGGTATTGCTGAGCCAACTGAATTTCGCGGCCATCCGGTTCCCGGGCAAGGTAGAGGAACGCGAACCTGCCAGCGTGATGGCCTCCATTTCATAAGTTGACGCGTTTTTGACCGGCGGTGTACAGCGATTACCAAATACGCTGTATATTCATTCCAACCAAACCAACCGGTCATGAAGTTTTTGTTTACCATTGCCGCTGTTGCTATCGCGGCAGGTGTTTCAGCGCAAACGAGCAGCACGTATTTCTTGTCGAACCCCTGTTTGAGTCCCGACGGGCAAACTGTCGTCTTTAGTTTTGAAGGCGATTTATGGAAATCCGATACAAAAGGAGGGCAGGCGGTCCGGCTGACAGCCATGGAAGGGTATGAAACCAGTCCCCGGTTTTCGCCCGATGGCAAGTGGATCGCTTTTACCGGCCGCCAGTCGGGCAATGCCGATGTCTTTGTCATGCCGGCAGCGGGCGGCGATATAAAGCAACTGACCTGGCACAGCGCCAATGACGAGCTAAGCTCCTGGGGATGGGATTCGAAATCGCTTTATTTCACTTCTTCGCGTTCGGGACAGATATCGGGATACAAAATCGGTATCGGCGGCGGTACGCCGGTGCGGGTATTCGGCGATTATTTCTTTCAATACGATCATAACCTGGTGGAGCATCCACAAACGGGTGAAATCTTTTTCAACGATACCTGGGAAAGCGATAACCAGTCGGCGCGCAAGCGCTACAAGGGGCCCTTCAATCCCGATATACAATCGTACAACCCCGCTACCAAAAAATACAAACGCTATACGGATTGGATCGGGAAGGATTTTTTTGCCTCCATCGACAAGGCAGGCAATATCTATTTTATTTCCGATGAGGCCAACGGTGAATACAACCTGTACACGTTTAAGAATGGACAAAAGACGGAGCTTACAAAATTTACCTCTTCCATCAAAACACCGCTGGTCAATGCCAATGGCGGCAGCGTGGTGTTTGAAAAAGACTACCAGCTCTGGCTGTACGATGTAAAAAGCGGCAAGGCTGAAAAGATCAACGTGGACATTGTACGCAACAATGTGCTGCCACGGGAAAAGGACTTTGATGTAAAGGGGTCGATTACCGCTTTTGACGCATCACCCGACGGGAAAAAGCTGGCTTTTGTGGCGCGTGGCGAATTGTTTGTAAGCGATGTGGAAGGAAAGTTTGTGCGGGAAATAAAAAGAGGCTCGGCCGAAAGAGTGGACGAGGTAAAATGGCTCGGGGATAACAAGACCATCCTGTTTAGCCAGACGCTCGACGGCTACCGGAACTGGTACACGATTACTGCCGATGGATCGGCGGCGCTGAAGCAGCTTACGACGGACGGCAAGGACGACCGTTCCATTTCGTTTAATAAAGCAAAGACAAAGGCCGTGTATCTCTCGGGCCGCGACGAAGTGCGGATAATGGATTTAAAGACATTTGAAAGCAAGACCATCGCAAAGGATGAGATTTGGGGCGGCGGCGGTTCCACGCCGACTTTCTCGCCCGGCGATGAATACGTTTGCTTTACCGCCTACCGTGATTTTGAAGAAGACATCTTCCTTTATAATATCAAAGAGGGAAAGACCATCGACCTGACCAATTCGGGTGTTTCGGAATCGGAGCCGTTGTGGTCGCCCGACGGCAAATACATTTACTTCTCTTCTGCCCGGTTAAGACCATCGTATCCCTTCGGTCCGCAGAATGCGCATGTGTACCGCATGCCGCTGGAAAAACTGGACGATCCTTTCCGGTACGACAAGTACAATGATTTGTTCAAAGAGGAAAAGAAGGATACGGCAGCGAAAAAAGACACGACCAAAAAAGCGGCTGTCGTCCCCAAAACTGTAACGGTAACCATCGACGCAGCCGATATTATGGATCGGCTGGAACAAATAAGCCCTTCGTTTGGCACGCAGCGGCTGCTGGCGGTGGTACAAAAGGATACTAAAACCACGATACTCTACGCCAGTAATCACAGCGAGGGCCGCAATGCCTTGTGGAAAACAGTATTGGAACCGTTTGAAGCCACCAAGACGGATAAGATAACGGGAACGGAAGGTGGTGCACCGGACATCGTGGAGAACGGCGATAAATTCTTTGCGCTGCAAAACGGGACGATTAACAAGCTCAACCTGGATGCCGGCAATATTGCGCCGGTGAACATCAGTTATGTTTTCCGTCGCAACCTGTCGGCCGAGTTCAGCCAGATGTTTTATGAGGCATGGGCGCAGGTGGAGGAGAATTATTACGATGAACATTTTCACGGGGTGGACTGGAAAAAAATAAAAGGGTATTACGCGCAGTTCCTTCTCTATATGAGCAACCGTTCGGACATAAGGACCGTGCTGAACGATATGCTGGGCGAATTGAATTCATCGCACCAGGGCTTTTTTACCTCCGGTGGAGATGAGGATGTACCGCTTAAAAGTGTGACGATGGAGACGGGCATTATCTTCGACAACGATGCTCCTTATACCGTCAAATACATTGTGAAACACAGCAATGCGGACAAAAAATCCGTTGATGTAAAACCCGGGGATGTACTGGAAAAAGTGAACGACGAAGCGGTCGACAAGGGCATGGACCGTAATTATTATTTTACCCGTCCCTCGCTGGACCGGGAACTACGGCTTGAGTTTAGCCGCAAGGGGCAGCCTGTGACGGTGAATGTTCATCCGCAGCGTACCCTGTACACCAACCTCTACGACGAATGGATCGATAAGAACCAGAAACGGGTGGATGACAAGAGTAAGGGAAGAATAGCCTACACCTGTATGAAGAACATGAGCACCGGCGAACTGGAAAGCTTTCTTATCGATATGACCAGGGATTTTTATCACAAGGACGCGCTGATCCTCGACCTGCGGTACAACACCGGCGGTAACGTACACGATGAAGTGTTACGGTTCCTGGAACAGCGTTCCT
>DASYCT010000211.1:0-7988 GCA_036500065.1 Chitinophagaceae bacterium | reverse complement strand
CAGATAAGCTTTGCATCAGCGAGCAAACAGTGAAGATCCACTTAAAGCATATCCGTGAAAAAACAGGGCTGCAGAACAAAAAGGACCTGGTAAAACTGGCACACCAAAAAAACCTGATATGATCATGAAAACATTCCTAACCATCGCATTTAAGCTGGCCTGGGGCCGGCCGCTGACGCTCAGAGAAGCATTGTTGTTTTTTGCAATGCTTACCTGTTTTGGGCTATTGATCTGCATCCTATTCGGAAACGAGTTTAACCAATCATGTTAACGGCAATGGGCGAACAATATAGCAATTACATCAAGCTGAATTTCAGCTATCCCGGCGGCGGCATCATCGGACCGTTTACCGTTGCCGATATGAGCGAGGCCAAGCGCCTGCTTTACTTCCATACCCGGAACTATATCCTGGATAAGCTCAAGGGCTGGTTGAATCAACGTATCCGGGCGCTGACGGCTGCCGGGGAATACCTGAGAGCGGATAAGGCCAATGAACTGCAGCAGCGGCTGATCAACTTCACAGACACGTCATTTTTCCGTTTGGCTGACTTCCTGATCAAACAGGAAAGCAAGATCCTTTTTGTGGCGCCAGGTCAGAAAAGCCGCAACTATAACTATTACCACGACAACATCCTGCCGATACTGGAATACTGTAGGGAAATGAAGGAGGGCGTGGTTGCATGAGCTACAACACGTTTTGCCGGCTGCTCGGACTTTATCATCTCCGCCGGTTTTCGCTTTATAACAAAAGATTTTCAGGCTTTCCGGGCAGTTATGCCGAGTTCCGTTTGGCGCAATTAGATAAAGAAATTGAATTGGTACTGGCCGATTTCGATATCAGCGAACTGACCGGCATATTAAAGATACCAGGTAACCGGTGGGAGTTTACCAACGGCTTTAAAAAATACGATTAGGCTATTAAAATATTGGGGCATCGTTCTTTATACAGGGTTAATGTGAGAATTAAATTATCTGTTTTAGGTCCTGCCAGCCCCGCAGGTATTTTAATCACCAGGGACAGGGAGGGTGCAATGTGAGGCAGGTAAGCCAGGAGCAGCCCGGGTAAATGGCCCGGGCTTTTGATCAGCAACTAAAAACAAATTATATATGAGCACAGAGCTACAAACAAAAGGGCAGGAAGCCGGCCTGAGTGTAATACCGGCAGACAATAGTATGATGGCTAAAACGGTCATCGGCCAGAACGGGCAGGCGCTTGTCGACATCCTAAAGGATTCGATAACGAAGGTTCAAAACGATCCGGACTACATCCCGCAGGCTACGGCCATCCGGGAAAACATCAGGGAGATCATTGACCTGGCCAAAGTAGAAGCACAGACGATCGTGGCGCTTAACAATTTCAATTCGGGCAAGTAATGTTTTTCGACCAGCAACAGATCCAGGCCAATATAGCCGCCATGCGCGAGGGGATGCATGACCCTTCGTACAGGCCTGTGAAACGCACGACCGAAAGCCAGCGCAGAAAGGATGAGGCGAAGGCTGTAAAACGAGCTGCAACCCTGATAAGGGTGCAAAAGCATAAAGAGAAAGTAAAAGCTGAGCAAAAACAGAGTGCTGCAGTAAAAGCTATCCAGCAAAAGGTCAAGGGCGTTGTGCAGGCCCGGAAGGTAAAAGCAGCCTTGCAGGACGCGCCGGTGAAGATGAATGAAGGCCACATCAAGATCAGCAAGACCGGTGGTGATAAGGTATTACCACCGCGCGTTGGTCCGCCAGATCTGAGCGGCAAAGTGCGCGTCCAGGTCGACCGGAACACGAGCATTTACATCGACGAAGGAGCTGATAAGCAGGGAGCGATTGACCGGTACAACGCCCGGCGCGAGGAAGCGGCAAGGAAAGCCGGTATCCGCGATAAGCAATGCCAGGTTGTCGGGCATTTCAAATAGCTAATTACCATTAAACTATAAAATTATGAGAAGAACAATTTGTGTTTTACTGATCGCCCTGGGCCTGCTATTTCTCTATTTCATCGCGGTGACGATCAACAACCTGGCCGCGTCGCTCTATGTCGCCGGCGTTGCCATTGCACTCGGGCTGATGATCACCAAGGACCCTTTTATCGAAACTGAAAAAGAAGACCAGGAAGCTGCAGCATGAGAAACTACGCTATTGAAAAGATGAAGCCGGTACGGCGCAGGAGGCAGTCCTCCGCTATGGCGATCCTGGGTATCTGTCTGCTGCTTGTTGCCGTGATCTTCCTGCTTTACAAAACCATTTTTAAACACTGATCATGAGCAGAAACAATGTACCACTACAGCCATCGGCTGCACGTAAAGCCGAACTGGAAAGCCTGATGGATAAACTCAGCAAAGAGGTGCAGGATAACACGTCGGTTACCCGGAAACTGAAGCTGGTTACCAGGTACAAAAAACTACTGGAGGAATACGATTTATACTATAACGATTAAACTATGAACAAATCACAACGAAAAGAACTGCAAAAAGCCTGTGAGCTGCTGGAGCAAGCAAATGAGATCGTAGCACGTGTCAAAAATGAGGAGCAGGATAAGTTTGATAACCTGAGCGAGGGTTTGCAGCAAACCGCTGCAAATGCGAAGCTGGAGGATAATGCCTACTTCCTGGAAGATATCGAATCAAATATTGAAGAGCAGCGCTCTGAACTCGAAACCTTTATTGACAACTAAACCCTAAAACTATGGACTTTGACCCTGAAGAAGAAGAAACTAAACTGGACGACTGCTGCCCTAACTGCGGCCGCACTTATGATGAGATCGATTATGAATTCCAGATATGCCACCGGTGTGATTATGTGAATGATAACAATTGCTCAATTGTAGAAACGCCCGACCATGGATAAAGAATATTTCCTTGCCGGCAAGCTATTCAATTACAGCGGCCATTTTCAAACGCTGTGCCGGTCCCCGCTCAGGCTGGATGAAGAGGCCGGCTTCCTGATCGACGCTGATCATAACGATACCTGGATGCTGCTGAAGCACGATGACTGGTCGTTCACTGTCTGGAAAAGCACCTACGGAACGATCCGGATGACCTACAAGGACTGCGAGCCGGTTAAACCTAAGCAATAACAATTTAACACCCTTACAACCCTTATATGCAGGGCAATTACATCGAGGCTAAAGATATTTTAAGCGCTACCAACGGCGGACTGCAGATCATTTTTCAGCTGTACCCGCAAGCTGTTGGCAGCGAAATACAACCGAACAGAAAATTTAAGATCCGCGGTGACGAGAAATCAGCCTCTGCCAGCCTAAAGCAGGCTGACGATGGCAACTGGCTGGTCACCGATTTTGGCGGCGACTCCAGGCCGAGGAACGCCATCCAGTGCTTTATGGATGAGAAGGGCATGACGTGGGTTGAGGCCATCAGGCAGCTGGCCGTGGATTACAATGTGGTGTCCCCGGAAACACAACAGCAGCTGATCCGGTCTGACTATTCCGAAAAAGTCGCCATGCCTGATGACAAGGAAGGTGAATGGAGCTGGGATATCCGCAAAAGTTTTACAGATAGCGAGATCGAAACGATCATCAGCAGCAAAGTATTATCCGCTGTCGGCTGGAAAAAACCAATACCGCCAAGCATGATCACTGAAAAGGGCGAATTAAAGATCAGCGACGAGGATAAAGTGATGGCGCCGTACAATAAAATCCGCGCGATCTTCGAGGAATATAACTGGCATGCCCTGATCAGTTATTCTCTGGTGAAAAACCGCAAGGTAATGACCTTTGCCAGTAACGAGCAGTATCCCATCTTCCTGATCGACGAAGGCAGCCACAAGAAGATCTACCAGCCTAAGCACCCCGACAAAGCCAGGCGCTTTATGTATGCCGGCGAGAAACCCAAAGATTTTATTCACGGCCTGGAGCAGCTGACCAAAGTTTACAACGCCAAAAAGAAAAGGCTGGAGAACGAGGAAAATGATGCCAAGGAAATGGAGCTGGAAGATAGCAGTGATACCAAAAAAAGCAAAAAGAAAGAGTCTCCGAAAATTGAAGAACTGGTCCTTTGCTCCGGTGGATCTGACGCGATCAACGTGGCGCTGCTGGGCTACAGGGTTATCTGGATGAACAGTGAAACCGCCAAGCTGCCGCAATACCTGTACGATAAGATCATGATCATGATCGACAAGCTTTACCAACTCCCCGACATCGATACCACTGGTAAGCGCGCGGCGCATGAACTGGCGATGCAATACCTCGACCTGTACACGATCGAGCTGCCGGAGGCGCTAAAAGAGCGCAGGGATGCCAGGAACAACCCCTGCAAGGACCTGCGCGATTACCTGAACCATTTCACCAGGAAAGATTTTAAGCTATTGTTTGAATGTGCGCTGCCGTACCGGTTCTGGGAAAAGAAAGGCAGGTATGAAGGTCGCGGTGAAAACAAGTTCTTTGCCGGATGGGATTACGAGTTTGACAATGTGCAGGCCTATAACTTCCTGGCCAAAAATGGCTTTGGCCGGCTGACCTCCGGGGATAAGAAAACCGACTGGATGTACATCAGGCGCGTAGGCAATATCGTGTATGAGCAGCACCCGAATGATATCAAAAATTTTATCCACGCCTTCCTGAAGGAGCGGCTGCATGATAAGAACCTGCGCAATGCCATGTTCCGGACCACGCAGCTGAACGAGGGATCACTGAGCAACCTGGACGTGATGGATATCGACTTTACGGACAATACTGCAGAGAGCCAGTTTATATTTTTCCAGAACAAAACGGTTGAGGTGACGGCCGACGAGATCAAGTTTCACAAGGCCGGCACGATCGAGCGGTATATCTGGGAAGAAGACCTGCTGAAGCACCGCATAGAGGAAGTGAAGCAGGCACCGTTCACCATCACGAAAAACGAGCTTAACGAATATGATATCGAGATCCACGATAAAAAATGCCCGTTCTTTAAATACCTGGTGCAAACGAGCCGGGTACACTGGAGAAAGGAACTGGAGGAACGCATGGACGAGCTGTTTGCTCCGCCCGATCGCGCCAAATACCTGGAAGAAAACCATTGTGTGATCGATGGAAAAAACCTGTCGGCCGAGGAAATAGAAGAGCAAAAGGCGCACCTGATCAATAAAATATTTTCGATCGGCTACCTGCTGCACCGGTACAAGGCCCGGAATAAAGCCTGGTTCGTTTGGGCAATGGACAACAAGATCAACGAGGACGGCAAGAGCCACGGCGGATCTGGTAAGTCTATCCTGTTCGACATGGCCATGCGCATCATGATGCCTAAAAACTTCTACATGAACGGCCGCAACCCCAAGCTGACCGAAGATCCGCACAAATACGATGGCCTGACCGAGCATCACCGGTACGTCCTGATCGACGATGCACATGAGTACATTAAGCTGGATAATTTTTATACCGATATCACCGGTGATATCAAGGTGAACCCGAAAGGCAAGCAGCCCTACTCGATCCCCTTTAAGCAAAGCGGGAAATTTGCATTTACCACCAATTACACCCCGCGCGAGGTTGGACCGTCGACCGAGCGGCGCATGGTGTACTATGTCTGCAGCGATTATTACCACAACAAGGGTGAGACCGACGATTACCGTGAGCTGCGTGACCCGGTGACCGACCTGGGCATGAAGCTTTTTGACGACTTCGATCATGAGCAGTACAATTCCTTTTACAACCTGATGCTGTACTGCCTTAAATTTTTCCTGGGCACGGAGGAAAAAATGCGGCCGGCCATGGAGAACGTCAACAAGCGGAACCTGCTGTCGGTGATGGCTAACCTACATGACTGGGCGAAGGTCTATTACAGCGAAGAAAGCGGGCGCCTGGACGTGTTCGGCGTGCGGGAAGAGGCCTATGACGATTACTGCCGCTACAATGGTAAAAAGGTTACGCCACAGCTGTTTTTAAACCGGTTACGGGCCTTTTGCAAGTATTACGGCTACATCCTGAACCCGGTCGAATATCAAAATAAACAGGGCGCCATCATTAAAAAGACCGATGCGAAAGTATTCATCCCGTCGAGCGGCCATTGGGAAGTGCTCACCGACGCGCCCAAGGTTACTAAGGAGATGTTTTATATCCAGAGTAAGAACGAGCTGCCGGAACCTGATGCGGCGACCAAAGTGGCATTTAAGCCGGTACAGGCCACGATGGAGATACCGAAATATAATCCACCATCGCCGGACCAGGATGATGACGACACACCATTTTAAAACTAAAACTATATAAACAAATGAACGAGCATTATCAAAAAATGAAGCGGCGCTTTGCCAGGGAAAAGGAGAAGCGACCGCATGCGCCGATAACGGTGCAGCACAACCTGCACCTGTGGCAGGATATCCACTTTTATTTCAGAAGGCTTTTCGAAAGCAAGCCCAACCTGATCGAGCGGACTTATACGCCCGATGCGCTGATCAATGACCTGGAAGCATTTTTTAAAGGAAGATACGACCGGGTAGAGATCGAGAAAATGTGCAAAATGGGTTATAAGGAAGTTAGGCCTGGAGAATATCAATTTATGCGGTCGGATTTTATTATCGAGAAAAATTAAAAACTAAACAAATATGAACGTCAAATTATCAGTAGAAAAAACGAACACAGCCGCGTATGATCACGCACTTGAGGTTCTTGGACAAGAACAATTCGACAGAAATAAACCATCTGTAGAAGCTATAGTATCGGATTTTATATCTGCAGTGCAGTGGGCCGACTTAGCATTTAATGAAGAATTGGAAGATACAGCAACAGGCTTTGCCAAAAACGTGCAGCAAATGCGCCATGCACAAAAAAGCTATTTCGTTACGATAGCGTCGGCAAAAAAAACGGGTGCACCTGAAACGTACGCTATGGCTAATAACTATTTAAAAGAGAGCAAACGCCTGGAGATCGTCGTTGATCAGCAGGTGGCTGAAATTCTCGGAGAGGAGGAGCCCAATGCCTAAGCTTCACGAACTCGTAGCTGACCGCTCAGCTTTCTTTGCTAACCGGGTGGACACTTATGCCCGGCGCAAGGGTCTTTGCCCCAGGGGCGTTATTTCGCACCTGCAGGAACTCGCACAATTGCACGGCGAGAAGTCGATCACCGGTATCATCGACCAGGAAATGCCGCCTGAGCTGCATTCCAGTAAAATGCCGCCAATCCTAAAACAGCATTATTAACACTTAAAATCAATAAATTATGAAAAAGCAACTTTCTACTAACAATTCGCAAAAAGCCTTCGAAGAGGCATGTGCACAAAGAGGTTATAACCCGATCGAAATTTTACCAGACGTATCAAGATTGCCTGAATGGCTGCAAAAATATACCCATTCCGCTATCAAACGAGTGGTTATTGCTGAAGCGATCAATGATGGCCGCATACGTAAACCAGGTAAGGAAACAGTTTATTTCCCGCTTTGGGATCTAACCGATAATACCTCGGGCTTCGGCTTCTCGGGCACGTATTCTGATGTCTGGGGCACGCATACGTTTGTTGGGTCTCGCCTTGAATTTTTCAGCCGGGAAGATTCCGACTTTTTTGGAAAAAACTTTATGGATCTGCACAAAGATGTTTTAACTATTAATCAGTAAAAAAATGGCTATCAAATTATTTAATACCGAAGAGGAAGCTTACGCGTTTTTAGGCATTACCCTCATTGAAAACCCGGACCTTTCCTGGGTGCAACCGCAAAACCACAAAGCTATCGTTGCCACAAACAAACTCTTCAATATCCACGAGGCCCACAATAAAGCGAACAAATTTATAGCCGATTGGGCTAATGGGAATCAGTCCAAGTATAATGCCTGGCATTGGATCAAGCGAGATGAGGAACAAGCATCGGGCTTCGGCTTCTCGCTCACGGATTGTGGTCGCTGGCGCGCGACTACGAATGTTGGGTCTCGCCTTTCTCTTGGGACATCAAAGGAGGCTATACACATAGCTAAGACCTTTGATTACCTATACCAGGACTTGTATTTTTTCTTTTAAAAACTATAGGGTTGTGCGCTGTCAGGTTTAGCAGATCGTTCAGGCTTCAGCTTCTCGAACAC
>DASYCT010000210.1:0-3701 GCA_036500065.1 Chitinophagaceae bacterium | reverse complement strand
GGCACGCTTAAAAGCAAGATAGCCTTCCTCGGCTGGCAGGATTTCCAGGTAGTGGGCAAATATATCATCGGGAGAAAAGGCGCCCTGCTGGAACGCTACCAGCTTTCCAGCCTCTCGTTACAGGAACGCTCGCTGCCTGCCCTGCTCAACAATGTGACCCGGGTACGCTTTGCCATCGACAGGCTCTATTGCCTGCGCAATAACCATTTGTATATTTATTCGCTTTAACGGGTAATTTTGTATTCTTTACTCCTTTGTCATGAACGATTTACTGCATCGGGTTATATTGGATAATACCATTTTGAGCTACCTGGTTTGTTTCGGGACCATCTTCGTGGTTGTTATTATCAAACGTTACCTCTCCCGGTTTGCCGCCGGCCTGCTTTTCCGCATCATTCGCCGGACGAGCTGGAAAATCGACCAGAAGGAATTTACTGATCTCATGGTAGCCCCGCTTGGCAATTTCCTGCTGTCGGTTATTACCGTGGCTGCCCTGGATAAACTGACTTTTCCGTCCGAACTTGATTTTGACATCCTCCATTTCACTTCCCGCCGGCTGGTCGATTCGCTCGGTTCGGTAATCATCATCGTATTTTTTATCTGGCTGCTCCTGCGCAGCATTGATTTTATCGCCCTGTTGCTGGAACACAAAGCCGATTTGGCGCCCGGCGCTTCGCATAGCCAGTTGATCGTTTTCTTTAAAGATTTCTTCAAGGTCATCATCGGCATTATCGGCATCTTAATGCTGATAGAATTTGCCTTTCACAAAGAAATATCTGCCTGGCTCGGAGGCTTTGGCATTGCCACGGCAGCTATCGCCCTGGCGGCTAAGGAAAGCCTCGAAAACCTGATTGCCTCTTTTATCATTTTTTTCGACAAACCGTTTCATATCGGCGACCTCGTAAAAGTGAATGCCGTAACAGGCACCATCGAAAAGATCGGCCTGCGCAGCACCCGCATTCGCACCGACCAGAAAACCTACGTAACCGTTCCCAATAAACAGATGGTCGACAGCGTTACCGACAACCTCACCCTGCGCACCCAACGCCGGGTAGACCTCGACCTCGGTGTAAGTCTTGGCACTGAGGCTGCCCAATTGCAGCAATTTATCGACGGGTTAAAAACCATCCTGCAGGCGCCGGCTATTGAAAACCGGGTCATTCTGCTGAACGATATTACCCCCACCGCCTTTATGGTGCACACAGAATACTATACCGCCCCGATTCCCCTGCGCGAATTCAACGAACTTAAACAACAGGTAAACCTCGACGTGATTAAATTACTGGAATTATTGAAGATAGAACTGGCGGGGGGAAGCACTGAAATAAGATGGAAGCCATAAGGTGGGTCGTCCTGCCATAGCAGGACGGCTCACCTTATCTTAAAGACTCGCCTTTATCTCTAATAAGAATGACTTTATCTTCTGCAGCGATTCTATCATCGCAAACCGCTCGTCGGCATTCTTGTTTTTCTTTAGGAAATCCTTTGCCCCCTGTATGGTGAATTTGCGGCGGCGCAGCAGGTGGTGTATCAGTTGCAGGGTCTTGATATCCTCCGGGCGAAAATAACGATCCCCTTTCTTGTTTTTCCGGGTCTGGATAAACGCATCAAACTCGTTGCTCCACATACGGATAAGCGAATGGTTGACATGAAACATTTCGGCTACCTGCCCAATGGAATAATATTGCTTTTGAAAAAGGATTTCGTTGTCGGGCACTTCCATTAGATCAGTGCCGGTATCCGGTTCCTTAAGCGACATCCGGCCCCGCTTGGCGGGCGGTTTAGGAACCAGCGGTGCGGGCTTGGGCTTGCGTCCGCGTTTTTTGGCCGGTGCAACTTCTTCTTTTACTTCCGCGGTAGCATCCGCAGGTTCAAAAGAGAACATTATTTGCTTCAGTTCTGCCATGTTGTAAATCACTACAAAGATACGGCCATATTTTTAGCTGCGAGCCTTCCGGACCGGGTTCGTGGTCATTCGCGTCTATTAGCGAAAATTCGCGTTTAATCAAAGCTCTGGTTGCTCGACCCTGCCAGTTTCAGCAGGCGGTCAAACTGTTCGGGGGTAAGATCGTTGTAGAAAAAGTACACCGGATCGATATGCTGCCCGTTTTTATGCACTTCGTAATGGCAGTGCGGCCCGGTCGATTTGCCGGTGCTGCCTACCCAGCCAATGATTTCCCCGCGTTTTACCTTCTGCCCGG
This sequence comes from Chitinophagaceae bacterium, assembly GCA_036500065.1. Taxonomy (GTDB): domain Bacteria; phylum Bacteroidota; class Bacteroidia; order Chitinophagales; family Chitinophagaceae; genus JACMLD01. Next base: position 1,500 of record DASYCT010000210.1, on the reverse strand, counting down.
CATGCACTTTTACCCGTACCATGTGGCCGTACAGGGTTTCATAGCCGTAGCCGTGGTTGATTACGACGTGGTTGCCATAGCCATTGGCGGTATTACCGGCCACCGAGACCGTCCCGTTGGCCGTGGCGTAAATAGGCGTTCCCTGCGGGGCGGCAAAGTCCAGCCCGGCATGCATTTTTACTGTTTTGTACACCGGGTCCACCCGGTAGCCGAAACCCGAGGCAATCCGGCTCAGGTCCTTATTGCTCACCGGCTGGATGGCGGGGGTGCAGGCCAGCAGGTTGGCCTTATCCTTGATAAAACCCGCTATTTCGTCGTATGATTTGTTCTGGTAGGCCACCCGGCGGGAGATATTGTTGAGGGTAGTGGCGATGGAGCCTGAAAGATCCCCCTGGTCCATACCCTGCACCAACTGGATTTCCTTCTGCTTTTCCATGGCCTTTGCCCGGGCGCTGTCGGGTATCGGGTTGGCCTCGAAAATGGCCCGGTACACATTATTATCCCTGTTTTCCAGCTCGGCCATCTGCTGCTGCAGCTTGACGGCCTGGTCTTTGAGTATTTCCAGGTTTTCGTTGGCCGATTCATATTCCTGGCGCAATATCTTTTCTTTGGGGGAGTCTACGTACTTGAAGGCTATGGATACAATCACCACGGAGGCGACGATGGAAGAGGCCAAAAAGCCCAGCACGCGCAACAGGGTGACCCGGAGGGGTGTCTCCAGTTTTTCGTAGCGGAGCGTGTTGGTGTTGTAATAATATTTAATCTTTTTCATATCCCCTTATCTCCCGGAGGAAATGGTTTAACCGTTTCTGCCTTATCCCTACCTTTGCACCGCCTTTAACGGCAAGGATAATTTTCAGCATTTCCGGAAAATCAACCTTGGTTTGGTTAACGTTGCAAAAAGCGAGGTATTGCTACAAGGTTGAATCAAAGCCTTTAAAGGTATCAAATATAACCGTAAGGCGGGCAACAACCCCGCAAAGATTGTTCCGGTTTACCGGCCGGCGGTCGAAAAGCACCCGCCCGCCACAAAAAAACGAATTATGACATCGGCCAACATACGACAAGCCTTCCTGGACTTCTTTAAATCGAAAGGACATACCATCGTTCCCTCCGCCCCCATCGTGGTAAAGAACGACCCGACCCTCCTGTTCACCAACGCGGGCATGAACCAGTTTAAAGATTATTTCCTCGGCAATAAAAAAGCCGCCTATCCCCGGGTGACCGATACCCAGAAATGCCTGCGGGTCAGCGGCAAGCACAACGATTTGGAAGAAGTGGGGGTAGATACCTACCACCATACCATGTTCGAAATGCTCGGCAACTGGAGTTTTGGCGACCCCGCCCACCCCGAAGCAGGTTATTTTAAAAAAGAAGCCATCCAATGGAGCTGGGAACTGCTGACCAACGTATTAAAACTCGATAAGGACCGCCTTTATGTGACCATCTTCGAGGGCGATACCAAAGAGCAGCTGCCAAAAGATGAAGAGGCGCTCAACG
>DASYCT010000209.1:0-11235 GCA_036500065.1 Chitinophagaceae bacterium | reverse complement strand
TCGTCCGCCTGGGCAAAGCCGGCGTCTTTATCAAAGTGCCCATCCATTACGAGGGAAAGCAAAAAATCGAGGTATCGGTCAACTGACCGCCCGGACATAACTGGCGTTCCGGGACATAAAAAAAGCGCACCAAAAGTGCGCCTCAATTCTATAGACCATTGGTCGCCGGGCATTAGCCTCATTCGCGCCAATTAGCGTTCATTCGTGTTCTCTTATTCGCGTTAAGGTTTTTTATGCCCCCCGCCATCCTCCGTCTTCTTACAACAGGTCGGCAATTTCTTATACGAATCAGGGTTGGCGGCCACATCATCGGCATCATAACCGGCATTGGCAATCGCCGTCTTGATGGTCTCCAGGTTAGTGCGGTCGGTCCAATACCACACTTTCACGGTTTTGTTCCTGTAATTCACGATGTATTTGACTACCCCTTCTTCCCTGGCAAGGTAGTTTTCGATGCGCTGCTGGCATTCCTGGCATTGTACGGTAGGCGTTTTTATGGTAGCTGCAAGCGTCGACTTTTGCTGGGCATTCGCCAGGGAAAAGGTTCCGGCTACGAAAGCCATCAGAACGAATAGTTTTTTCATAATAAAGATATTTTACCAAAAATAATCAAAGTCCTTTCCAGTTCGCAGGATCTTGTTGCCAATTTAACAAAATTCCCTGCTGTTCGGGCGAAACCACCTCTTTTTCCACCGCCAGTTGTATCAGCGTAGGGTAGCTGGTAAGCGTTTTAAAGGGCACCCCGGCCGCTTTAAAGGCCTCTTCCGCCACCCGGAACCCATACGAAAAGATAGCCACCATGCCCACCACCTCAATCCCTGCGTTTCTGAGCACCTCCACCACCTGCAGGCTGCTCTTGCCCGTGGAAATCAGGTCCTCTATCACCACTACCTTATGTCCCTTTTCGTAAAATCCTTCTATTTGGTTGCCCAGCCCATGTTCTTTTGGCTTGGGACGTACATAGATATACGGCAGTTTGAGCTGATCGGCCGCCATAGCCCCCCAGGCAATACCCGCCGTAGCCACCCCTGCCAGCATTTCCGCCTGTTCAAATTCGGAAAACAATACATTACACATCTCCGATTTAATAAACTCCCGGATAAACGGAAAAGAAAGCACTTTACGGTTGTCACAGTAAATAGGGCTCTTCCACCCGCTGGCCCAGGTAAAAGGTTGCTCGGCATTCAGGCGGATTGCATTAATTTGTAACAGCTTTTCGGCTACAGCTTTTTCGTTCGTCATGCGGCGAAGATAATTATTAAAAAAGAACATGTATATCAAGATCTACTTCAACAATAAACCCCTCTTCCTCTGTGACAGCATCGACTCCGAACTGGAACCCTACCGGCATCACGACGACACGATGTTTATCGATGAGTTTTCCACCCACGCCCTCAAATCGATGATCCATGAAATGGAACAGGCTAAAATACACGCGGGCATTCTATACCATCCCGACCTCGAAGCCCTCAAAAAAGCGTTCTGGAAAAAATTCACCGTGATACAGGCAGCCGGCGGGATGGTGCTGAACGCCCATAAAGAAACGCTGATGATATTCCGCCGCGGCAAATGGGACCTGCCCAAAGGCAAACTGGAACGCGGTGAGAAAATGGAAGCGTGCGCCTTGCGCGAAGTGGAAGAAGAAACAGGTTTGAAAAGCATACATATAGACCATTTCCTGCTGGAGACACACCATACCTACCATGAAAGCGGGAAATTCTTCCTGAAAGAAAGTCACTGGTACCTGATGAAGACAACGGCCGATACCGCCCTCGTGCCGCAAAAAGAAGAAGACATTGCCCAGGCCGTATGGGCAGAAGAGAAAAAAGTAACGGAGTATTTAAAGAACAGCTTTCCTTCCATCGTCGATGTGATCAATCTCTACCGCCGGCAGGAGTCGCCGGCCGTTTGAGCACCGCAATCGTAATCCGGCTGATACATACGAGCTTCTCCCGTTCATCGTAGATCTTTATATCCCATACCTGCGTGCCGCTGCCGATATGAAGAGGCCGCGTAATGCCGGTCACAAACCCTTCCCGCGCACTGCGCACATGATTGGCATTGATCTCAAGCCCCACGCAATAAAAAACGCTGTGATCGATCACCATCGCCGCCGCCACGCTGCCCAGCGTCTCCGCCAGCGCCACCGAAGCGCCGCCATGCAGTAATCCGTAAGGCTGCCGGGTGCGATGGTCCACCGGCATCCGCGCTTTGAGGTAATCCGGGCCTACTTCCGTCCATTCAATGCCGAGATGCTCGCCGAGATTGCCTTTTCCCAGCGGCTGCAAATCGCTCACCGATAAATCTTTTTTAAACCAGAGCACCATGCGCGTATCAGGGTTTTTTTAATGATTGGATCACCACGTTGGGCAGGAAGGAAGATGCATCGCCCCTGTTGCGGAGAATGTCCCGCACGATAGTGGAAGCCACGGACGTATACTTCGGTTCACCGGTCAGGAAGATCGTTTCGATACCCGGGTCCATCGCCCGGTTGGCATCCGCAATCGTTTTCTCGTATTCAAAATCGCTTACGTAACGGATGCCCCTTAATATAAACTGTGCATTGATTCGTCTGCAGAAATCGATGGTCAGGCCATCGTAGACGGCCCCCGATACTTTCGGCTCGTCCTTGTAAATTTCCTGTACCCACAGCAGGCGCTGTTCAGCGGAAAACATCGGCACTTTCGCGGCATTGGTGCCTATCGCCACTATGATCTTGTCAAACAATGGGATCGCCCTGTTAATAATATCCACGTGCCCCAGGGTGACCGGGTCAAACGTACCGGGAAATAAGCAGGTTCTTGTCATTGGATCTTTTTTTAAATACTTATTCCTTCCCTCCCGCCAGCAGATACAGCACTGCCATCCGCACGGCTACCCCGTTTTCCACCTGCTGCAATATAATCGATTGCCTGCTGTCGGCCACATCACTGTCCAGTTCCACCCCCCTGTTTATCGGGCCGGGGTGCATGATAACGATTTCTTTATTCAAACTGTCCAGTAAACTTCTTTTTACCCCATAAGCCAGGTTGTATTCCCGCAGGGAAGAAAACAATACCTGGTTCTGCCGCTCCAGTTGTATGCGCAATACATTGGCGACATCACACCATTGCAGCGCTTTTTTCAGGTTGTATTCCACCTGTACGTCGAACGCCTCCGACAGGTATTTCGGGATCAGCGTCGGCGGCCCCGCCACCATTACCTCCGCTCCCATTTTTTTAAGCAGGTAAATATTGCTTAGCGCCACCCGTGAGTGCATAATATCGCCGAGGATAGCCACTTTCTTTCCTTCCAGCGAACCAAGCCGCTCCCGTATGGAAAATGCATCCAGCAGGGCCTGCGTGGGGTGTTCATTGATGCCATCGCCCGCGTTTAAAATAGCGGCAGGGATATGTTTTGCGAGGAAATGAGGCGCCCCGCTGGCGCTGTGCCGCATCACCACCATATCCACCTTCATGCTCAGGATATTGTTGACCGTATCCAGCAACGTTTCTCCCTTGGCGGCCGAAGAACTGCTGGTCGTAAAGTTCAGCACGTCGGCGCTCAGCCTTCTTTCCGCCAGCTCAAACGACATACGGGTACGCGTGGAGTTTTCGTAAAAAAGGTTCACGATGGTCACATCCCGCAGCGTGGGGACTTTCTTAATCGGTCGTTGTAATACTTCTTTGAATTGGGAAGCGGTATCTAATATAAGGTGGATATCTTCCTTCGTGAGGTCGCGTATACCTAAAAGATGTTTGGTTGAAAGGCTCATCTTAGCGGGCGAATATAGATCAAATTTATGGGACGCGGAAAATTAATACATCACGACTTCGTGCTTGTCGGCCAGCACCTTCACACGCTGCGAGGTAATCGTGTCGATTGACTTGCCCACGTAATCGGGTTGTATCGGGAGCTGCCTGTTGAACCGGCGGTCCACCAGTATGCACAGCTCGACTTTTTCCGGCCGCCCAAAACCCAGCAGGGCATCCAGCGCGGCACGTATCGTACGGCCGGTATATAGCACATCGTCAATCAACACCACTTTTTTGCCTTCTACCGAAAAGGATATTTCCGTTTTATTGGCCAGGTGCAGTTCACGCCGCACATCGTCACGGTAAAAGGTAATGTCCAGCTTGCCGTACACCACTTTCTGCGGCGCCAGCTCCTGCCGGATAGCCTCCACGATACGGTCCGACACATAAATACCCCTCGGCTGCATGCCTATCAGCACCGTATCGGTCAGCTCGTGATGGTTTTCCAGTATCTGGTGACTCAACCTTTTTATAGTCAGCGCCAGCTGCTGTTCATTCATTATCGTTTTCATCTGTTATTAATGGCTGTTTGAAGCCTTAATTTTTATAAAAATAAGCGCAAACCCCTGAATGGTGAAATAAATTACTTCGGGCTTCCGTCCTTCAATAAAGCGTTTTTATACATCGTTTAAACTTACTCACGTATAAGAAACGGCGATTTGTATAACCTTATCTTATCCAAAAGATAAAATAATTGCCTTCCTACACAATAAAAAATATACACTTTGACGGTATAAAATTTCTTTTTTATATGCAACTGCCGTTATTTTTACACCCAGATTCTATTCACCTCCTAAAAACCAAAAAAAATGAAAAAAGTATTATTGGCAGCAATTGTACTAATGAGCACACAGGCAGGATTTTCTCAAATCAGCAAAGGCAATTGGATGGTAGGCGGCTCCGCCGGTTTTTCGTCCACCAAGCATGGTACTGACAAATACACTGACTTTTCGGTCAGTCCCGATGCCGGTTATTTCTTCATGGACAAATTCGCGGCAGGTCTTAACCTGGATTACTATGTGGACAATCCAGCCATATACCATAGCAGCACTACCCTGACCATAGCGCCCTTTATCCGTTATTATTTTCTCCCCACCGGGCAGCAGGTAAATATTTTTGCCAACGCAGAATATGGCTTCGGTTCCCAGAAATACAATACTTCGGAAAGCGTGAATGAATTCACTATTTCCGCAGGACCGGCTGTATTTCTTTCACCCAGCGCAGCCCTCGAGTTTGCACTTTATTACAGCTCCTACGGCGGCGACTATTATGGCAGCGGCTCGGATCGTGCGAATACCATCGGTCTGAAAGTCGGCTTCCAGATTCACCTCGGCGGCGGCAGCCACGGCAGTAAGAAATAAAAATAGTGGAAGGCTATAAGCAACAAACCACCAGCCGCAAGTTATCCGATCAAAGGAACTTGCAGCTGGTGGCTTGTTGCTTATAGCTTATTACAAATGCTTGAACTGGTAAAAAGCTCCCACCGCAAAAACGCGGTTGTTCATATTGTTACCATCCCCCATGGTAATATCGGTCAGGCCCAGGTTATACCGAACATCTATCCCAAAACCCGATCGCGTCAGGTAGCCCGCCCCGAATACCCAGGAGAAATCGCCGTTCCTGAAATCTTTCATTTCATCGGCGCTGTTGCCGCCCGATTTTAAATGAGCGGCTACCAGTACTCCCGGCTGCGGACCTGTTTCAATACGGAATCCATTATCAAACATGAATTGAACCAGCAGGGGAAGCGTTACATAGTTGAGGCTGGTTCTGTAAGTGGTTCCGGCAATGGTATGGCTGTAACCCTGCCCGGAAAACAACAATTCCGGTTGCAGTGCAAACTGCGGCATAAGATGAATATGGGCAAGAATACCAAAATACCCCGAAGCCTTTGAGTCGGGATTTGTAGAACTTTCTTCATGCACATTGCTTACATCCAACCCTCCCTTCACACCAAACTCGACATGCGGGTGCAGGTTCTGTGCGCCTGCAATGAATACTCCCAATAAAAGGGCCGTTACGAAAAAGACGCTTTTCATAATAGATTGTTTTAAGTTATGCATATTATCATACAATCTTATTCAAATAGCGTGCCCGGCCAACCGTCATCTGTCAACTATTATGGCTCCTGCAAAAAAGGATACGTATAATCCACCGGCGGATTGAATGTTTCTTTAATCGTTCTCGCGCTCAGCCAGCGATACAGGTTGAGAATCGAACCCGCCTTATCGTTGGTGCCGCTGCCCCGCGCGCCGCCAAAAGGCTGCTGCCCTACCACTGCGCCCGTAGGCTTGTCATTGATATAAAAATTACCCGCCGCCTGCCGAAGCCTGCTGGTAGCAAGTTCTATCGCTTCCCTGTCCTGCGCCAGGATGGATCCGGTAAGCGCATAAGGGGAAGTGCTGTCAACGAGATCCATCACCTGCTCAAACTTATCGGCATTGTAGGTATAAATAGTCAGCACCGGCCCAAACAGTTCTTCGCACATCGTTACATATTTCGGATCGGTGGTTTCAATAACCGTCGGCTCGATAAAATAGCCTTTTCTTTTATCACAGTTGCCGCCCACCAGTATCTTCGCTTTTTTATCTTTTGCCGCCCGGTCGATGTATTTCTTCAGCTTGTCAAAACTCTTTTCATCAATCACCGCGTTCACGAAATTGGTAAAATCCTCTACCGTTCCCATCTTCATGCTTTTCACCGCCGCCACCAGCTTTGCCTTTACCTGCGCCGCAATATTCGAAGGCAGGTAGGCTCTTGATGCGGCCGAGCATTTCTGTCCCTGGTATTCAAACGAACCCCTCGCCAGGGCCGTTACCACCACGTCCACATCGGCGCTTTTATGCACCAGCACAAAATCCTTACCACCCGTTTCACCAACGATACGCGGGTAGGATTTATAAAAATGCATGTTCTCCCCGATGGTCTTCCACATCCCATTAAAAACACCCGTTGAACCCGTGAAATGGATGCCTCCAAAATCAGGATGCGCAAAACATACGCCGCCAAGCGTCGGCCCATCGACATACACGAGGTTGATAACCCCGCCGGGCAAACCCGCTTCCTCCAATATGCGCATGAACATCTGCGCGGCATACACCTGCGTATTGGCCGGTTTCCAGACCACCGTATTGCCGCACATCGCCGCCGAGGTAGGAAGGTTGCCACCGATAGCGGTAAAATTAAAGGGAGTGACAGCCAGTACAAACCCCTCGAGCGGGCGGTACTCCATGCGGTTATGGATACCCGGTGCACTCACGGGTTGCTGGTTGTATACCTGGCTAAGAAAATGTACGTTGAAACGCAGGAAGTCGATCAGTTCACAGGCGCTGTCTATCTCCGCCTGGAACGCATTCTTGCTCTGCCCAAGCATGGTAGTGCCGTTCATATAGGGACGATACTTGGTGGCGATAAGATCGGCCGCCTTCAGGAAAATATGCGCCCTGCTCTCCCAGCTCATCGCCGCCCAGTTTTCCTTTGCTTTCAACGCCGCTGCAATGGCCTGCTTTACATGGCTGGCATCGCCGGCGTGGAAGTGACCGAGCGTATGGCTTAATTCATGCGGCGGGCGGATAGCTACCTTTTTACCGGTACGCACGGCACGGCCACCGATATACATGGGTATATCCAGTTCTCTTTTCTTCAATGCCGCCAATGCTTTTTTTAAGGCAATCTTTTCCGGGCTGCCCGGTGCATACGATAATACCGGCTCATTGGCCGGCAGGGGATAATGAAAATAACCAAGGTTCATTCTTACTTGTTTAATTACAATTAATAGCCGGCAAAATTAGCGATTAAACTAACAATTGTGTGCATTTCGGTTTAGGAGCTTACATTTTCCTTCTCGTTCATCAGGTAAGCCTTGATAAACCCGTCCAGTTCGCCATCCATCACCGGCTGGATATTGCCCACTTCGTAATCGGTGCGGTGGTCCTTGATCATTTTATAGGGATGAAACACATAACTGCGTATCTGGCTGCCCCACTCTATCTTTTTCTTGCTGGCGTTGTTGGCGTTTTTGATGGCTTCCCGTTTGCGCATCTCTTCTTCATACAACCGGCTTTTGAGCATCGTCATCGCCTTCTCGCGGTTTTCGCCCTGCGTACGCGCCTGCTGGCACTCGACGATGATGCCGCTCGGCCGGTGGGTAAGACGTACCGCCGTTTCCACCTTGTTGACGTTCTGACCGCCCGCGCCCCCGCTACGGAAAAATGCCCAGTCCACATCGGCCGGGTTCACCTGTATCTCGATCGTATCGTCGATAAGAGGATATACATACACGCTTGCAAAGGACGTATGCCGCCGCGCATTGCTGTCAAAGGGTGAAATGCGCACCAGCCGGTGCACCCCGCTCTCGGCCTTTAAAAAGCCGTAGGCAAAAGGACCGTCAAATTGCAGGGTACAGGTCTTGATGCCCGCCCCATCGCCGTCCTGCCAGTCCAGTTCGGTCACGCTCCAACCCTGCTTCTGCCCGTACATGCGGTACATGCGGGCGAGCATCTCCGCCCAGTCCTGGCTTTCCGTGCCACCCGCCCCGCTGTTGATCTGCAATACGGCCGGCAGTTCGTCCTCCGGCTGGTTAAGCGTGCTTTTAAACTCCGCTTCATCCAGCAGTTGCAGGGCCTTGTTATACGCTTCTTTGGTTTCCTCTTCGGTGGCATCGCCGCCTTTCCAGAAATCAAACAGCACGGCAAAATCCTCCACGGCAGAAGAAGTCTGGTCGTACAGCTTTACCCAATACTCGTTTAGCTTGATGTTTTTGAGGATCTCGGTGGCACGCTTGTTATCGTTCCAGAAACCGGGCGAGAGGGAGAGTTGCCTGTCCTCGTTTATCTTATATTGTCGGTTCCCGACGTCAAAGAAACCTCCTTAGGACAACCAGGCGGTCCCTCATTTCTTTCAGATGTTCTTGTGTCATAGGGCGCAAATATAGCGTAATATTTCAAAACAGGCGCCTCCCGGCAATAAAATGATTAACAAAGAGTTATGCCCGGCGTCCGCGCCTGGCCTACATGTATGGCAATATTTTATTATCCGGCCCGTTCTAAAGCAACGTCTAAAACACAAAATCCATGAAAGCCAATTCGCGTATAATGCTTAAACCCCTGGCAGTCTTCACTTTATGTGGAATCATCTTTTTCTCCTGTAAAAAAAGCAACAATTCCACTGCTGGCTCCGGCTCCAACCCTGATTCGGATTCAGCCGTCAGCCTTTCTACCAATGCCGCTGCCGCGGATAATTTATACAACGATGTGTATGATGTGTTGGCCCAAACCACTACCAGCAGCGCTACATTGAGCGCCCGGACTACTGCCGATGGCCGTGCTGACGGAGTAGACAGCTTTGCCGCCTGCACTATCGTAACTATCAACCCCTCCGATGTTTCTACCTATCCCAAGACCGTTACCCTTAATTTCGGTACCGGTTGCACCAGTTGGTACGGTGTCACACGTTCGGGTACCATCACCTTTGTATTCTCGGACCATTTCAAAAACCCCAATGCAACCGTCACAGCTACCTTCACCAACTATAAAGTAGCCGGCTATAAACTGGAAGGCAATTATTCCGTTACCAATCAATCATCGCTCACCAACGGCGTAATGTTCACTTCCTCTGTCACCGGTGGTAAGGTAACCTATCCCGATGGTACTACCTGGTACAGCTACAGTGGCAACAAAACAATCAAGCAAACCGCCGGACTTGGTTCAAGTAACTATAACGATTATGTATTCAGCATTACCGGTAGCCATAGCTACGCAAGCTATACCGGCAAAACGCTGACCGACAGTGTTACCACCGCGCTGGTTAAACAGGTTGCCTGCAAGAACATCGTTTCCGGTGTCGTAGCATTCACCTACAACGGCCTCATCAAGGGCACGCTTGATTATGGCAACGGCACCTGCGACAGCATCGCTACCATCAACATCGGCGCCCTTTCAAAGACCATTGGTCTCCCCCGTTAATTTTTTTGCAACTTTCAATAAGCAAGGAGAAGCACCACGGCTTCTCCTTTTTTTGTGCAGTTCTATAAACAGGGGGCTCCCCGGAGCCGTTTTTTTGTCTGCGTCCTTCTATAAACAGGAAGAACTTCCAGGGCTATTTGGAAAAACCATACTGAAACACTCCCGCTGGTTCGTTTTTTGCAGCAATGACCCGTTGATTATATTTTCGGCGGGCTGCAACCTTTTGTATGAATCGTCCGTATAGCAACACGTATCATTCTTAACTAAAACAACTTCTTGTTCCATGAAACAATCCAGTTTTTTTCTTTCTGTAATGGCCCTTGGCATCGCCGCTTCATTTACTGCCTGCAACAACCAGCCGGCAGCAGGTAACGCCGCCGCCGACTCCACCGCGACGGTAAAAATCAAAGGGGAAGAGGTAACGTATAAAGACGACAGCACTACCCTTAACGGTTTTGTAGCCTATGACGAGAGCAGCGACAAAAAACGTCCCGGCATTCTTATCGCACCCGAATGGTGGGGCATGACTGATTATCCCAAAAGCCGGGCAAAGCAACTGGCGGCATTGGGATATATAGCCATTACCATCGACTATTATGGCAATGGTAAGATCGCCGATAACCCCAAAGATGCCATGAGCAACGCCATGCTGTTTTACAAAAACCCCCAACTGGCAAAAAGCCGCCTCGAAGCCGCACTGGCCAAATTAAAAACCTATCCCCAGCTTGATACGGCCAATATCGCCGCTATCGGCTATTGCTTTGGCGGCGCAATGGTATTGAACACCGCCAAACTGGGCGAACCCCTCAAAGGCGTTGTCGTCTTTCACGGCAATCTTGTTGGCGTTCCGGCCGACAAAAACAAACTGACGGCAAAAGTGCTGGCCTGTATCGGCGACAGCGATAAGTTTGTACTCCCGGCGGAAATCACCGAGTTCAAAAAACAAATGGATTCCATCGGGGCCACCTATACCTTCAAATCATACCCCGGCGCCATGCACGCGTTCTCCAATCCTGCCGCTACTGCCGCAGGAGAGAAGTTCCATATCCCTGTTGCCTACAATGCCGCAGCGGATACCGCATCATGGAATGACATGAAAGAGTTCTTTGGACAGATATTCAAGTAAGCTATCATATATACAAAAAAGCCGCCATCGCATGTATGCGATGGCGGCTTTTTTGTAGTTGTACAGTTACCGGCTGCTGTTTGGCGTGAGTTTGCCAATGAATTGCTAAAATACTGTTAGAAGACAATAACCCGGCAATTTATAGGAATCGTCCCCGTTAAGCAACCCAAACCCTCACTATGCCAAAATTCGTCGGTAGCAGCATCGTCCTGCTTTCCCTTCTCTCCTGCCAGGGCCGGAAGCCTGCCGGCTGTTATGTATCAAAAGATTCCGTACTTAGTAAATATTTAACACTGATAGATTCCATCGAAACGCCCGACAGCAACGATCTCAAATACAAAATCCTGAAAAG
>DASYCT010000208.1:0-4424 GCA_036500065.1 Chitinophagaceae bacterium | reverse complement strand
CTTATGAATGGAAATCCCGCTACACCATTTCCGCAAGCGCCCGCGAAGACCAGGCCAATTTATTCGGCGTAAAAACAAATCAGAAAGGCACCCCGCTGTGGTCCGCCGGCCTTGCCTGGAAAATCGATAAAGAAGCTTTTTATAAATGCACCTGGCTGCCGGCACTGAAACTACGCGCAAGCTATGGCCACAATGGCAATATTTCCCGCCTTGCCTCCGCCTACACGACGGCCAGCTTTTACGGAGCCGCTTATTCGTCCAATATCGCTGCCACCATTTTAAACCCTCCCAACAACCACCTCCGTTGGGAACAGGTAGGCATCTTTAATGCCGGCCTCGATTTTTCTTTTCGTCGTGAACTACTTTCAGGAACCATCGAATACTACCGCAAAAACGCGCAGGATCTGATGGGCCAGTCACCGGTAGACCCCACGCTGGGCCTCGCTAATAACGCAGGTGGAAATTTCTTCTATGGCAACGTAGCCGCCATGAAGGGATCCGGTTGGGACATCCAGGTCAACAGCCGCAACCTGCAACGCGTTTTCTCCTGGACAACGCATCTGCTCTTCAGTTTTACCAATTCTCATGTTACTCAATATAGCATGCCCGTAAGCGCCGCCGGCAGCACATACCTTACCATTGCAGGCTATAGCATCAACCCTGTTTTGGGCCGGCCCGTGTTTTCGGTCTACAGTTATCCCTGGCGGGGCCTTGACCCGGCAAACGGCGACCCCATCGGTTATCTAAACGGCGGAACCAGCAAAAACTATGCTTCTATTAATACCAATACCCTCCTTGACAGTATGGTCTGCAACGGCCCGGCTCAGCCGCTGTACACCGCCGCCTTGCGAAACGATTTCGCATATAAAAACTGGTCCCTTTCCGTCAATATCAGCTATAAAGGAGGTAACTATTTTCGCCGGCCTTCCATCAGCTATTCCGATCTGTTTGCCAATTGGTCGGGCAACGCCGATTATGCCAGGCGCTGGCAACACGCGGGAGATGAACTATACACCCATGTTCCCTCCCTCGTTTACCCCGCCAACGCTGCCCGCGACGTTTTTTATGCCAATTCCGCAGTGTTGGTAGAAAAAGCCGATAATATTCGGCTGGAGGATGTGGTGCTGGCGTATGAATGGCGCCAGAAATCGGCCACCAAAGGACCATTCAGCAGCCTGCGCTTCTATCTCTATGCTGCAAACTTCGGACCTCTATGGACGGCCGCTCATGATCATATCGATCCTTATTACAACAATATTCCTACCGACCGTTTAAAGCTGTCCGTTGGCGTGACCGCACAATTCTAAACTCTTAAATGATTTTTATGCGAAACTTACTATACCCCGGATTGTACGCATTGACGTTAGTGATCGGCTTGTCCTGCTCAAAATCAGGATTTTTAAATACCAAACCCAACGCCTCGCTGGTCGTCCCTTCCAGCCTGTCCGATTTTCAGGCGCTCCTGGACAATGATATCGTGATGAACGGCTATGGGAATGGCGTCGTTCCTTCACTCGGTGAAATAGGCGCCGACAATTATTATTTGCTCGATGCAAATTATAATACCAGTATCTCGGCCCTGTACCGCAATTGCTACACCTGGCAAAAGCAATTATATACCGGTGACGAGATACTCGATTGGGATTTTCCCTACCGCGTAGCGTTCTATTCAAACGTTGTCCTGACCGGCCTCTCCGGTTTGTCGGTAACCGCTGCTCAGCAAACCCAGTACAACAACGAAAAAGGCAGCGCCCTGTTCTTTAGATCACATGCTTTTTACCAACTAACGCAGGTCTTTGCGCCCTATTATTCTATCAATAGCAATAACGATAATGCCCCCGGCATTCCCCTGCGCCTGCAAGCGGATATAAACGAACCCATCCGGAGAGCCGGGTTAAAAACCAGCTACGATCAGATTTTTTCTGACCTCCAGCAAGCCTTGCCTTTACTGCCGGTAACGCCCTTATTCAAAACACGACCCTCCAAAACCGCCGCCTACGCACTGCTGGCTCGTGCGTATTTGGCCATCCAGGATTATAGCCATGCAGGCCTGTATGCCGATAGCAGCCTGCAATTGCAATCGACTTTATTGGATTATAATACCCTAAGCCCGACTGCCACCTTTGCCTTTGCCCGCTTCAACGCCGAAGTTATTTTCCATGCCAACCTCGTGGGCAGCATAACACCCATTCGTCCGGGACTCGGTAAAGTAGATAGTAGCTTGTTTACCTCCTATAATACCAACGACCTGCGCAGAATTCTGTTCTTTAAAAATATTAGTGGTGGTTTCACCTTCGTAGGAAGTTACGACGGCTCCATCAGCCTTTTTGGTGGGCTCACTACCGGCGAGATGTACCTCGTCCGTGCAGAATGCCATGCCCGTGCCGGAGATGCGGCCGATGCAATGCAGGATTTGAACCACCTGCTGCTTACCCGATGGAAAACCGGCACCTTCATACCGCTATCTGCCGCCAACGCGGGCGACGCCCTAAGGCTGGTGCTCACAGAACGCAGAAAAGAACTGCCCATGCGCGGCCTGCGCTGGACCGATCTGCGCCGCTTAAATACCGACCCGCAGTTTGCAACTACACTGCAACGCATGGTAGCAGGCCAGTCCTCGTCACTACCGCCAAATGACCTGCGCTATGTTTATCCCATTCCCGATAATGTCATTGGCTTTAATCCGGGCATGACACAAAATCCCCGCTGAATTATTAAAAACTACTTATTATGTTCTCAATAAAATGGAACGTATTGTTCATGGGATTGCTATTGCAGGCTGCTGGCTTTGCACAGTCGGCCATTCGGCCCCTGCAGGTCGGCGACACCGTGCCAAATCTCTTCATTCCAAAAATTATCAATTATCCCACTGCCACTGCACATATTTCCGATTTTCGCGGCAAATTATTGGTGCTCGATTTCTGGAGTATCTATTGCGTTCCTTGTGTGGAGGGACTATTCAGGATGGATAAACTGCAGCGGGCATTTGGAGACGCCATTCGCATATTGCCGGTCACCGACTATGGCACCGCGCAGCAAAACCAGGTCTTTTTGGAGAACTTACGCAACCGGAAAACGACGAAGGGACTTCCCTCCGAAGTCGAAGATATACAGCATGCCGGCGGTCGGGTAGACCTGCCTTCCGTGGTAGAGGACACGCTGCTGAAAAAGTATTTCCCCTCCTCGGGTTATCCCCATGAAGTTTGGATTGATAAAAACGGGGTCGTCATTGGTATTACAGATCAGGATCCCGTTACCTGGGACAACATTGCAGCTATTTTGAAGGGAAAGAAATTGCATTTTACAAGTCATAAACTTGCCGATGGCTTTCAATACCGTACGCCATTGTTTGTCCATGGCAACGGGGGCGCCGGGAATGTCTTTTTATCGCGTTCTATGTTTACCGGCTACAACGACAGTATCAACAGCATAGGCTTTCAGCGCGATACGACGCCTGCTTTCACCAGGTTATTCCACGCCAATACCTCCCTTCAGAGATTGTATGCCCTTGCCTACGCCTGGGCTTATCCTTCTTTTCAGCAGGCGATCTTGTACGACAGGATGGATAAGCGTATACTGGTCGATGAGCACAAGCCCCTGCCGTACCGAAATTTCCCCTTGACCGCCACGCCTTCCGACGTATACGAAGAGTTTAAACAACATAATCTTTTTTGCTACGAACTGGTATTGCCGCCCACCTTTACCCTCAGTCAGGCCTACCCGATGATGATACAGGACCTCGACCGTTTTTTCCGGGTTAATAGTAAACTGGAGACAAGACAGGTGCATTGCCTGGCGTTGGTGCGCACCTCGGCCATAGACAAAATACACACAAAAGGAATCGATACATTGTATAAAGTATCTAAAAATGAACAGGAGATTCACTTCCATGGATATGAACTGGGCTCGCTGGTATATTGGATGAATTTCTCCTGTGCAATGCCCTTTGCAATCGATCAAACCGGCTATACCCTAAAAGCAGATATAGATATAACGTTGCCCAATACGGGCGACCTCGAAGCCCTGCGCCGCCGCCTGCACGAATACGACCTCGACCTGGTGGATAAGCAGTGCGCTTTGCCGATGTTGGTCTTAAGCGTACAATAAAAGGCCGGTCCTCCCGGCCTTTCATTAGCGGCTTATTTAGTGGATTTATCTGTTATGCTCGTGATAAAGCTACTAATCACCGGCGTTCCGTCCGGGTTGATCTGGCTGTAAGCATTCGCACAACAGGTAAGACTTGTATTATCGCAGCCAAAGGGATCGTCTTCTGCCGGCTCCAGCAGGTAGGGGATAGACGTGTCTACCGTACAGTTCGCGTTTAACTTAAACCAGTAATAACTGGTTAGTTTTTGAGGCTTTGTCGGTTTCGTAAAAGCCGCGCCGCCCAGGGCAATGCCTATTGCCAGCAAACCAAAGAGATA
>DASYCT010000207.1:0-3489 GCA_036500065.1 Chitinophagaceae bacterium | reverse complement strand
AACTACGTACGGGCCGTATTGCTGCACACTAACCGGCTAACCGGCAAAAGATACACCGACGACCCGGCCATCATGGCCTGGGAAGTGGCCAATGAGCCGCGCCCCATGCGGGCAGCGGCTTCGGAGGTTTACAGGGTTTTTTTGCAGCAAACTACCGCACTAATCAAATCGATCGACAAACATCACCTGGTGACCCTCGGCACGGAAGGCGTGATGGGCACCGAATCGGCTGAATTGTATGAAACGATACATCGCGATAAGAACGTGGATTACTGTACCATCCATATATGGCCGAAAAACTGGAGTTGGTTCAAAGACGCGGCTATCGGGGATAGTATAGATGCCATTATCAAAAAAGGCAATGACTATATCGGGCAACATGTTGCTATCGCGGCGGCCATTGGCAAACCGCTGGTGATTGAAGAGTTTGGCCTGCCCAGAGATCATCAATCCTTTGACATCAGTTCCGCCACCAGCCTCCGGGATAAATGGTTTGGCGAGGTGCTGGCGCGCTGGCAGGAGAGTGTGCAAAGAAACGGCGTATTGGCCGGCGTTAGCTTCTGGAGCTTTGGCGGGGAAGTCCGCCCGGTAGCCAACCAGGTTTTCTGGAAAGAAGGAGACGCCCTGATGGGCGATCCGCCGATGGAAGAACAGGGATTGAACTCGGTTTTTGAAGGTGATTCATCTACCTGGACCCTAATCGACTCATTTATAAAAAAAACAAAATAACACCGTCTTTTTAATTATCCCGTATGAAACTAGTGCCGCTTATTATCATATTGATGGTTCAGCAGACCATTGCCGGTGCACAGGAACTTCCGTCGGACCCCAAAGCCACGACAGAAACACAACACCTGTACCGGCACATGCAGTTGCTGGCAAAAAAAGGCTTTATGATAGGCCACCAGGATGATCTTGCCTACGGGGTAAACTGGAAATACCAGGACGGGATGAGCGACATAAAAGAAGTGACGGGCGATTACCCGGCCGTGTACGGCTGGGACCTGAGCGGGCTGGAACACCCGAACGGGGCCAATAATATCGATGGAGTGCCTTTCGATAAGATGCGGGAGTTCATCCAGCAAGGTTACGCACGGGGAGGTCTCATTACGATAAGCTGGCATGCCGACAACCCGCTCACGGGTAAGAATGCCTGGGATACTACCCTGGGTACCGTAGCTTCCATTTTACCGGGAGGCTCCAAACATGACTTGTATATTTCCTGGCTGGATAATGTGGCCGCGTATCTTTTATCGCTGAAAGGCAAACACGGCGAGTTGATACCGGTGTTGTTCCGTCCCTACCATGAACTTACGGGCAACTGGTTCTGGTGGTGCAAAAATAACTGCACACCGGAGCAATTCAAAACATTGTGGCGCTTTGTGAACCATTATCTACGGGAGGTGAAAAACGTACACAACCTGTTGTACGTGTTCAATGAAGCCGATTTCCGCTCAAAGGCGGATTTTATGCGTTACTACCCGGGAAACGATGTGGTGGATATCGTCAGCTTTGATGCTTACCAATACAATGACCCGACAAAAGACAATAGTTTTGTAAAGCAAACCGGTTTCAAGCTGTCGATACTCGACAGCGTTGCCGCTGAGACCCATAAGGTGGAAGCTCTGGCTGAAAGCGGTTATGAACAGATACCCTATGCCAACTGGTGGACGGAAACCCTGCTGAAGATGATTGACGATCACCCGGTGTCCTACGTGTTGTTCTGGCGCAATGCAGGCTTTGTGCAGTCGATGGGTAAAATGCATTATTACGTTCCTTATAAAGGGCAGGTATCGGAAGCGGATTTTAAAAAACTCTATGGACTGGATAAGGTGTTCTTTGAAAAGAAGACGGCAAAGGAAAGAATGTATGAAAAATAGGGTTGACCTTCGTAGGGTGGAAGCAGGGAGATAAAAACACATAAAGGCTATATAAAAAAAGTTCATTTTGAAATTACGATTGCCCGATGTCCTGATTATTGTCGCGTACCTAATTACCATGCTGGTCATAGGATGGGTACTGCGGAAAAAGGCGAGACTGACTAAAGAAAGTTACCTGCTCGGGGGTAAATCCCTTCCCTGGTATATGCTGGGGTTGAGCGATGCCTCCGACATGTTTGATATTTCGGGCACCATGTGGATGGTGGCCCTGTGTTTTGTATATGGCATGAAAAGCATCTGGATACCCTGGCTGTGGCCCGTGTTCAATCAGGTATTTATGATGATGTTTTTATCCAAGTGGCTGCGGCGCAGCAATGCTACCACGGGAGCCGAATGGCTGGCTACGCGGTTTGGCAAAACGGGCATCGGTGTAAAAGCATCCCACAATATCGTGGTGGCTTTTGCACTGCTTAGCTGTTTTGGTTTTTTGGCGTACGGGTTTATAGGTCTTGGCAAGTTCATTGAAATATTCGTGCCCTGGAGCGAAGTGCATCAATACGTGCCGTTTAATGTTTCCGCAAAGTATGTACCCCATTTTTATGGCATCGTGTTTACACTCTTTGCCATGTTCTATTCCATACTGGGCGGTATGCACAGCATTGTATTGGGCGATGTCATCAAGTACCTGATCATGACGGTGGCCTGTATTTCGATTGCCTTTATCGCCGTGCATCGCATGCAGGGACATACGCTGAACGTACCCAACGGGTGGCTGGACCCCTTTTTCCACTGGCGGCTCGGGCTGAACTGGCATAATATCATACCCGATGCCAGTAAAAAAATCGACGAGGACGGCTATGACCTGTTCGGGTTGTTTTTTATGATGATGCTGTTCAAAGGCATTTTTGCGAGCCTCGCGGGACCGGCCCCGAACTATGATATGCAGAAGGTGTTGAGTACGCGGTCGCCGAAAGAAGCCTCCAAGATGACCGGCTTTGTATCCATCATCCTGCTGCCCGTTCGCTATTCGATGATTATCGGGCTTACGGTGCTGGCGCTGCTGTATTACCACCAGCTCGACCTGAGTAATCCCGGCGGCGGGACCGACTTTGAAAAGATATTACCGGGGGCTATTAATAATTTTCTACCGGTAGGCATACTGGGTCTTGTACTGACAGGCTTGCTGGGCGCATTTATGGGCACTTTTTCGGGTACCCTTAATGCGGCACAGGCGTATATAGTAAATGATATTTACCTGAAATATGTCAATCCTTCCGCGCCCACCCGGAAGGTAATTTCGATGAATTACCTGGTGGGTATCGTCGTGGTAGCGATAGGTGTTGTGTTGGGGTTCTTTGCAAAAAATGTCAACAGCGTGTTGCAGTGGATCGTGTCGGGGCTGTATGGCGGTTATGTAGCGGCCAATATGCTGAAATGGTATTGGTGGCGGTTTAATGCCAACGGGTTTTTCTGGGGCATGCTGGGAGGTATCATACCTGCCCTGGCGCTGCCTGTACTGAAATACTATAACGTCATTTCAGGGCAGGACCTGTATTACTGGCCGCTGTTGTTTGTATTATCGCTGGCCGCTTCGATTGCGGGCACGTAT
>DASYCT010000206.1:0-12377 GCA_036500065.1 Chitinophagaceae bacterium | reverse complement strand
GGTGTCTGATTTGGGTTTATCTTCGCCCACCTATGTACCAGCTATTACGCCGGCTTCTTTTTATGTTCGACGCGGAGGGTGTCCACTATTTTGCCATGCATTCGCTGCGATTCCTGTGCAGGGCAGGCTTTCGGAAACCCATTACCGCCCTTTTTTCCCCTAAAAATCCCGGGCTTTCCAAACAGGTATTCGGGTTGTCTTTTTCCAATCCTATTGGCCTGGCGGCGGGTTTTGACAAAAACGCCCTGTACCTCGATGAACTGGAAGCGCTGGGTTTTGGCTTTGTGGAAATAGGCACCGTGACGCCCCAACCACAGGAGGGCAACGATAAACCGCGCTTGTTCCGCCTGCCGGCAGACAAGGCGCTTATCAACCGGATGGGGTTTAACAATCATGGGGTAAAAGTGATAGCCGACCGTCTCCGGGGACGCCAATTGACGCGAATGGGCGCGAATGGGGGCGAATTAGGCGGCTCAAAGCTGGTTATAGGGGGTAATATCGGTAAGAATAAATCCACGCCTAATGAGGATGCCTGGAAGGATTACGAGACTTGCTTCCGGGAGCTGTATGATTGCGTGGACTATTTCGTGGTCAATGTGAGCTCGCCCAATACGCCCGGTCTGCGGGAACTGCAGGAAAAAGATTCTTTACGCAAAATACTCTCCCATTTACAAACCATTAACCGCCAGCAGCTTACAGGAGGCCCTAAGCCATTACTACTAAAGATAGCTCCTGATCTTTCGCAGGAGCAAATCGACGATGTGATTGACCTGGCGCTGGAGATAAAGCTGGACGGGCTGGTGGCCGCCAATACTACCATCAGCCGCGATCATCTTCTTACCAGCCCCGCCCGTGTGGCCGCTATCGGGGCAGGCGGGTTGAGCGGTCTGCCCCTTCGCGCGCGGGCGACTGAAATCGTGCAGTATATCTGCCGCAAAACAAACGGGCAATTGCCGGTGATTGCTTCCGGCGGCATTTTTACCGGGTCCGATGCAAAGGATAAACTGGCCGCGGGCGGCGCACTGGTGCAAGTATGGACAGGATTTATCTACGAGGGACCGGGCATTGTAAAAAAAATCGCCAAAGCGCTTTAAACGAAAAAGGGACGACATCCTTCGTCCAACTGAAAGATGCCATCCCTTGCAAACCATCCGTCCTTATATACCCTGTAATATCTTTATAATTTTATCGCCACGAAGGGTCCACCCATCCACACATGACCGCTGTATGCTTTGGCCAGTGATACCCTTGCCCCCGCGGAGACATTCTCTGAAAAATAATATTCATACTCACCCACCAGGCTGCACCCATTGGTCTCTCCCCGGCTGTCCTGCACCTGCCAACTGGGCTCTTTATCCGTTCCGGTAGTCTCGAACACCGGGTTGCTGCGGCGCAGGTTGTAAAAAACAAACGAATAACCGCCTCCTATTTTCAACGCGCCGCTGGCATTGCTGTAAGGAACAAACAGCAGGTTAAAATCCAGCGTGGTAGACCTCGTGTATTCATTCACGGTGGCCGTCCGGGGATAGCCCGAAGCCTGTATACGCTTTAATCCTACTTCTCCCTGCAGCCAGTTGGCAAGTGGAAACCCGTATTCACCATGTGCGCCAAAGCCATTGAGGCCCGGAAAATCATGCACATAAGAAAGGCCCAGTTTCACAGATGCCGCCGTAGCGGGATTGTCGCTTACCTGTGCCGATACGCCCAGGGACACAGCTATGCCAAGCAGAAAGAGGATTGTTTTCATTCGGTTTAGAAGTTTAGTTTGATCACGGTACGAAACACGCAGCCCGAAGGCTAAAAGAAAATGTTGTAAACAGAGTGCGGGTAGATATGAAGTCGAATAGAAGTAGTTTGTGTTTGATATAATAACTCCCCGTACAGGAAAAAATTGTGCGGGCCCTGAATTTGGGAAAACATTAAGAAAAGAGGCTTGTACAGGCAGCCTGAAATACAGGCGTCTTTATAGGCCGCCGATACCTATTTTTGCCGTGCAACTAAAAACACCGGATGCACGAATTATTGACCCTCGACGCCCTTATCAGCTTACTCACCCTGGCCACACTGGAAATCGTGCTTGGCATCGACAACGTGATCTTTGTTTCCATCCTGATGCTTCCGCTCGACAAAAAGGATCGGCTCAAAGCGCGCCGGAGCTGGATGCTGGCCGGCATTGCGATACGCATAGCACTGCTCATGGGCATCGGCTGGCTGGTCACCGAAGGCAACCGCGATATCGGCTGGATAAAGCAACTGACCGGTTACGGCTTCACCATAAAAAACCTTATCCTGCTCGGTGGAGGTATTTTTCTTTTATACAAAACGGTAAAGGAAATCCACAGCAAGCTGGAAGGGGAAGATGAAAGCTTTAATCCCAAATACAAACCCGGTTCACTGGGCGCCGTCATTGGCCAGATCATCCTTATCGACACGGTTTTTTCGTTTGACAGTATCATTACCGCCATCGGGCTGGCCAAAATAATCACTGTTATGATCATTGCCGTCATCATCGCCATGATCATCATGTTCTTTTTTTCCGAAAAGATATCCACGTTCATTCATAAATACCCAACGCTGAAGATGCTGGCGCTGGCTTTCCTGCTGATGGTGGGATTCAGCCTGTTTTTTGAAGGGCTGGAACCGGTGCACCATAGCCATATTGATAAGGGATATATTTATGTAGCCATGGCCTTCTCCTTTGGCGTGGAGCTACTCAACCTGCGCATGCGGCGCAAGGCAAAGCAACGGCGCAACCCGGTGGAGTTAAGAGAACCCCGGATAAAGGAAGAGGAAAAGAATTAAAGTAACCTGCAACTATTACTTAACCATCAGCAGCGTTGCCGCCACCACACCCGCGGTTTCGGTCCGCAGGCGCGTATCGCCGAGTGTAACGGGCACAAACCCCTGCAGCAAGGCAAGGTCAATTTCTGCGGCAGTAAAATCGCCTTCGGGCCCAATCAATATTACCTGTGAGGCAAGGCTGGTATCCACGAGGTCGCCGAGGTTTTTTTTCTCGTCGTCTATACAATGGGCAATAAATTTTTGCTGCTGCGATGATTGCCGGATCAGGGTCTCCACGGCCACCGGCTCGTGCAATACGGGCAACCACGACTGCTGTGATTGAAGCATGGCGCTTACCAACATATTCTTCATCCGGTCGGCACGGAAATGCTGGCGCTCGGTACGCTCGCTCAGCAGGGGGATGATTTCAGCCACGCCCAGTTCGGTGGCCTTTTCGAGAAACCATTCAAAGCGGTGATTGTTCTTCAACAGGGAAACTGCGATGGTCACTTTACGGGGGCGGGGATCGATAAACCGGGAAGCGGTTACCCGCACGCTGCATTTTTTCTTGTATTCTTCCATTATCTCAGCCGTGAGCAGGAGGCCTTTACCATCGGTAAGATGTACCGGGTCGCCGAGTTTCATACGCAGCACGCTGATAACATGCCGGGAAGTGTCGCCATCGAGGTCTACGATGGTTTGATCGGGGTCGATTGCTTCCTGGTAAAAAAATGGCAGGGCCATGAACTATGCTGTTTAGAACGGGGTTTCGTCATCCTCCTGGGGCAAATCCTTCATTTTGCTGCCCGCCTGCACATACAATCTTGCGCCGCTACCGCCTGCTGCATCATCGGTAGGCACCGGACGCCAGCTTCCGCCGCCGCCCATGCCGCCATTGTTGCCGAAATCTTCTTCCTCCACAAATTTCTGGATATGCAGTAAAGCGCGCAGCTTGATGGTTTCGAGCGAACCGTTCCGGTGTTTGGCGATACGCACATGGGTCTCTCCCTTATTGCTTTCGCCCATCTCGTTCTGGTTGATCTCGTAGTATTCCGGGCGGTAAAGGAACATCACCATATCGGCATCCTGCTCGATGGCGCCCGATTCCCGCAAATCACTCAACTGGGGCATCTTGTTGCCTTCCTTGCGCGATTCCACGGCACGGCTCAACTGCGAAAGGGCGATAATGGGCACCTGCAGTTCCTTGGCAAGTCCTTTCAGGTTGCGGGAAATGCTACTGATTTCCTGTTCGCGGTTGGAATTCCTATCGCCGGCGCCGCTCATGAGCTGCAGATAGTCGATGATGATAAGGCCGATATTGTGTTTGTTTTTGAGACGACGGCATTTGGCCCGCAGTTCAAAGATGTTGAGGGCCGCGGTATCGTCGATAAATATATTGGCTTCCGAAAGACGGTTGATACCCTTGGCGTAGAGTTGCTTCATTTCATGTTCTTCCATCTTGCCCCGGGCAATCTTTTCCAGCATGATCTCGCTTTCGGCAGAAAGGATACGTTGCACCAGTTGCCCGGCGCTCATTTCAAGACTGAAAAACGCTACCCCTGTCGGCTTGGTAGGATGAAGGGCGGCATTGCGCGCCAGGTTAAGGGCGAAAGCCGTTTTACCCACCGAAGGACGGGCCGCCAGGATGATCAGGTCGGTGCTCTGCCAGCCATAGGTAATCTTATCCATGGTGGGAAAGCCGGTGGGAACCCCGGTAATATCTTCGTTTTTATGGCGCATTTCTTCAATACGCGCCACGGTCTTCACCAGTACATCGTCTATTTTGTCGAAGTTCTTGCGGAGGTGATTGTTGGTAATCTCAAACAGTTTGCCTTCGGCATCGTCCAGCAGGTCGAATACATCGGTGGAGTCCTCGTAAGAATCATTGAGTATTTCGCCGCTGATGCGTATCAGCTCACGCTGGATGAATTTCTGCAGGATGATACGGGCATGCGCCTCGATGTGGGCGCTGGAAACAACGGAATTGGTGAGCCGGGTGACAAAATAAGGCCCCCCTACTACTTCGAGGTCGCTTTTGTTTTTCAGCTCCTCGACCACCGTAAGAATATCGATGGGCTGGCTTTTCTGCTGAAGCCCCTGCATGCACTTAAAAATGCGCTGGTGGGCCTCCACATAAAAGCATTCGGGCTTTAAAATCTCGGCTACTGTATCGAAGGCGCTTTTTTCGAGCATAATGGCACCCAGTACGGCTTCCTCCAGGTCTTTGGCCTGGGGAGGCACCTTTCCATAAACCATGGTGCTGATATCAATAGAGCTCTTATTACGCCTTGCTTTGCGGTCTTTATTAAGGTTAGTTAAATCCATGTTTTGGCAGCTACAATAAGGTTAAACCATTGGGTTGACTGATCTATTTCATACGATGAAGGCTTGGGGGGTTTTTCTTCGGAATGGGCGACAAATATGCCTGCCAATCAATTGGAATTTTCCAACCAATGACTTGTGGGTTAGTGTTCCAGCCTTGTGTTACGTGAATGTTACCAAACTATGAACTGAACGTTATCCCGTAGGTCAGGACGGCGAATATAGACTGCAATTGTTTTGAAAAAAAACAAAATGTTCTTCTATATTTATTGCCACGCTATACACAGGGTATCCACCGAATACACAGGGTTATCCACAGGCCTTTACGCACTTACCCACAATTTAAAATAATTCAGCACCCTTTCCTAATCGAAATCCACACAGTCGGTGCAAAAGAAATATAGGTCGAAAATTTGGTGATAATGGTCATCTTCCAAGATGCAGCACCAACGGGTGTTTATAGGGTTTTTACGGTGTTTAATCGTATAAAACCGGCTATGGCATAGGTTTTTCATTTTATGGATGGATTGAAATACCCGGTGCGGTGGGGATGCAGTGGCGCGATTTAGCAAAACCGCCGCCGGTAAAGGGAAACAGCAGCAGGGAAGCGTTGCCGGGAGTAATTCAATCCTGTACAAGCTAATAATTGGATTGTCGGCAACATACCCAAAATGGGGAGTTTGCGCCCCTGTGTTTCCCCGATTTTCCAACTGTTATCGTTTTAAAAACCCAACGTTCATTTTTTATTTATTTTCAGGCATGATACTGATTGTAGATGACCAAAAGGAAAACATCTTTTCGCTAAAAAGCTTACTGGAACTTAATAAATTCAAGGTCGATACAGCCTGTTCAGGTGAAGAAGCCCTGAAGAAAATATTAAAAAATACCTACGCCCTGATCGTTCTCGATGTACAGATGCCCGGCATGGACGGGTTTGAAGTGGCGGAAGCCATTTCAGGCTATAGCAAGGCCCGTGATATTCCCATTATTTTTCTCTCCGCCGTCAATACCGACAAGAAATTTATTACACGGGGCTATACCTCCGGGGGCATCGACTATGTGACAAAACCCTTCGATTCCGATTTGCTCCTGCTGAAAGTGAAAAACTTTTACCGTCTCTCCGAGCAAAACCAAAAGCTGAATACCATCCAGAAAGCGCTGGAAGATGAAATCGAATTCAGGAAAAAGGCGGAAAACCAGTTGCAGGCGCTCAACCAGTTGCTGGAACAAAAAGTGGCGCAGCGCACCGACGAGCTGCAAAAAAGCAATATCGAACTGGAAGCCAGCAACCACGAACTCCAGCAATACGCCTCCATCGCCTCACACGACCTGAAAGAACCGCTGCGGAAAATACAGGTATTCGGCAACCTGATCCGGGACCGGTTTCTCGACGACAATGAAGAAGGGCTATCGTATATGAACAGGGTCATCACCGCCTCCGAACGAATGACCAGCCTGATCAACGACCTGCTTAGCTATTCACGTCTCTCGGTGGACAGTCTTTTTCATACCACCAATATGAAAGAGGTGATAGAAAACATCCTGTTCGATATGGAGCTGATCATACAGGAACGCGGCGCCATTATTACCATAGGCGATATTCCCCCGCTGGAAGTGATCCCGGGGCAGATGCGGCAGGTATTCCAGAACATCATCAGCAACGCGCTTAAATTCTTTAAAAAGGACATTCCCCCTGTCATCGAAATAAAAGCTGAAACAGTGGCGGAGAAAGCCATCGATGCGCTTCCCGCTCCCGGCGGCGGCTATTGCCGTATATCTATTCGCGATAATGGCATCGGCTTCAATGAAATTTACCTGGATAAAATATTTACCATCTTCCAGCGCCTGAATTCCCGGGAGGAATACGAGGGAACAGGTATCGGGCTGGCGATCGTAAAGAAAATCATCGACAAGCACAATGGCATTATCAGTGCGCGCAGCACCGAAGGCGGGGGCTCTACCTTTATCATGGTATTGCCTATCCGCCAGCAACTCAATTCTTCCAAACAATAACCCCTGTACAATCCATGCAGACTGTTTCCAAAACAACCCCCGCTTATAAAAGAAACCTTTTGATTGGTTTCGGGTTATCTCTCTTTCTACTGGTGATCACGTCCATTGCTTCCTATTCCAGCATCAGCGGCCTGCTCGAAAGCGCCGCCCTGGTCAACCACACCAATACCGTCATCCTGAACCTCGAAAACGTTATCTCCACCATGAAAGATGCGGAAACCGGTCAGCGGGGTTATTTGCTCACCGGTAAAGAGGCCTACCTCGCGCCTTATACCGGCGCTTCCGAAAGGGCATTGGACATCGTAGGCACGATAAGAAAATATACCCTGGGTAATCCCGACCAGCAAAAAAGTGTCGAAGAACTGCGGGGGCTTATCATAAAAAGGATAGGGTTACTACAAAGCCTTATCGATTTGAAAAAAAAGAACCAGCCCTACAACCTGTCCGAACTGGATGCCGGCAAAGAAACCATGGACGATGCACGCACGCTGATAAAAACAATGGAAGACAGGGAGCAGAATATCCTGAACGCCCGCACCAGCAACATGAATAAATATGCCACCTACACTCCCATTCTTATTATAATCGCTTCCGCCTTATCACTGATCATCACCATCGTTTTCTTTTCCCGCATCAACGCCGATTTTGAAAAAAGAACCCGCCTTCAGCAGGAACTGGAAGACAAGGACGCCGATATTTCCCATCGCATCGACATCATCCGGAATATCGCCGATAAGATTTCTTCCGGCAACTATACCATACGGGTAGATGATGCCGGAAAAGATGTACTGGGCAGCCTGTCGGGTTCGCTCAACAAAATGGCGGAATCGCTGGATTATTCCTTTGGATTGCTGTCCGATAAGGAATGGTTGCAGGCGGGTATTGCCGGCCTGAATGAAAAAATGCTCGGGGAAAAAAGTATTGGCACGCTGGGCCAGAATATTATTGAATATGTATCGGCCTATACCCACAGCCAGGTGGGCGCTTTCTACCTGCTGGACAGCAACAACACGCTGGAGTTTACGAGCGGGGTGGCGTTTGAACACAAGGGCCGCCGCCAGAAAATCAATCTTGGGGAAGGGCTGACCGGCCAGTGCGCCGCCAGCGGAAAAGAAATTGTACTGACGGACATTGCACCCGAAGACATATCCATCAGTTATGCTACCGGCGCTGTAAAACCCAAAGCTATCGTAGCCCTTCCCATACTCTTTGAGGGTATGGTAAAAGGAGTTATAGAACTCGCCAGCACCAAAACCTACAACCAGAACGATCATGAATTTTTCAAGGCCATTTCGCACAATGTGGGCATCGTGATCAATACCGCGCAAAACAGGCAACGACTACAGGAACTGCTGGAAGAAACACAATCGCAGTCCGAAGAACTGCAGGCACAGCACAGCGAACTGGAAAACATGAACTCGGAACTGGAAATACAGGCGGAAAAACTACAGGCTTCCGAAGAAGAACTGAAAGTGCAACAGGAGGAATTGCTGCAAGCCAACCAGGAACTGGAAGAAAGAACACGGTTGCTGGAAGAAAAAAACCAGTTGATCGTAGAAAGAAACCACGAAATACAAAGCAAGGCGGAAGAGCTGGCATTGAGCACCAAATACAAATCGGAATTTCTTGCCAACATGAGCCATGAGCTGCGCACACCGCTGAACTCCATCCTGCTGTTGTCCCGCCTGCTGTCGGAAAACAACGAGAAGAACCTGCTCGGCGACCAGGTGGAATATGCCCGCGTGATACAAAGCTCGGGGCAGGGACTCCTGTCGCTGATAGATGAAATACTGGATCTGTCGAAGATCGAATCGGGCAAGATGGAGCTTGAATACGCTACGGTGGGCATTCCTGAAATAGTAAATGATATGAATGCCCTGTTTAAACCGGTGGCCAAAGAAAAGAACCTGGCATTTACCATCACCGTAGAACCGGAAGTGCCGGCAGTCATTGAAACCGACAAAATGCGGCTGGAACAGGTATTGAAAAACCTGCTTTCCAACGCCCTGAAGTTTACGGCCAAAGGAAGTGTAAGCCTGCATCTTTCGATGCTGCAGCACCGCACGGATATTATTTGCATCACGGTAAAGGATACCGGCATTGGTATTCCCAAAGAAAAGCAGCAGTTGGTTTTTGAAGCCTTCCAACAGGCGGACGGTTCCACGCGCAGGAAGTATGGCGGTACGGGGCTCGGGCTGTCCATCAGCCGGGAACTGGCAAAACTGCTTGGAGCAGAGATACAGTTGTCCAGCGAGCCCAACGAAGGCAGTGAATTTATCCTTTACCTGCCCGTTGCAAAACCTGTCATTAAAACTGCCCCCGGCGGGCTTCATCAAAAAGCGGCTCCGCTGCCGCCAAAAGAAACGGCGCAGTCCGCTCCTGTGAAAACAGAGAAAAAATACATCAGCGAAATCATACCGGCAGGCATCGCCGACGATCGCAACACGATTGAAGAACAGGACAAAGTCATCCTTATCATAGAAGACGATACCAATTTCGCCAAATCATTGCTGGAATTTACCCGCAAAAAGAATTATAAAGGAGTGGTAGCGGTACGCGGCGATGAGGGCCTTGAACTGGCCGTCAAATACAAGCCCACCGGCATCCTGCTTGATATACAACTACCGGTAAAAGACGGATGGGAAGTGATGGAAGAGCTGAAAGGCGATTCCCGTACGCGGCATATACCTGTACATATTATGTCATCGTATGAATTAAAAAATAAAAGCCTGAGCAGCGGCGCCATCGACTTTATCAACAAACCGGTGGCTTTTGAAAAGATGCAGGAAATTTTCAAAAAGATAGAATATGTGCTTAACCACCATCCCAAAAAAGTATTGATCGTAGAAGAAAACAACATGCACGCCAAGGCGCTGGCCTATTTCCTCGAAACCTTCAACGTCAATTCGGAGATCCGGAGCAATGTGTCCGACAGCATTGAAGCATTGCACAAAAAAGAGGTGGATTGCGTTATCCTCGACATGGGTATCCCGCACCAGCATTCCTACGATACGCTCGAAGAAGTAAAGAAAACCCCGGGGCTCGAAAACCTGCCCATCATTATCTTCACCGGCAAGAGTCTTTCCAAAACGGAGGAACTGAAGATCCGGCAATACGCCGACTCGATTGTTATCAAAACGGCGCATTCTTACCAGCGCATACAGGACGAGGTATCCCTTTTCCTTCACCTGGTGGAAGAAAACAAACGCCCTGACCCCGGTTCGGGCCAATACAGGAGGCTCGGCGCCCTGACCGAAGTGCTGAAGGATAAAATCGTGCTGATTGCCGATGACGATGTGCGCAATATTTTTTCGCTGACCAAGGCGCTGGAAAATTTCAAGATGAAAGTCCTGAGCGCCACCGATGGCAAAGAAGCCTTGTTCCAGTTGCAACAGCACCCGGACGTGCACATCGTACTGATGGATATGATGATGCCCGAACTGGACGGCTATGAAACCACGCGGCGCATACGCAAGGATCGGAAGTTTAAGAACCTGCCGGTCATCGCGGTCACGGCAAAAGCCATGACCGGCGACCGGGAGAAATGTATTGCCGCGGGTGCATCCGATTATATCACCAAACCTGTCGACATCGACCAGCTTTTATCCCTCCTGCGCGTATGGCTGTACGACCGGGGAGCTTAACAAAAAGAATTTATTGACTGGTTATATGGAAGCAACTGCTAAGAAAATATTGATTATCGACGATGACAGCCGCAACACATTCGCGCTCTCCGCCGTCCTGCGATCAAGAGGGTTTGAATGTCTTTGCGCTACAGGAATCGGGGAAGCGCTGACCCTGCTGTACAACCATACGGGCATTGATATCATCCTGATGGATATGATGATGCCTGAAATGGACGGCTACGAAGGAATCCCCGCACTCCGCGCCGTCGAACATGCGGGGGACCTGCCCATCATTGCTGTCACAGCACAGGCGATGAAGGGCGACCGGGAAAAATGTCTTGCGGCAGGAGCCGATGGTTACCTGCCCAAACCCGTGAACGTGGATGATTTGCTGGAAATACTGAACGAGCATATAAACTAAACACATGGAAGCCGTATTTGCAAGAGATGAGGAGATAGAGCTTCTGCTCAACGACCTGTGGGAGCTATACGGGTATGACTTTAATGGTTATTCGCGCGCCTCGGTGAAAAGACGCATCAGCAGGCTGATGATGATGGATAAGTTTGCCAGCTTTGCAGAACTGCGTTACAAAATAAGAACCGACAACGATTACCTGCGCCGGTTTGTAGAGGAGGTGACGGTCAACGTAACGGAAATGTTCCGCGACCCGTCTTTCTACAAAACCCTGCGGGATGAAATCATTCCTGTACTGGCCACGCACCCGTTTATCCGTATCTGGCATGCGGGCTGCTCTACCGGTGAAGAGGTTTATTCCATGGCCATTTTATTGCAGGAAGCCAACCTGCTGCATAAGTCATTGCTGTATGCGACGGATCTCAACCCGGGCGTATTGGAAAAAGCGCGCAAGGGGATATTCCCCATCAGCCAGATGAAGCAATACTCGGAGAACTATATTTTATCCAGCGGTAAAAAGGACTTTTCGTATTACTATACCGCCAAGTATGACTGGGCGAAGCTAAACGACGATCTGAAAACAAGGATGATCATTTCCACTCATAACCTGGTGTCGGACCGGTCGTTCAACGAATTCCAGCTTATCCTGTGCAGGAATGTGCTGATATATTTCGACCGCCCATTGCAGGATCGCGTATTGAGCCTGTTTGATGAAAGCCTCGAGAAACTGGGATTCCTGGCGCTGGGCGCGAAGGAGAGCCTGAAGTTTTCGGTGGTCGTAAAAAAATATTCCCAACTGGAAAACAAGGAAAGGATATGGAGGAAAATCATGTAAAGCGATCCTACCGGCTAGTGGTGATTGGCGGCTCTGCCGGCAGCCTGGACGTGATCCTGAAAATGCTGACTGCCCTGCCCGGACACTTGCCCGCGCCGGTGGTAATTGTGTTGCACCGGAAAAACTCCAACGACAACCTGCTCGCGGACCTGCTGTCGACCAAAACCAGCCTGCGCGTAAAAGAGGTGGAAGAAAAAGAGCCCATACGGCCCGGCTATCTTTATATTGCCCCGGCGGATTATCATTTATTGATCGAAAAAGATTACAGCTTCTCACTCGACGATTCGGAAAAGATCAATTACAGCCGGCCAGGCATTGACGCCAGTTTTGAAACAGCCGCCGATGTATATGGTTCTTCCCTTATCGCCGTTCTTTTATCCGGCGC
>DASYCT010000205.1:0-3707 GCA_036500065.1 Chitinophagaceae bacterium | reverse complement strand
ACTTCTATGGCTTCCGGCAGGCTGTAATGTGAAATATGTTTTTCCATCCGCAGGGAGTTCAGCACCAGCACTTCGCTTCCTTTTATCTTTTCTTTTTCCGGGCCGTCGATACGATTGGCATCGGTGATATAGGTAAAATTCCCAAAGCGAAACCCCAGTACCGGCATTTTCATGTGCCATACCTGTACGGGCGTTACCGGTATATCGCCCACCATAAACGACTCCATATCGATCGTATTGAGGGTTATTTCAGGCACTCCCGGGTAACGTGTATCGGCAAAAGCATAGGGAAATTCGCGGATGATGACTTCCTGCGTCATTTCGTTGGCAAAAACATTCATGGGCTTTTGCTGGAAAAAGTTAAATGCCCTTACATCGTCCAGGCCTGCCACATGGTCCTTATGGGGGTGGGTAAAAAGAATGCCGTCCAGGTGTTTCACGCCTGCCCGCAGCATCTGGTAACGGAAATCGGGTCCCGTGTCCACGACCAGGGTAGTAGTGGCCGACTGCACCAATATGCTGCAGCGAAGCCGTTTGTCTTTCGGATCGGTTGACATGCATACCTCGCAACCGCAGGCTATCATGGGTACGCCACCACTGGTGCCGGTGCCAAGAAACGTTATTTTTAGCGGGGGATGGAACACAACCTGCAAAAGTAGGTAATAAGCAAGAAAAATCAACCCTTAGTTCTCTTCTGTATGGTATTTGGATACTATGTCGTCGTAGGTCCTCCGGGCTTCGGGAGAAAGCTCGCCCGGCTCGATTTTCAGTTGGGGAACAATATCCATCAACGTATTGATACGGCCTTCCATCTGCAGGAATTTATTTAAAACAACCACTTTTTTCGCTTCGAGGATACAGTAACCACTTTGAAAATTGCCTCTTTCATAGCGCACGATATACCCTGTTTCATCCAGCACCTTCTCTATTTTGTCGAGCGTAGATTGCGTG
The DNA here is from genome assembly GCA_036500065.1 of Chitinophagaceae bacterium. Classification (GTDB taxonomy): domain Bacteria; phylum Bacteroidota; class Bacteroidia; order Chitinophagales; family Chitinophagaceae; genus JACMLD01. The sequence continues at coordinate 2,756 of DASYCT010000205.1, read as the reverse complement.
TATTTCATACGGATCATCCCCCGGGGGGAGAATTATTTGTTTCACTACAAAGTTAACAGCAATTAAGTTTTAGCGGGCATTGCTGTTCCCAACTTATCCACATATAACCGACAACCACGGCGCCTTCGGCACCTGATTTTCAACACGGAGTAAGACGGAGTAAAGGAGGGCACGGAGTATTTTTTCATAGTATATCTCCGTGTCCTCCTAATCTCCTTTATACTCCGTGTTGAAAAAATGGCGCCGAAGGCGCTATTTACTCGTCATCCTGATAACCGGCACGATCATCTCCTCCAGGCTCACCCCGCCATGCTGGAAGGTGTTGCGGTAGTAGTTCACGTAATAATTATAATTATTGGGATAGCACAGGAAGCCGTCTTCCTTAGCGAAGATAAACGAGGAATTAATGGTAGGTACCGGCAGGCCCGCTTCCTTGGGGTCACGGAAAGCCAGCACTTCCTTTGGCTCATAATTCAGGTTACGTCCATGCTTATACCGCAGGTTGGTGGTGGTTTGTTTATCACCCACTACCTTATACGGGGTCTTTACCCGCACACTGCCATGATCGGTAGCCAGCACGATATTGATCTTTTTATCCGCGATCTTTTTCAACGCCTGGTGCAGGGGAGAATGTTCAAACCAGCTGCGCGTCACCGAGCGATAGCTCATTTCATCGCCGGCCAGTTCCTTCAGCACTTCCATTTCGGTACGCGCATGACTCAGCATGTCCACAAAATTGTACACGATCACATTCAGGTCATTGCCCAGCAGGTTATGTATGTTGTTGACCAGCTCCTGCCCCGCGTTGTTGTTGACTATTTTGGTATAGGATACCCGCATGGAATCTTTCTTCAGCCGTTTCAACTGCTGGCGGAACAGTTCTTCCTCGAACAAATTCTTTCCCCCTTCTTCTTCATCGTTTTTCCATTGGTTGGGGTATTGCTTCTCAATATCCATCGGCATTAATCCCGCAAAAATGGCATTCCGGCAGTATTGCGTGGCGGTTGGTAAAATACTGTAAAACGTTTCTTCTTCGAGGATGCGGAAGCTCTCGGCAAAAATGGGCTGTATGGCTTTCCACTGGTCGAACCGCAGGTTATCGATTAAAATAAAAAACGTAGGCACTCCTTTTTCCACGGCGGGGAACAGCTTTTTCTGCATCAGGGTATGGCTCATGACCGGTCCCGTGGTATTTTTCGGGTTTACCCAGGAAGCATAGTTGCGCGATACGAATTTTAAAAACTCGGTATTGGCCTCCTGTTTCTGGCTCTGGAACACTTCCATCATTTCAGGGCTATCGCTTTTTCCCATTTCCAGCTCCCAGTACACCAGTTTCCGGTATATCTCCATCCACTCGTTGTAATCGGGATTGCTGTTGAGGGCCATAAACAGGTTGCGGAACTGCTGCTGGTAGGCCGAGGTGGTCTTTTCCGCCACCAGCCGCTTGTTGTCCAGTATTTTTTTCAGGCTTAGCCAGACCTGTTTGGGATTGACCGGTTTGATCAGGTAATCGCTGATCTGCGAACCGATGGCTTCATCCATCAGGTTCTCCGTTTCGTTCTTCGTGATAAGCACGATAGGTATCTGCTGGTTCACTTCCTTTATCTTGGCCAGCGTTTCCAGGCCGGTAATGCCGGGCATCGATTCGTCCAGCAGTACTACATCCACGAGGTTATCTTTCACATAATCGATGGCATCAAAACCATTGGTGAGGGTCCTTACATCGTATCCTTTATTTTCGAGGAATAATTTCTGGGATTGCAGGCTCTCGATTTCATCATCCACCCAGAGTATTATTGGTAAAGCCATAAGAGGTATTTTTTTACGAAATTATCTATTGTCACATGTCCTTGCGGCGGGGCCGTATCCAACAAATGTAATTTATCTGCGCAGCCTTTGTACTTTTGTCCGCTGCATGAGGCAGGCGTTTTAACAAATAAACAACAGTAATGTCTTCCGTCACACGAAAAATCATCAATGACCCGGTATATGGGTTTATTACGATAGACCACCCGCTGATCTTACGATTGATGGCGCATCCCTGGTACCAACGCCTCCGCCGCATCCACCAGATGGCCTTTGCGCAGTTGGTATATCCCGGCGCCGTCCATTCCCGCCTGCACCATTCGCTCGGGGCCTATCACCTGATGTGCAGCGCCCTCAATGAACTCAAAAGCAAAGGTGTCGCCATTTCTACCGAAGAAGAACTGGGCGCAAAGATCGCCATTCTCCTGCACGACATCGGTCATGGACCCTATTCCCATGCCCTCGAACATAAACTGCTGCCCGGCGCTCACCACGAACAGCTATCCATCCTTATCATGCGTTACCTCAACGAAATGAGCAGGGGGCAGCTCGATACCGCCATTGACATATTTACCAATAACTATAAAAAACCATTCCTCCACCAGTTGGTGAGCGGGCAGCTCGATGTGGACCGCATGGATTACCTCACGCGCGACAGCTTTTTTACCGGTGTTTCGGAAGGCGTGATTGGCTATGATCGTATTATAAAGATGCTGACCGTGCATGAGGGGGAACTGGTCGTGGAAGAAAATGCGATTTACACCATTGAAAAATTCCTGGTCAGCCGCCGCCTTATGTACTGGCAGGTCTACCTGCATAAGACCGTGGTAAGTGCCGAAAAAATGCTCGTGCGGATCATTGAACGGGCCAAAGAACTGATTGCAGGTGGTCATGAACTAAAGGCCACCACCGCCGCGCTCAACTTCTTTTTGCAATACCGGGGCAATGAT
>DASYCT010000204.1:0-5868 GCA_036500065.1 Chitinophagaceae bacterium | reverse complement strand
TGTACGGCAGGCCCAGCAAAACAAGGGGATTGGCTACGGCAGGATGGTATTCGCCTGCCACACTGTCGGCCCAAATGTATTCTTTATGCAGGTGGTCCGGCCGCAGCCCTGAAATATCCGGCGCTTCCAGCACACAGCATACGTTGACCGTATGCACGTCGGTGTGCATGCTTTCTGTTGCGTCAAACAGGCTTTCTTCCACCGATATTATCCGGCTGAAGGTACAATCGAGGTTGGTTTCCTCTTTCGCTTTACGCAATGCCGCATTACGCAATGTTTCGTTTTTATGCACCCGGCCCCCGGGAAACCAGTAGGTGCCTTTTGCCGGCTCGTTGTCACGTAACAATAAAAGGCATTTCCCTTCGTGCAGGATCAGCACATCCACGCACAGGACAGGCATACACTCCAGTATCGATTTGTACGTACTATCCGGTATAAACACTGCTGAAAGTATCTTTTAATATACTACTGAGAATGCCCAGCCGCTCGCTGTTGACAAACTGGTTGTTGCCGATATAAGTGCCGTTTTCCTGTACAAGCTGTGCATTGGGGAAATCGCTGAATTTGCCGTATTGCGAAAAGCAGGGCTGCACCAGCAGGTTACCGCTTATAATCGGCCTGCTCTCAACATTGCGTTGGGCGAGGGTCTTTTTAAAAAGTTCCTTATCCTGTTTTTTACGGAATATAAACGGCAGGCAGAACGACGAGATGCCGGGATTGTCTATCATGTACAGTTTATCCCTGATGGAATCTATTACCTGCAGGTATTGCCTGTGATTCTGGTTTCTTATGCGTATGTAGTTGTCGAGGTGCTTCAACTGCTCGATGCCCAGTACCGCGTGCAGCTCGGTATTGCGGAAATTGTAGCCGTGGGTGACAAACAAAAAATTAAAGTCGATATCCGGGTATTTGTCTTTATACTTCTGGTGCTTGGAAGGGTGCAGCTCGCGGGCAAGGCCATGCGATCGTTTCAGAATAAACAGATCGTTGAGGTCTTCATTGTCGGTACAAATCATGCCGCCTTCCACGGTAGTCAGGTGGTGCCCCCAGTAATAGCTGAAGGTGCTGGCTACACCGAAATTGCCGATTTTCTTACCCTTAAACGTAGCGCCGTGCGACTCACAACAGTCCTCGAGGATCAACAGGCTGTGTTTGTCAGCGATGGCTTTTATCTTATCCATATCGGCAGGCAGGCCGATAAGATGCGTGACCAGGATAATTTTGGTTTTGGCCGTAACCGCTTTTTCGAGCTTGTCGTAGTCGAATGATAAATCCGACAGGTTTACGTCCACAAACACAGGCTTCAGGTTGGTTTGTATAACGGAGGTGATATTGGTGGTCCAGGTTACCGCGGGCACCAGCACTTCCGCGCCGTCTTCTATCTTATAAAACTCCTTGACGGCATCCATCATTACAAGATCTGCGGAACTGCCGGAGTTGACAAAAGTAGAATGACCGGTTTCCTGCCATTTTGACCAGGAAGCCTCAAATTGCTTTACCTTTTCAAACTGGGTAAAACGCTCGGTCGACTCGATAAAATCGACCAGGTATTCTTTATCTTTTGCTTCCAGTATGTTTTCCTGTAGTTTCCACATAATTGTAATTATATAGTTTTGGTATATCGTTCGTAATTGTCGGAAAAATCGTGGTAGGCTCTTTTCAAATCTTCCGATATATTGCTTTTGGCCGACCAGCCGAGACCGGTAGCCCTCGACACGTCGAGTTGCTTTTTCATCGTGCCGTCGGGCTTACTTGAGTCAAATTTTATTTCGCCTTCATAGCCGGATATGGATTTTATCATACCGGCCAGTTCGCTGATGGTATGGTCTTCGCCACAACCTATATTGATGATATCGCTCCCCGAATATTGTTGCATAAAGTAGAAGCAGGCATTCGCCAACTGGTCAGAAGAAAGTATCTCCCTCCTGGGAGCACCGCTTCCCCACAATTCGACGAAAGACGCCTTTTTGGCTTTTGCTTCATAAAACTTGCGTATCAATGCCGCTACCAGGTGTGAGTTTTGCAAATCGTAGTTATCGTTAATGCCAAACATATTCGTGGGCATCAACGAAATATAATCCGTGCCAAATTGCCTGTTGTAGGAAGCGCACAGCTCAATACCGGCGATTTTTGCCAGCGCATACGGTTTGTTGGTCTCTTCGAGCTGGCCGGTGAGCATGTATTCTTCCTTAATGGGCTGCGGGCAGCTTTTAGGATAAATGCAACTGCTGCCCAGGTACAGGAGTTTTTTTACCTGGTGGCGATACGCCGCATCGATGGTATTAAATATCATCGACACGTTGTTGTAAATAAAATCGGCCGGATAGGTCTTATTTGCCATGATGCCGCCTACCGTACCTGCCGCAAAGAAAACATAAGCCGGTTTTTCGGAGGCAAAGAAATTTGTCACAGCGGCCTTATCCCTCAGGTCCAATTCCTTCGACGCCCGCATTACCAGGTTGGTAAAGCCTTCTTCGCGCAGCTTTCTTACAATAGCCGAGCCTACGAGGCCATTGTGCCCGGCAATGAATATTTTATCTTCTTTCTTCATTGGTTATGGATGGTTAGATACCATTTAATCGTTCGTTGTAAGCCTTCTTCCAGCGATATATATTGTGTCTTGCCAAATTCGCCGGCCACTTTTTGCATGTCCAGTTTTACATCTTTGGGCGCCCCGGCCACACCCTCGTTACCCGTGGGCATAATCACCGGCACGCTCATGATGGCGCCTATCCTGTGAGCCAGGTTGGCTATGGTGGTCTGCGAGTTGCCGCCGACGTTATACACCGGCTCCTTTGCCGACAGCAGTATTTTCCACATGATCTCCACGGCATCCGCCACGTAGCAGTAGGTACGTACTGCCTCTCCCTTGTCGATCATTTCTATTTTGCCAGCCAGCGCCTTTTCGATAAACGATAAGATAACGCGCTTGTCGCCCTTTTTAGTGCCGGGGCCATAAGTATGCGCCAGCCGGACGGAGCTTGCCTTTACGTTTTTGCTCCGGTAGGCATTGCAGATGGCCTCGCCCCCTCTTTTTCCTTCTATATAGCAGGCCCGGGGGTGGGTGGTATTGGTGGAACCGATTTCGTCCTCGGTATAAACATCGCGCGAAAGACCGCTGTACACTTCGCTGCTGCTCACAAACATAAAATGGCCGCCTGGCCGGAGCTTGTCAAACAGCAGGAAGGTGGAAAATGTATTCAGCTTTAATGTCTTCTCGGGGCTCTCCATGAATTTCATCGGCTGCCCATAACCGGCGGCATGGATAATATAATCTGCTTCCGGCAGCGACCGGCAAAATTCATAATCGGTAATATCGCCCCGGCATATTTGCATGCCGGTAAAACCTTTGCCGGCCAGGTAGGGCGGCAGTTCCGATCTGAAAACGGCAACCACCTTAATGGCCATCCCCTGCTCTGCCAACCGGCCAAGACAGGTGAGAAAATAGATGCCCAGCAGGCCCGAAGCCCCGGTAATAAGAATGGTTTTATTTTGCAGGGCGGTAAAATCAACCTTGCCGTTGATTATACCCGCGTCCTCTTCAATGATCGTATTGGCAGCCTGCGGCATAGGTTTAGAAGGGACCCTTAAATTTTTTATATACTTCGTTCAGGGAACGCCCCGGCAATTGCAAGCCATGATTTTTTCCCTTTACCAGTTCGATAATTTTTTCGGTAAAGCTGAGATCGTCCGGGTAGAAAAGATCCTCCAGGTGTTTCGAGGTAGGGCAGGGAGAAGGCTGCATGCCCAGGCTGATCACGGGAGCTTTCAGCATGGAAGGATCGCTTTCGCAAACAACGCGGGATATCTCCGCGCTGACGCCGTAAGCCTGCCAACTGGTGTCGGCTACAAGCAGCTTACCGGTTTTCCGTACGCTGCGCAGTATCATGTCCTTGTCGTAATGCGATACGCTGTGCAGGTCGATAATTTCACACCCGATGGCAAATTCCTTTGCAAGGTAATCTGCTATGCGTTGTGCTTCGATGACCATGATGGAGGTAGCCACTACAGTTATATCCTTGCCACTGCGCACTATACGGGAAGAAAACGGATCGTGCTGTGCTGTAGCGCCGTATTCGTACGTGGATTTGAAGGTAAAATCGTATAGCAACCGGTGCTCGATGGAAATAACAGGCCCGCGGTAATTGGCCACGGCATGGTGGTACGACTCCAGCACCGCGTCGGCGCTGGAAGGCATTATCACCACCAGCCCGGGGATATGGGCAAACAATGATTGCAGACTTTGGGAATGCTGGGCGCCCTGTCCCCAGCTCCTGCCGATGATCATCCGGGTTAAAAAAGGTACTTCAAAATGACCGCCGTACATGTATTTGTATTTGGCGGCGATATTGATCAGCTGGTTGGATGCCAGCAGGCTAAAATCGTTTCGTATATGCGTCTGGATGGGATACAAGCCATTCAATGCGGCGCCAATGGCAACACCGGCGTTGCCCTCTTCCGAAAGAGGGATGTCGAACACCCTGTCTTTACCATATTTGCCGGCAAGGTTGATCGTACTGCCAAACGTGCCTTTGTGATCGTCCACGCCCTGGCCCATAATAACCACCCCTGGAAAGTTGGCCAGTGCATCATCCATCGAGCGGAGCAGCGCCTCCTTGTACGTAATTACCTTTTCTGAAATAGTTACCATTACTATGTTTTTATATCAATATATATCTGCCAGCAGTTCGCTGTCGGCCGGGAAAGGGCTTTCCTCGGCAAATTTTACCGCCCGGGCAATTTCATCGTTAATCTTTGCGGAAAACTTAGCGATGCTTTCCTTGTCCTGTATCAGCGGATCGGCATTCTTCCATTCGTTGAATTCATCCACGGAGCGGTAGGGCACATTGTGGTCATCGCCGATGCCCACGTGTTCCTTGTAGCGATAGGTTTTGACCTCTACTACATACGGCAGACCGGTTTCGCGCACATACTCCACTACCCCTGCCATGACCTTATTTATTTTCATGAAGTCGTATCCTTCTTCAATGTAGACCGATTTTACGCCGTAGGCTTTGGCATGCTCGTGCACCACATAGGTATGCCGCTGCTCGATTTTGGAATGAATGGCAAGGCCGTTGTTTTCGCAAACAAAAATAACCGGTAGCCGGAAGGCAGCGGCAAAGCTGAGTGATTCGTGGTAAGATCCTTCTTCGGAAGCGCCGTCGCCAAAGGTGGCTACGCTCACCTGTCCCTTATTAAGGCGTTTGGAGGCAAGGGCCGAACCCACGGCATGCGAGATAGTGCTGGCTACAATGGCCGATGAGCCCATAAAGCCCACCGATTTTTCGGCGAGGTGCATGGAACCTGCTTTACCTTTTCCGCAACCTGCTTCCTTGCCGTACAATTCGGCAAACATTTTATCCAGGTCCGCTCCCTTGGCGATATAATAGGCATGGCTGCGGTAAGATGAATACAGCAAATCCGTGGGCAGGAGGTTATTACAGATTCCCACCGCCACGGCTTCCTGGCCTATCGACAGGTGTACCGGGCTTTGTATCTTGTCGGTCGGGTATATCTCAATGATCTTTTCTTCCACGAGCCTGATGCGCAGGGCTTCATAAAACAGCTTCTCATACAATTTATTCATAGACATCTGCTATAGATTATTCATTTTCGTTCAATTGCCAGTGGCATGTTTCAAGAACGGTGGTAAAATCAGCGGCGGCTTTTCCATAAGGCGCCATATAAGAACCGATGTCGACGATGGAAAATTTGACCACTTCTTTGTGCATATCCAGGTTCTTATCGTTGCGATGGTGGGCGTAGATATCGATGGTATAGGCATCGGGCAATAAAAAATTGTTGCGTATTCTCGTTCTTGTCCTGTACCTGCCCGGGTTGAAATCAAATACATTGCCTGAAAAA